>CAZVDN010000094.1:0-7810 GCA_964625665.1 uncultured Streptomyces sp. | reverse complement strand
AGGGCTGGGGCGCCTGGAACCCCCTCTATCCCCAGGCGCAGGGGCAGATCCGGTGAGATCCTCGGCAGCGAGGATTCGAGCAGGGTCGCCACCGTCATGAAAAAAATGATTGAAGGACCTTCGGGTAAAAACGGATAAACATCATGGCCGAGGCAAAGACAAAAGAAGCACCCGCACCAGGGGCGGACAAGAACGCAGTTGCTGAAACGGCCATGCCGGCTGTTCCCCAGGACGGCCAGAACGGCGAGAAGCTGCAGCAGGAGCTTGCGCAGCTGACCAATATCCAGCGCGCCGCGGTGTTGATGCTGCTGCTCGGCGAGCAGGAGGCGGCCAAGATCATCAGCTACCTCAATCCCAAGGAGGTGCAGCCGCTGGGTGCGGCGATGGTGTCGGTGGCAGACCTGTCGCAGGAGGCCATCAGTGCGGTGCTCGATGAATTCATTGCCACCATCAAGAAGCAGACCAATCTTGCCCTCGGCGTGACCGACTATGTTGAGACGGTATTGAAGCGGGCGCTGGGCGACGACAAGGCGGCGTCGGTGCTGGGCCGTATCCTGCCGGGGAATTCAAGCAAAGGGCTTGAAATATTGCGCTGGATGGACGCGCGCTCGATTGCCGACATGATACGCGGCGAGCATCCGCAGATCGTCGCCATCATTTTGTCCGTGCTCGATTCCGACGTTGCCGCCGACGTGCTGAATTTTCTGCCGCCCGATGCGCGACCGGAGATTGTCTCCCGCGTTGCCACACTCGATACGGTGCCGCCGTCGGCGATGCTCGAGCTTGAGAACATCATGAAGAAGCAGTTTTCTTCGAGCTCGTCGAGCAGTTCCTCGAGTTTTGGCGGTGTAAAGGCCGCCGCCAAGATCCTGAATTTCACCAAGACGACCCCGCTGGCCGGGATCATGAACGGCGTCACCGAAATGGATTCGGAACTGGCGCAGAAGATCCAGGACAACATGTTTACCTTCGACAATCTGGTCACCTGCGATAACCGCAGCATCCAGGTGCTGATGCGCGCGGTAGAGCCTGACCTGCTGATGGTCGGATTGAAGGGCGCTGATGACGGCGTGAAGAACAAGTTCTTCGATAACATGTCTTCGCGCGCGCGCTCGATGTTCGTCGATGACATGGAGGCCAAAGGCCCGATGCGCCTCGCCGATGTCGAGGAAGCGCAAAAGCAGATCATGCGCATCGCGCGCAAACTGTCGGACACTGGTGAGATGGTGCTGGCTGGCGGCGGCGATGACTTCGTTTAGGCCGCTGTGGACGGCCAGCGCGGCTGACCATGCGGATGACACGCGGGCTGATGAGAAGCGGTCGAATGAGAAGCGGGCGGAGGAGCAACGGCCGTCGGCACCGCTTGCGTTTGCGCCTATTTGGCAGGGGGGCGGCAAACGCGACTTTGTACTGACGCAGCTCAAGGTGGACGGTTCGGCCGTGATAAACGCCGACCCGCACGGCGTGGCCGATCTGCAGGTGCAAGAAACGGCTGGCGTTGAGACGGATAGTCCGATCACAGCCGAATCTGCAGCGGTCGCGGCGGAGAAAGACGAACCGTTGCAGCCGGACGAGCTGGCTCAGGATTCTGCGGTGTTCGCACCGGCACCGCCGGCGGTCCCGATGATGACCTGCGAGGAACATGCGCGATTGATGGAGATTGAACGCGCCGCGGGCGTGGAAGCCGGCCGACTGGCGGGACGCGCCGAAGCTGCCGCGATGATCGATGCCGAACGGGAGACGATGCGCGCCTATCTGGCCTCGATCGCGGCCGCGTTCAGCGATGGCGCGGCGTTTTTTGCGCCCCTGAAAAAACTGGCGCTGCACCTGGCGCAGCAGCTGGTGCGCGGCGAATTGCAGGCCTCGGGCGCTGCGGTTTCGCGCCTGATTGATCAATGCCTGGCGGGCGCCGGAGACCGCAGGCCTCTGGCCATCCATCTGCATCCTGATGACGTCGAGATGTTCCGGAAATTGCGCGGTGAGGGTTGCGCCGGGCTGCCGCTGGTCGAAGATGCGTCTTTCGCGCCCGGCAGTGTCCGGGTTGAATTCAATGACGGCTGGATCGAGGACATGATGCAGGACCGCCTTGATGAGGTGGCGACGGCATTGCACGCGGGCGCTGCAGGCGACCCGCAGCCGGTAACACAGAAAAGCTGAGGCGGCATGGAATTTCCGGACATGGCAGCGGAGTTCGATCGCGATTGTGCGCGCATCAAGGTCGGCGCACCGCGCCGTACCGGCACGCTCGTACGCATTGTCGGCCTCATGCTGGAGGCGCGCGGCATTGTTGCGTCCGTCGGCGAGACCTGCAGCATCAGGACTGCCGATGGCGGCATGGTGGAAGCGGAAGTGGTCGGTTTCAGCGACAAGACGACTTTTCTGATGCCGTACGGGCACCCGACCGGCATCGGGCCGGGTTCGACCGTTGCCGTGCATGGCAGTTCGTTCAAGGTGAAGCTCGGCCGTGCCATGCTCGGCCGCGTACTGGACGCGCGCTGCGCGCCGCTCGACGGTAAACCCGCACCGATGTGCGAGGACGAGCAGGGTCTGCAGGGTTTTCCGCTCAATCCGATGGAGCGCGGGCCGATCCATGAACCGCTTGATGTCGGGGTCAAAGCCATCAACGGCGTGCTGACGCTCGGCAAGGGCCAGCGTATCGGCCTGATGGCAGGTTCTGGGGTCGGCAAGAGCGTTCTGCTCGGCATGATCACCCGCTACACGAAGGCTGATGTGGTGGTGATTGGCCTGATCGGGGAGCGCGGTCGCGAGGTCAATGAGTTCATCCGCGAGACGCTGGGGCCCGAGGGGCTGGCCAAATCGGTGGTGATTGCCGCGCCCGCCGACGTGTCGCCGGTGCTGCGCCTGCGCGCCGGCAACGTCGCGCACCTGATTGCGGAATACTTTCGCGATCAGGGTTTGAATGTGCTGCTGTTGATCGACAGCCTGACGCGGGTGGCGCACGCACAGCGGGAAATCGGACTCGCGGTCGGCGAGCCGCCCACCATGAAGGGTTATCCGCCCTCGGTTTTTGCCTTGCTGCCGCAGATGATCGAGCGTGCCGGCGTTGGCCGCAACGGCCACGGCTCGGTGACGGCGATCTATACGGTTTTGATGGAAGGCGATGATGCCGCCGATCCGATCGTCGACATCGCGCGCGCCTCGCTCGACGGGCAGGTCATGCTGTCGCGCAGTCTGGCCGATGCCGCGCACTACCCGGCCATCGATCTGAGCGGTTCAATTTCGCGCATCATGCCGGCGATCTGTGACCGCGCGACGCTGGCGGCGGCCAATCGCTTCCGGCGTCTGTGGACGCTGTTTCAGCAGAACCAGGATCTGATCAAGGTCGGTGCCTATCAGAGCGGTGCCAATGCGGAGCTCGACGAGGCCATCAGCCGGCGTCCCGACATGGAGCGTTTCCTGCGCCAGGAAATGCACGAGGGGGTCGAACTCGGTGCCGCCGTCGCCTTGCTCACGGCGTTCGCCGGCCACCCGGCTTGAGGCGACGCAAATGGAAACCAAACAACGCGTCTGGCCGCTGCTCGGGAAGTTGTCTGAAGCGGATGAAGTGAAGGCATTTGCCGCGTTACGTGATGCACGAGAAAAATACGCGCTGTGCATGCAGCGTCAGCAGCGGCTGCTGGCAATGCGCGAAGACTATGAAAAACAGCTTGTGCAGGGCGGGGGGCGCATACAGGGCGGACGCGATATCGCGATTTTCCATAATTTCATATTGCACATCGAAGGCCTGCAGAAACTGCTGCAACAGCAGATCGATGCACTGCAAGAGGCGATCGACAATGCCAGGCGCGCCTACGATCAGGCGCGCCTGAACACGGCGAAATGGTCGCATCTGGAAGAGCGTGATGCGGCAACGCAGCAACGGCGCCGCTTGGCCCTCGAGCAAAAGCGCATCGACGAGACGGCGGCAGTGCGGTTCGCGCTGCGCAGCGGCCGCTGACGCACCTGGCGGCGCTGTGTGGCGCGTCGGATGCAGCATTTTCGAATCTGGCGTTGTCAGATAAAAATACCATAATTAATAAAAATATATAAAATATGGCAATGGCGCCGTTTAATCAAATAGAAATTGCTTGTAGCATCAGGCCTATCATGGTAACGATAAACGCGGTTTGGCGTGACCCCGCTGCGCGACGGAGGCTCGCGGTCGCGGCCTGCGCCGGGCTTTTTAAGCTGGCTTGAAAATTGGCGTCCGCGCAACGACAGATCATCGGCAGCAGCGCGCGCATCAGGCTGATGCGCGAGATGGTTGCGCGGGTCGCAAAAACCACGGCGACCGTGCTGATCTCCGGCGAGAGCGGTACTGGCAAGGAGCTCGTGGCGAAGGCAATTCACGACGGATCTCCAAGGGCGAAAGCTGCGTTCGTGCCGATCAATTGTGCGGCGATTCCGCGCGACCTTCTCGAGAGCGAACTTTTTGGTCATCGCAAGGGCGCATTCTCCGGCGCAATCGCCGACCGCAAGGGCCGTTTTGAACTGGCCAGCGGCGGCACCTTGTTCCTCGATGAAATCGGCGATATGCCGATGGACATGCAGGTCAAGCTTTTGCGCGTGCTGCAAGAGGGCGTGATTGATCCGGTCGGAAGCGCGGGACAGATACCGGTCGATGTGCGTGTGGTGGCCGCCACGCACCGGGACCTGGAGGCCGAATGCGCAGCGGGCCGCTTCCGGGAGGACCTGTTTTTCCGGCTCAACGTGCTGCCGCTGAAAGTGCCGCCTTTGCGCGAGCGCACCGAGGACATTCGCGCACTGCTGGAACATTTTGCCGCACTGCATGCCTGCGAGGGCGCGCGCCCAGTCGTGTTTGAAAACTGTCTGGGGTCGGCACTGCACGAATATGCCTGGCCCGGCAATATCCGCGAGCTGTCGAATCTCGTCTATCGCCTGAGCGTGCTGTTCGCGGGGCAGCGCCTGCGCCTGCGCAGCGTGCCGCGCGATCTGCTGCCCAGCAAAATGCTGTTTGAGCCCGCGCTCGAGGAAGGGTTTGAGGATGATCACGCCGAGAGTACCGTGGCGGAACTGCCCCGCGGCGTGCCCGCAGAGCAGGCCGTAAATGGGGAGATCGGGCGCAACCCAGTGGAAGACATCATCTGCATCGCAAATGGAGGATCGCTATTGCCGCGCGAGGGGTTGGCTCTGAAAGAGTATCTCGGGGATCTCGAGAAAAACATCATCGAAGAGGCGCTTTGCCGAACCGGCGGCAATGTCAGCAAGACGGCTGAATTGCTGCAACTGCAACGTACCACGCTGATCCAAAAGATGAACAAACTTAAAAAGATATCAGGCGGGGCGCCCAGTGCAAACAATTGAGCAGGCGCTGCGGAGGCAGGAATGCCGTTGCGTCCCTTCTCTGTCGCCGGTCTTGAAAAATGTTTTTAGAGGAGGAAACGGATGAGGGGTTGCAGCAGGCATCGTCAATCAGCCGGGATTGCCATTTCGGAGTTCCTGTTCATTCTTACTTTTGTCGGGGCGCTGGTGCTGGTCGGATTTCTTGGCCGGATTTCCATGCAGGAAGCGCGGCGTACGGAGGCGGCCAAGGAGCAGGCCGTGAAAATGTTGCAGTGGTTCGAGAGCCTCTCAACCAATGCCGGCGAAATTTCTTCGGCGATCAAGGACCCGTGCAAGGCTGGCGAATCTGCGGAGAAGGGCGCGGTTGCCTCAGGCGCCGCGACCTGGCAGTCGTGCCGAGAGGCTCTGGCTCTGGAGGGCGGCCCATTGCATGGCTATGTTAATCCGTTCAGCGATGAGTACGCTGTTTTCAACGAAAAGTGCGACCGCAAAAATATTGCGACGCGGGGTGCGATTGTTGTCGAGGAAGCGCTGAAGGTTCCGCCAGGTCAGCCCGCGGCGTTCGCGCCGATGCAGGACGGTCGACCGCTGGAGAAGGAACTCGCATTCAGGGTGACGATTTGCGACAAGGGATCGTTTCCGATCAAGATCGGTGAGGCCAAGCTATGAACGCACACGACAGTAATACTGAAATTGCCCAGACCGTGGTTTCGGACAAGCTGCCCCTCAGGAAGTGGCTGTATTCGTGGCTATTAGACCCTGCAATCGAGGGTAACTACCACAAGACCATCGAGAATTTCATAGCCTTGCTGATCGTCGGTAACCTGTTCGCCCTGCTGCTCGAACAAGTACCCGGTATTGTCGAGCCCAACCGTCAGCTGTTCCACTGGTTCGACGTGATTTCGGTTGCGGTGTTTACCATCGAATATCTCGCGAGGTGGTATCTGGCGCCGGAGGACTCCGAATTCAGCAAAGCGCGCCTGCCGCGCCTCAAGTACTTTTTCAGTCCATTCGCGCTGATCGATCTTGCGGCCATCGCGCCGTTCTACCTCGCGGCAATCATCAACGTCGATCTGCGCGTGCTGCGGGCCTTGCGACTGCTGCGAATACTCAAGCTGTTCCGCCTGATTATTCCGGCCTGGAACGAATTCCGGACGCTGAACAAAGGCCGTAGCCTGAGGCAGAAAATCCACGCACTGGTGTGGCCGAGCGATCACGGTGGCAAGCTGCACGAGTATTTCGACACCTTCATCGTGGCGTGGGTGCTGATATCGGTCGTGGCCGTCGTCCTGGAGTCTGTCGAATCAGTGCACTTTTTGCTGAATATCGAATTCGTCGTGCTCGATACTATTGCGGTAGGTGTATTCACTGCAGAGTATCTGATGCGAATCTATTCGGTAGTTGAGGAGCCTGCCAACCGGCATCCGGTGATCGGGCGCCTGCGTTACGCAAAGTCCGGCATGGCGGTGGTCGATTTTCTTGCCGTGGTGCCGTTCTTTCTGGAGGCCCTGCTGCATCACCTGTTCGACCTGCGGTTTTTGCGGGTCTTCAGGCTGCTGCGGCTGCTCAAGCTGACCCGTTACACTGGTGCAACGAAGACGCTGCTGGTCGTCATTCGTCGTGAATGGCCGGTGATGGCGGCTTCGTGTTTCATCATGCTGTTGCTCGTGGTGCTTACTGCCAGTCTTGGCTATCTCTTCGAGCACGAAGCACAGCCCGAAAAATTCGAAAACATCCCGACCTCGATTTACTGGGCGGTCATTACCCTTGCCAGCGTCGGCTATGGAGACATCTCGCCGGTGACACCGGCAGGGCGTGCCATGACCATCGTGCTTGCGCTGCTCGGCATCGGCATTTTTGCGATTCCGGCGGCGCTGCTCTCGTCCGCTTTCAGTGACCAATTGCGGATCGAGCGCGAGGCGCTGCAGAAAGAGATGCTTGAGATGATGGGCGACGGCGTGATCACCGAAGAGGAGCGCGACATCATCGATGCCGAGGCGAAGCGCCTGCATTTGAGCCACGATGAAGTGGACCGGCTGCTGGAGCGCGCCAAGCGCGAACACGAAATGGCCTCAGGTGGAGGGCATGCGCCGGGCGGCGGAGGGTTTGCGCTGCCGCTGTTGGAAATCGCCGCGCGGCCCCAGTTGGTGGTCCAGTGTTACCGGGAAATGCTGTCGCGCATCTGCCAGTTGAATCTGGCGGTCGGGGAGAAGGAATCGGCGCATTCTGCGGTCGCCGAGTTTTCTCCGCTCGAGCGTGACCTGTGGGACCGCATTTCCATCGAGATGTCAAAAAAATGATGCTTTTGCCGACAGATGAAAATGCTGCGCCGGAAATGCACGCGCCACCGGCCGCTGCGCCGGCTTTTGTGGAGACGATTGGATGCTCAGTCAAACGCTTGAAATGACCGAGGTCAGTGAACTGGCTGTCTTTTCGATCTCCTGTCTGGTTCTGCTGATCGGCGGGCTGCTCGCCGGCGTGATGTACTCGCTGGTGGCGATCGGCT
>CAZVDN010000093.1:3790-11104 GCA_964625665.1 uncultured Streptomyces sp. | reverse complement strand
CAACAACAAATGCGACTTAATTTCCTCTCCGTTTTTGCATTGCTGCTACTGCCGTTTGCCGCGGGATGCGCGAGCACCGCGCTCAAACCCCAGACCGGTGCCGCGGCCGCCGAAGCCGCAGCAAAGTCAGCCGCCCCCAAGGCGGCTGAGACGCCGCGTCCGACCGCGCGGCCGGCCAATCTGGCCGCCACCGGCTACGCCGTCATCTCCGTTCAAAGCCACAAATCGGCGGCGCAACAAAGGCTGCTGGCGATACGCGCAGCCAAACTTGATGCTTACCGAAATCTCGCAGAACAGGTCTATGGCACACGGCTTGACGCCTCCACCACGGTGGCCGAAATGGCAGTCACCAGCGACAAGTTCCGTGCGCGGGTCGACGGAGTGATCTATGGCGCGGTTCTCGCCAACATCACGCCGATCAATAACGATACATACGAAGTGACGCTGACCCTTGACGGCGCGGTAGTCAATGACATTCGCCTGCTCTATCTCGAGCAGTTTTACAAAGACGGCAGCGCGCACCCCTGACCGTGGCGTTCACTGACTACAAAGCGGCGACCGCGGGGCTTGGCTTCATTTTTCTTGCCCTGGCGAGCGCGGCATCCGCCGCTGACGTCGGCGGCAACGAGGCCGCAGAAAATACCGAGGCGCGTATTGAGGCCATACGCAATGCACTGCTCAATCGCGCGCTGCAGTCCGAAGTCCGCGTGCGCGGCATGTCCTGGGTCGACGAATCGGGTCGTCTTCGCGAACACACGCTGATCACCTCCGACCTGAAAGTCAGGGGCATCCGCATCAACGCCTATGTCGAAAACGGCAAGCCCCGGGAATCCGTCGTGATTGATGCGGTCGCCGCAATCACGTCGAACAAGACCTGCGCCCTACCGGACGCGCGGTTGCGGCGGCCGGCCCTGCTGGAGATCGATTACCAGCCCAAAGATGCGCATAGCGCGCAATATCAGCTAGCGCAGGTCGCCAAAGCCGTCGAAAAGCAGGTCGAAGCCGCTTTCGCCGGAAAGGGTCCGTGGCAACTGCAGAAACAATCACAACTATCCGACTATGCCCAAATGGTCAATTTCGGCCAGCGGCAATCAGCCCCGCACCGGATCAGGATTACCGTCAGCCAACCCGGCGAAGCGCGAAACGATACCAACGCTGCCGCGGGCATATTTCGCGCGCTCGCCGGTCTGATGGGGCCGTCGGAAGCGCCCCGGCTGGCGCTGACGATTACACTCATCGATAGCGCCACCAACAGAACCGTGTGGAACGATACTGCGCTGCTGCAACTTCCGGCCGCGCCGGTCAGCATGCAGAACCGCCAGCCGGCGCAGGAACTTCAGGAGGCGATTGCGCGTGCCGTCTCGGAGTGGGACAGCAAAATCGGGATGCTCATGAAATGCGAACCAGTATTCTTTAACCTCTCGGCGCTCGCGGATGGTCAGCACCTCATCAATGCGGGATCCACAGCGGGCATCCGCCTGCACGACAAGTTCGTCATCGTCGATCAAACGCGCTTTCCGGCAAACGTACTTGGTGAAGAACTGCTGCAAACGGTCATGCTGGCCGAAGTCGAGTCTGTCTCCCGCAGTTCGGCAAAAATCAGAATTCAAGGTTCGCGCCCGGCCAATACCGGCGGACGCTGGGTCGCCTTTCCCATTTAAAGGTACATCAAGCGGACCATCGTGCCATGCAAATTCTTCATCTAGATTCCAAATCACGCCACACACAAGCAACAAGCGCAGCACGGCGCGCTATCGCCGCAATGGTCGCGCTTCTCGCCGGCATGCAAGCGCCGCTCGCGGGCGGCGCCGACGCGCCGGCCGCCGGTGCCACGACGGAGATCGGCACGACACCCAAAGTCGCGCGGCCCGCAAGCGGCACCAAGGCAGCGCAATCAATGCCGGCCGCACTAGAAAAACTGGTGATGGATTTCCAGAAAGCCAGAGCGGCATGCGCAGCCGAAAACGCTATTACTGGCTTTGTGAGCCACGCGGCCAAGCGCGGCGAATCGGCAAAAACGATCATCCGCCGGTATTGGGCCGACCTGCCGCTCAGGGAAGATCTTCTGGCAACGCTTGTTCACCGCCTGAACCCCGAGGCACACTCCAAAGGCACGGGTAGCGCATTCAAAACCGGTGCATTGCTTGCCATACCGTCAGCCGATTTTTTGAATACAACACTTTTCAAAAATCCGGACAGGAACAGCGCCAGATCCGGGGAAAGCAATAGTGACTCGGAATCGCAGGGCGACGGTCACTTCGCGGCGGGCTGGGTGCATTTCCCCTAGCGGGAAACCACCACGCGCGGGCCGCGCGGAACCCAGCGGCCGCTCAGCCCATGCGCTCGGGTTCTCGGGATTTTGTCGATCTTGCCGGATCCGGCGCCAGAAAATTTCCGGCGCATACAAGAGTGCCCCCCAAAGCCAGCAGGCTGATCGGGGTTTTTTCCCAGAAAACGATCGCACTGCAAATCAGCACCAGCAGCCCGCATGTCATGAGCGCCACAGCCAGGCCCTCGAATCGTCGCGCATCTGTTCCAGTTTTCTTTGAGAGCACTTGTATTGTTAAGCGGCGCGATTGAAAAACCCACGCCCCGCCAACCCACAAAGCCACTGCGTTTCTTTAAATGACGCGGCCGTACTGGATCGGGTAATATATCTTGGACGGGAGGGGCGATATTCAAAACGTGGTCAGTAATGAATATATTGAAACATCGTTCTCGTCCATGCCGGTTGACATAAATCAAGACACCATGATTTTCTACGCGAAGAAATTGCATTCATGATACCAGTCATCATTCAAAACATTTTGCATCGTATCAAAACGCGTGCCCCCTCCCCGGCCAAGCAGCCCCGCAAGCAGAAAAACGGCCAGGACCGATCTTCTTCAATACTGTTATTTTTCGTTTTGATCAGCGTCGTGCTGATATACGTTTTTTCCTGAACGCAGACGCACTCACGGATGCGGGCGCTGCCGCCCGAGGGCATTTGTCTGTCTTGTTTTTTCCGACGCACCTGTAAAATCCAGATTCGCAGCAGGCCGCCCCGACTCTATCCGACCCGTGTGAAGCGCCGGCCCGGCGCGGCCGGACGCACGACGCACAAGCCTGACACGAAAAAATCATCCACTTTTTGAATCTTCGGGATACCCTCAATAGCATCGCGGGCATGATATTTGCTTTTTTTAGGCATGTGTCAATAGATCGCTTTGGCGCTGGACATCAACGGTGCAGCGGCATGTTGATACCTCACTAACCGCTATAAATAATAAATAAACCAGCATTTAACGGCAGTTTTTTTGCTTAACCATGTCATCGATAAACGCACACTCAAGTGAAAATTGACGGCAACAGCATATTGAGCAACGCCCAGGGTCGCGCAGATTCCAAACGTTCCGATGGGGACTTTAAAGCCGCACTTTCAAGAGCGAAAGGCGACAGATCATCAGCGGCGATACCGGAGCCAATCATTCGCCAAAATTCAGCGTTACGCCTGCCAGACGATGCATCCCAAGTGCCTGACAGGCACGCTTCACGCCTCCGCTTGGAAAACTTTGCCGCCATAAACGCCGACGCCACCGGCGGCGGCTCAAAGACCAATTTCTGGTATCAGGTACGCAAAGGCGACACTTTGTCCGGCATCGTCAAATCCAGGCTGAAAACGCTCGATCAAACAGTCACAACACACGCAATCGCGCAATTGACGCGAAAAATCGCACAATTGAACAACATATCGAATCAAGACCGGATTTTCCCGGACCAAAAACTCAGCCTTGCAATTCTGGAAAAACCCAGAACTTCAAGCACTGAAGTCGCGTCCACGCATTCCCCGCGGAGCGCAACGGCGCCGCTCGGAGTTGCAACTACTCAACAGGCCCTGGATTTCAGAAACGCAGCGCAATTAGAGGCCGCGCGGGCCTCGTCATACCATGCGGACGCGGAACCGGTCTATCAAGGTAACTACACCGAGCGAAGCGCGGCCAGCCAACACGTGGACAATGCTTACTTGCCCGATCGATTGCGGGATCACTCGAATGCATCGCCCGCGATTGACCACCGGGTTGACAATGTCACGGTGCAGCCCCGCTCGCCGCCGTCAGCCGATCTCGCCGGCGAAAAAGAGAAAACTAGCGCACTACCCGACATTTTTTACAAAGGCCTGGTTGGCAAAGCGCTCGATGCGCTACCCATAAACCCCGAGGCAAAAACTGCGCTGCAGCAAACCAACGCTATTGTGAGCGGCCCTATGGCAGGACGCTCCCTCGCAGCCATCACTGGCTTGGCCAGCCCAGTCCTCGCAGTAGCAGGTTTGATTTGGGGATTGTTCGCCGCAAAAAATATCGGCACTGCCGCTACGGACAGACAATCTACATCCGCCGATACTCCGCCGGCCGGCAACAGCGTTTCCTACGGGAAATCCAATATACCGGAAACATCTCCCGAACCGGTCAACTACCCAGCCACGAAACCCGTGACGCAAGAGCAACTATCATTCTCCGCGCTTACCCAATCGGCTGATTAGCGACTGCCCCCCCCCACCCCCAAGATTCACAGCAGTGGACGCGGGGAAACCCGCAGCACCTCAAGGAGCGGTTATGAAAAAGCCGACCCGCACCATCTACTGGCGGCAGACCGCCAAGTTCAATGATGAAATTACGCGACGGAGATAATATGGCCCTTCTCGAACATTCGTCGCTGGAGTTCTTGCACAGCCAAGAATGTTTCTTTCAGCTTGGCGCGGGTTCGCAGATCGGACACTAAGATATCGTCAGATGTCGCGGCGCCCGCGCAGCAGTTTTGCGCACTCGCATCCGCGCCCGCCCTGCCGCCGTAATCGCCAAGATACCTGTCATACTCACGCCGGCGCGCCCGATTTGAAAGTACTGCATAAGCCTCATTGATGTCCTGCATGCGTGACAATGCTTCCGTGTCATGTCGAGAACATTTGTCGGGATGATAACGCTGCGCAAGTACGCGATAGGCGGCGCGGATGACAATATCTTCACTCGACGGATGCCCCCCCAAGATCCGGTAGAAATCCGGTCTCATGCCGCACCGCCCGGAGCATTGAGGATTCGCCGCGCTTCTCGGACATCTGATGCAGTGATCACGCCCCTGCCGGCGAGCGTTCTGTTTACCAGCATCTCGATATAGCCGCTTTGGTCGCCTAAAAGGCGATGGCAAGTCTCGTCGAGGTCATTTTCAAATTTCTGCCGCCCCCCCAAACCACGCTCGCGCAGGGCCAAAGATCTTGCTTTTGAAATGATTTGCTCGCTGTCGCGACTCTCTGCAAACCCGTATTTGCGTTCCTGCAGGCGAAACAACACAGCCATCCGGATGACAAGCAGGAAAAACTCGTCGTCGCCTGCTGTAGCCATCATCGCAACGATTCTTTTGCCAATTAAAGCCGCGCGGAATCCATAGTCTCGAAGCCAGAACGCGCCTAGTTGGCGAGAATCTTTCTGCCGTTCAGCGGCTGTACTGGCCGGGCGTTTAGCTTGAACGGAAATGCCTCGATCTGAGCGCGTGACATCTGCATCGGCGTTTTCAAAATATAGAATGTGACACCCTCCGTGCAGGGCGGTGTCGTGAGAGAACCCTCGAACGAAAAGTAGTGAAAGCGCTTGGGCAGCAACGCGCCCGGGTTGATAGTAGTTTCAGCCACCACCTTCTCCGGAGTTTCTGTTTGCGGCGCATTGGCCCAGATGGTCTTGATCACACTGTTCTCGGCGCCCTCATTGAACAACACACCCACCACCGCGAGCTTGCCACTGGCGCTCTTGTGAACAAAATGCGCGACCATCGCACTCGGCTTTCCTTCAATGCGCTCTTCACTTGGCCGGTGAAAATGGAACTGCAGCAGCTCAAAGCTCTCTCCATTGATTGACGTCTTGCTCCCCGGTGCCGCGTTGACCTGGATCGTATGGCCGTTGTTCAGGATCTTCAGTGTACCGGCCTGGAACTCCGGCCTGATTTCGTAATTCGCCTTTTCAAAGGGACCGCGGATATCGATCGGTGATTGTTGCTTGCCGGTTCCACACACTGGAAATGCGTCTCCCCATTTCTCAGGCCCAAGATCGCCTTCGTAGCCCCAGTGCGGCTGACCGCCGTGGCCGCCCTGGCCGTGCTGGGCGCTGCGCAACTTCTCGGACTCCGACTCCAGCTCCGCGATCTTCTCGGTCGCACTCTGCAATTTTTTCTGCGAAACCTTGAGTTCTTTTTCCAGACCACGGACCTGCATCATCTTGACGATGGCCAGCGTAACGGCAACAGACAGCAGCACCGCGCCTAAAATCTCGACCACCAGTCTCAACATGCTTTTCATTTAATTTTCCAAGCTTATTTTCGTCAGATAAGTACGACGCAAAAACCGCCTCCCGTTTCAGTGCGGGGCGACTCAAGCAGCTACCGCCTCTTCACGGGCCGTAATACTTCTGCGCTTTTTGTTATCCTCTACGCCTACATAATCATCATGCCTGCGCTCCAGGTTAAAAACCCGCTGCAACATTGAAAAAAGCTGAATCGTAATCAGCTCTTTCAAGTGACTCTCGGTCAGGGCCACTGCGCCGCTGCGGCGCTTGTCAGCGAGAAACCGCTCCACGTCCATGTCCTCCATCATTTCGATGGCCCCGTCCAGACTCATTCCCATTTCTTCGGTGACGACTCGCACCGCCAGGATATGAACGATCTGATGGGCGAGGAATCGGCGCTGGTTGTTGGCATGCCTCTTTAATGCGTCCATGCGCGCGCTTCTGGTCCCCCAGTATCGGATGACGCTGGGCGCCAAGCCGGTGACCTTTGAGGCGCGACTAATCGAAAAATATTGCCGCTCAAGCAATTCGATTCGCTTATCCGGAAAATACATAAATATCCATAAAAAACATTTATTTATTCTGGACCCATCACTCAATTGGCAAAAACTTACTTGCGAAATTTGGAGTAATATATTAATATTTCATCACATTTGCAACATTTTTATATTATCTACCATAAAAGGTGTCCGGTGGCACCGCCTCCAGTTTATTTCCCGCGTTTAAACAAATCCCGGCAGTCAGCTGTTCACTGGGAAATTGTCGAAAATGGCTGCGACGGGCACAAACCAGTTGCGCAAGGCGGTGCCATAGACTCGACGCCCCCCCCCTCCATCATCACTGCATTCGGTGAACCGACAACAGCAGACATTTTCGGACTGTACGATAAACACGTGATGCGTTACGGGACACTGCAGCGCATGCCTCGAGCGAACGCCTGTGACGAATCCGGCTCGAAACCGCTGTTGACAGTTTTTATTATCGACCTGTACCGGCCAAAAACGCT
>CAZVDN010000093.1:2609-3780 GCA_964625665.1 uncultured Streptomyces sp. | reverse complement strand
TCCGCTTAATCAGGCTGTATTTCTCCGCAAACTATCCGGTGCTCATGGTGTTTAGCGGGGCGCCGCGCGCCAACAGGGTTTGGGGTATTTTTCCGCCTGATTTGTTCAGATTTTACCGGATGACCTCTGAGGGGTTCGAGCAGATGTACTGGGATATATCCCTAATCAATCGGACCATATCACGCGCACAAAATATGCCGAACTTGACGCTGAGGCGATCGGATTTCGTATCCGCTATTTTCGCCTCCCTGAAAAAAGGCGCGTGGCAGGCCTTCAGGTTGGTGCGCTCGCGCTCTGCCTCATTGTCTGCCGTCACGCTGATTCAGTTACGGAAAGCTGCTCTTGGTTTCGGCCACTGACAATTTGATGAAATCGGTCAACATGTCCTTCTTTCCAGTCAAGCGAAGTCGTCTCGTCCTCGACGCAAAGCGGGCAGATCCCCAAATGCCCAGCGCAAACAACGCGAACACCCTGCATTTGCAGGCTGCGCATTTCTTTTCCGATTTTAGGGCGCGCATCTGCGCTGTGACAGTTTTTCTTTCCAATAATCTTCGCAAGGTTCTGCTCGCCCTCGTCATTGCGTTTTTTGTCATCCAGATTTCGGCAGGCGCACTGACCATCCTCCGCAATAAAAGCCAGGCCCCGTACAAGCGAAATGGCGTCGCTGTCTGCGTCATCCATCAGACCCTCGAACCGGTGTATTGCCTTAGCCGACCTCCCGCACCGGCGTGAAGCGTGGCGGCCTTTTCTGTCGATGCAGCTCTAACAACACCGCCATCAGCAACCCCAGATTTTTCAGGAAAAAGGCAAAACAAATGCCCAAATTCTCACAGCCAAACATGTGTGCGCAGTTTTTTGACTACTACATGCCGTTCGCACTGATGGGTGACAGCGCAGCTCAATTCGAGATTGCAGAAATCTGGCGCCTTCACTACAAGTGCAAATCGCTGGCGTATTATTGGTACTGCCAGTCCGCACAGGGCGGCCATCATAAAGCCGCCACGGCCGCAGCCTTCATGGCGCTCACCTCTCAACCGCCCGATTACGCGAAAGCCCTCAAATGGGCCAACTTAGCAGCCGAAGGGGGCACGGAGGGCGCAAGGCTTGTTCAATCAATCGTGCGCCGCCATGCGGCCGACGTGCAAAGACAAAAAGCGCACCCGACCCTATA
>CAZVDN010000093.1:284-2599 GCA_964625665.1 uncultured Streptomyces sp. | reverse complement strand
TATAGTCCCCTGGCCCTATGGTCTTCTCTCGGAAGATTTCCTGAAGTAGTATTCGAAGAGTCCCCCAAGCTTCACCTTTCATGAAATCGATGCTGAACGCAAATGCGCGGGTGCGCCCCGTGTGCCTGCTCCGGCCCGCTGCGGATACCCACCGGTTCGGAACGCACGCTGCGCCGACGGAGTATAGTGACAAGGTAGCTGCCTCGCCCGCCTTCGCCAAGGCATGGCCATGATCCGCGCGGCAGGTCGCGAACGCCGATCGCGCAACACAATAAACCACGTTTTTTGCTACGGTCCGATTGTTGCAATTGCCTGTCGATGATCATAAGACCTAGCCTCTTGCAGCACTGGCGGGTTCTGGCCAATGCCAGCCCTCTGCTGTCCGCATGGATTGCATTTGCGACCTACAGCATGATTGCCGCCCTGTTTGTGCAATTCGTGGTGCTGCCGGAGTGGCTGCCAGGCATGCACGCAGGCTTCGGCCTGCTGGCCAACAGCGATGCGGTCGGTTACCACCAGATCGCGGCCGACTTCGCAGCGCGCATGAACGCCGGCAGTTGGTGGGACTGGGTTCCGACGCCTGACGGCCAGAGCGCCGCGGGTTTAGCCGCGCCTTTTTATGCCGCGTTTGGCCCGCGCCCCTGGGTTCTCATCCCGGTCAACGCTTCGTTGCATGCAACGGCTGGTGCGCTGGTAATTGCGTTGCTGCGCTTGACCGGCATGCGCTGGCGTTTTGCGATTGCCGGTGGAACGTTGTGGGTGATCATGCCCTCAAGCCTGCAATGGGTCGCGCAAATCCAGAAAGACGGTTATTTTTTCGCCGGCATGCTCGCTTCATTGCTGGCCTGGACAAAGCTGCTCGCGCTCGCGGTAGGCTACCACCACGGCAAATGCGGCTGGGGGCCGCTCATGAGATCCACGGCACTTCTCGCAGCGGGCATCGCCTGCGTCGCCTTGTCACGCGTGTACGGCGTGCTGCTGCTGCAGATCGCCGGTTGTGCGATCGCCGCGGCTGCACTCATCGAAGCCGTACGGCGTGGCCTGCAACCCACCAACTGCCCGCCCTCCCGCATCGCCGCCCTACTCCTCATCATCGTATTGCCATGGATGCTCTCCTTCTCCCGGTCAGACAATCGTCTGCAAGCGGAGCCGCCGGCCGTGCACTCGCCGGCGGCAACCGGGCGCAACGATGCCGAAACCATTCTGCTGCGGCAATGGCAAAGGTCAGGATGGCTGCCGGAATTCGCCGAGCGTACCCTGCTCCGCCTGTGCATCGCGCGGCAGGGATTCGTCATGGCGCCCTATCGCGGCGCGGGCAGCACGCTAGATGCTGACGAGTCCTTTGCCAATGCGGTAGACGTCATCCGCTACATCCCGCGCGCGGTGCAGATCGGCTTCTTCGCGCCGTTTCCGAACCAGTGGTTCGAGCCAGGCACAAGCACGGGCGGCAGCATCATGCGCCGCGTCGCCGCTGTCGAAATGACGGTGATCTACCTGACAATCCTGCTCGGCCTGCCCCTGGCCGTGAGCCTGTGGTGGAAAACGCCGTGGTTCTGGCTGACCATGGGGTTTTGTTTTCTGATTGTCGTTACGGATGCCTACGCCATCCCTAATGTTGGTACACTCTATCGCTTGCGCTACGGGTTTCTGATGACCATTGCGGGCTTCGGGCTGGCCGCGATATTGACTTACGCGGAACGCGCTCGCGCACAACGGGAACTTTCCGTTCAGGAGTAAGCGACCATGTCACCCCCTGCTTTATTCGCAGCTGTCGCCTTTTCAATCCTTTCACTCAGCGCAGCGCACGCGCCAGCGCAACCGATCCCGCTCAATGCCCGCCAGGCCGGCGCACCTATGCGGGCTGGGAGGTCGTCGGCGTCAACATGGGCATGCGCCAGTTTTACGAACTGATGTCCGCCCCTCCGGAGGAATGGCTGCTGACTGCTACCAACCTGATCGCCAGGGAAATGGGGATATGCGACCTTGATTACGCGACAGCCGAGGAAACGCGGAGACTTTTTTCCATACGCCGGCTGCGCGGCCCCGGTGGCCAAGGCTTGGTTCTGTATCACATCTATCCGAAAAGCGCCGGCGTGTATATCGAATCGATGTAGCTCGCCCTCGCCCAGGATGCATCTGGAAAGCAGCCCATGGGTACTGCAATCAGCGCTGCCTTGTCAAATTGCTGCAGTGTTCAGTTACTGCGCGCCGAGCAAACGACGAGGGCCACTCACAAAGTGAGGAATAGGAAGAAAATTCGCGAGAATTACGGCCCGCTAACCCGCTATAACCGGTGGCTGGGCGTGCAGGGCGAT
>CAZVDN010000093.1:0-274 GCA_964625665.1 uncultured Streptomyces sp. | reverse complement strand
ATTACTCCAACGTGCGCGGATCAATCAATCGACTTGGGGAGGGGCGCACCGGCGACCTCTGATTCAGCCGGTCAGGCGCGGCACCTCAAAACCCACAGCGTTTCACCGCCGCCTAATGCAGGCGGCGCCAGCGCATCAACCGCTATTGCCCCGCCAATTCACGACGTGACAACGCCGCCTGGACGAAGCCCTTGACCTGCTGCCAGGGCACGGGTGTGGGAAAAATGGTGACTGCGGGAGGCACGCCGCCTTTTTTGTCGATCTCGCGCTTTTC
>CAZVDN010000092.1:4337-11146 GCA_964625665.1 uncultured Streptomyces sp. | reverse complement strand
GGTGCGCAGACGTTCCAGATAGGCCTTGGGCGGAATCAATACGCCGGTTGAGCCGGCGGCCGGTTCAACGATGACCGCGGCAATGTTGGAGGCATCATGCAGCGCGATGATGCGGGTCTCGAGTTCGTCGGCGAGGTGAGCGCCCCATGCCGGTTGACCGCGACTGAACGCATTTTTTTCCAGGTTGTGAGTGTGCGGCAGGTGGTCGACGCGCGGCAGCATGCTGCCGTAGACCTTGCGATTGGCGGGAATGCCGCCGACCGAGATGCCGCCGAAACCGACGCCGTGGTAGCCGCGCTCGCGGCCGACCAGCACAGTGCGCTGTCCTTCACCGCGGGCACGCTGAAAGGCGAGTGCAATCTTGAGCGCCGTATCCACCGCCTCGGAACCGGAGTTGGCGAAAAACACATGATTGAGGTCGCCGGGTGCGAGTTCACGCAGCAGATCGGCCACGCGAAACTCCGTCGGATGCCCCATCTGAAAGGCCGGGCAGTAATCCATGGTGTCGAGCTGGCGTTTGATCGCATCGACGATGCGCGCACGACCATGGCCCGCATTGACACACCACAGTCCGGACGTGCCGTCGAGCACCTGACGGCCGTCGTCGGTTGTGAAGTGCATGTCCTTGGCGGCGACGAACATGCGCGGCGCGTCCTTGAACTGGCGGTTGGCTGTGAACGGCTTCCACAATGCATCGAGACTGTAATCGCGGGGTTTCATGAGTTTCCTGCCCTGAATGTGCGGTGCGCTATTTTGCCGCGTCTGCAGGGATTCGGCTACCATATGCAGGCCCGATCAGGCGGTATTTATTCTGGAGAAAGCAGTGGCAAGACATCTGGTTTGTTTGACCTTCGATTTTGACGCCATGTCTGGGTTTATTTCCCGCGGCATGGTTTCGCCATCGCCGATTTCGCGCGGTGAGTTCGGTGCGAACGTCGGCGCCGGCAGGATTCTGGCGTTGCTGAAGAAGTACAAACTGCGTACTTCCTGGTACATACCCGGTCATACGCTCGAAACCTACCCTGATCAATGCCGCGCCGTATTTGATGCCGGCCACGAAATCGGCCACCACGGCTGGACCCACGTTCCGCCGGCGGACATGACGCGTGAGCAGGAAGAAGCCGGGCTGGTGCGCGCCAACGAACAGATCCGCAAGCTGACCGGTCAATATGCGCGCGGCTACCGTTCGCCGTCCTGGGACCTCAGTCCGCATTCGGTCGAACTGCTGCTAAAACACGGTTTCGTCTACGACAGCAGCATGATGGGGGACGATTACACGCCTTATCGCGTCCGCCAGGGAGATATCATTACCGTGGACAAACCGGCGATGTGGGGCAAACCCTGCAAACTGGTGGAAATGCCCATCAGCTGGTCGCTCGACGACTATCCGCATTTCGAATTCATTCGTACCAAGGAATGGATTTTGCCAGGCCTGCGCAATTACAACGCGGTGCTGTCGAACTGGCTCGACGATTTCGCCTACATGACGCGGGCCGTCAAATGGGGCGTGATCACCTATACCTTTCACCCGTTTGTGATCGGGAGAGGCGGCCGCATGCTCATGCTGGAAAAACTGATCCGTAAACTGAAGGACGGCGGTGCGGTTTTCACGACGCTCGAGGACGCAGCCGCGGAATACGCTAAGCGCATGCCCATCAAAGGATGACGGGCGCCGGCCGTCGCCGGCGTCAACGCGAAAGGAAGGTCGGCCGTGCTTCGGGCAGCTGCCCGGGGTAATCGCGGCTGCAATGCAAGCCGCGGCTTTCATGCCGCAGTTGCGCGCTGCGCACGATCAATTCCGCGGTTTGCACCAGATCACGCAGTTCGAGCAAATCGCTGGTGACCCTGAAATGCGCGTAGTACTCCTGGATTTCAGCCTGCAGCAGCTCGATACGGTGCAGCGCGCGTTCAAGCCGTTTGTTGGTACGCACGATCCCGACATAGTCCCACATGAAGCGGCGCAATTCGTCCCAGTTGTGTGCGATGACGATTTCCTCGTCGGCATCCGAAACACGGCTCTCATCCCATTCCGGCAACGCCGGCGGTAGCGGCGCATCATCAGCAAGAATATCGCGTGCAGCGGCCATGCCGAACACCAGGCATTCGAGCAGGGAATTGCTGGCGAGACGGTTGGCGCCGTGCAGTCCGGTGCAGGCGGTTTCGCCGATCGCATAAAGTCCCGGCACATCGGTGCGCGCACGGTTGTCGGTCACGATGCCGCCGCAGGTATAGTGTTCTGCCGGCACCACCGGGATCGGCTCGCGCGTAATGTCGATGCCGAGATCTTTGCAGTGAATATAAATATTCGGAAAGTGCTGCTTGATGAATTCAGCCGGCTTGTGCGTGATATCCAGATAGACGCAATCAATGCCGCGCTTTTTCATTTCGAAATCGATGGCCCGCGCCACAATGTCCCGCGGCGCGAGCTCGGCGCGCTGGTCATGCTCCGGCATGAAACGCGTGCCGTCAGGCAGCTTCAGGATGCCACCTTCGCCGCGAACCGCCTCCGAGATAAGAAACGGTTTGGCATGCGCGTGATAGAGGCAGGTCGGATGGAACTGGCTGAATTCCATATTGCCGACGCGGCAACCGGCGCGCCAGCCCATTGCAATGCCGTCTCCGGTGGAGGTATCCGGGTTGGTGGTGTAGAGGTACACCTTGCCGGCGCCACCGGTGGCGAGCACGACGTGGCGGGCGGCAATCGTGATGACTTTGCCGCGCGCCTTGTCCAGCACATAGGCACCCAGGCACCGGTTCCCGGGCAGCCCCAGCTTGGCGGCAGTAATCAGGTCGACTGCGTTGTGATTTTCCAGCAGCGTGATGTTGGGGTGGCTGCGTACCTTTGATTCAAGGGTGACCTGCACGGCATGGCCCGTGGCATCGTCGACGTGTATGACCCGGCGGTGGCTGTGGCCGCCTTCGGTCGTCAGGTGGTAACCGGTGTCGCTGGCAGAATCGCGGGTAAACGGTACCCCTTCGCCGATCAGCCAGTCGACGCATTCCCGACCGCGTTCGACGACGAAACGCGTAATGGCCTCATCGCACAGGCCGGCGCCCGCAACCAGCGTATCGCGAACATGGCTTTCCGTGGTGTCATCACCGGCCAGCACCGCGGCTATGCCGCCCTGGGCCCAGTTGCTGGCACCATCCAGCAATTCCTTTTTGGTCACCAGGCCGACTTTGCGGCTTGCCGCGAGGTGCAGGGCCAGCGTCAGGCCGGCCAGACCGCTGCCAATTATCAGAACGTCGAATCGGTGTGACATCAGAGGGGGAGAAAGCGTTTCGCCGGTAAAGCGCTATGTTACCGCAACCCGGGACAGATCAATGTTCGGCGAGGTGCAGTGAACTTATTGCGGTTGTCTGTTGTCTGTCCGGTATTGATCGTGATTCGGGTCCCGCGCCACAGTGCCTGCGGTATACTTGGCGCCTTGTTTTGACAGGCAACGGGCCTGCGAAACGCAGGATTTCGGGAACCGGTTTCATGGGTGAGCGTGAAGTTGACCAGCAGCTGGTCGAACGGGCGCAACGCGGCGACAAGCATGCGTTCGAGCTCCTGGTCATCAAGTATCAACGGAAGCTGGCACGCCTGCTGTCCCGGTTTATCCGGCATCCGGGTGAGGTCGAGGATGTGACGCAGGAAGCATTCATCAAAGCGTATCGCGCGTTACCGTCGTTTCGCGGCGACAGCGCGTTTTACACTTGGTTGTACCGTATCGGCATCAACACGGCCAAAAATTATCTGGTTACCATGGGGCGGCGCGCCCCCACGGTAACGGAGGCTGATAATGAGGAGGCCGAAGACATCGAAGACGGCACGCAACTGAAGGACATGAATACGCCGGAAAGTCAGATGATGACCCGGCAGATCGCCGAGACGGTCAACTCGACGCTGCAGAACCTGCCCGAAGAGCTGCGTACAGCGATCACACTTCGCGAGCTCGACGGCTTGAGTTATGAAGAAATTGCGCAAATCATGAATTGTCCGATCGGTACCGTGCGTTCGCGCATCTTCAGGGCCCGCGAAGCGATTGCAGAGAAACTGCGTCCCCAGCTGGACGCTCCGAAAGACAGGAGATGGTGATGGACAAAATCTCGGCCTTCATGGATGGTGAATCCGCTCCGGCAGAATCACAGCAGGCAATCAAGCGATTGCGCGACGACGACGAGTGCCGGAAGCGTTGGGACAGTTTTCATCTGGTCGGCGATGTGATCCGGGGCAACCCGGTCCTGCGTGACGATTTTGTCGAGCGCCTGCGCCTGCGCATGGCGGAAGAGCCCACGGTGCTGGCCCCGCGGGCGCGCTGGCGTGCAACGGCGCGATTTGCCTACTCTGCCGCTGCAGCACTGGCCGGTGTGGCGGTGGTGCTGACATTGGTTATGACCAATAATCCTCTGCGTCCGGCCGGAGAGACCGCGGGCGGTGGAAAACGAACCGACCCTACGCAGGTGGCAGGCGCCGCCGAAACAGGCGTCCGTGTTCAGCCGGCGTCTTCGCCGAATTCGGCGCAGGTCAATGAATATTTGATGGCACATCAGGAATTTTCGCCGCGCACCGCTTTGCAGGGCGTTGTGCCATACGTTCGTTCGGTGTCCGAATCCCATGACGGCAACCGGCGTTGAAATGAAACGGGGCCGTCTGTTGCTGCGGCCGGCACTTCTCGTGCTGCTCGGCGGGCTCGTTTGTGCAGGCGGTTCCGCCGCGGAAACGAACGATGCCATGGCGCTGCTGCGCAAAATCGCGGCGGCTTCGCGCCAGCTGAATTATGCAGGTACGTTCGTCTACCAGCACGGCAGACAGGTTGAAACCTCCCGAATTGCGCACTGGGTAGATGCCAACGGCGAACAGGAACGGCTCGAGACCCTGGACGGCCCATCGCGCGAAATCATCCGCACCAACGAAAACGTCACCTGCTATCTGCCGGAAAACAAGGTGGTGTTGATTACCAAACGCCATGGCCGGCAGTTTCCTTCGTTGCTTCCTGTAGACCTGGCGGGCATTGCTGAAAACTACACGGTGCGCAAACTGGAAACCGAGCGCGTCGCCGGGGCTGAGTGCCAAAGCGTCGCACTCGAACCCAAGGACAATCTGCGATACGGCCACCGCTTTTGCGCCGAGGTCGGCACGGGCCTGCTGCTCCGCGCACGCACCTATAATGATATGAACGAAATGATTGAATCATTTGCGTTCACCCAGTTGTTGCTGGGCAACAGCGTGACACGAGACATGCTGAAGTCCCGCTATGCGGCTCAGAGCAAGGATTGGCGCGTAGACCGCTCGGCGCTGGATCGCGGCGATGCCACCGGCGATTCTGGCTGGGTGATGAAAAACCCGTTGCCCGGTTTCCGCAAGGTCACCGAGATGCGCCGCGCGATTGCCGGGCGCTCCTCGATTTCACATCTCGTGTATTCGGACGGATTGGCGGCCATATCGGTTTTCATTGAACCGATGCCGAAATCGCCGCCGGCGGCAGGGCCGCTGGCCTATCAGGGTTCGGTCAATATCTACGTGCGCCCGCAGGCCGAACAAATGCTCACGGTTGTCGGGGAAACCCCTGCCAAAACGGTCCGTCAGGTGGCGGATTCACTGGTTCCCCGCGAACATTGACCTGATCAATGCCGCGACCGGCTTCTGCCGGCTTGATAAAATTCGATGCTGTTGTCCTAAGAGGAAAAGAGATGCTGCGTAAACTCGTTCTGCTGGTCTTTCTTTGCTTGCCGCTGCAGGTGGCGGCGCAGTTGCCGGACTTCACCGATCTGGTCGAGAAGCAGGGTGCAACCGTAGTCAACATCAGCACGACCCAGGCTGCACGCCCGCAAGCGGCACCACAGGCGCCCCAGTTGCGTGAGGATGATCCGTTTTACGAATTTTTCCGCCGTTTCATTCCGAACCCGGGACCACGTGAATTCCAGAACAACTCTCTGGGTTCGGGCTTCATCATCAGCACCGACGGCTTTGTGTTGACCAACGCGCACGTCGTCGAATCAGCCGAAGAAATTACGGTCAAGCTCAATGACAAGCGCGAGTTCAAAGCCAAGGTCATCGGCAGCGACAAGCGCACCGACATCGCCCTGATAAAAATCGAGGCGACCGGACTGCCGGCCGTCAGGTTTGGCGATCCGGGCAAGCTTAAGGTCGGCGAATGGGTAATCGCCATCGGTTCGCCGTTCGGCTTTGAAAATACGGTGACAGCCGGCATTGTCAGCGCCAAGGGGCGCTCATTGCCGCAGGAGAATTTCGTGCCGTTTATCCAGACCGATGCGGCCGTCAATCCCGGCAATTCGGGCGGGCCGTTGTTCAACATGCGCGGAGAAGTCATCGGCATCAATTCCCAGATCTACAGCCGCACCGGTGGCTTCATGGGGCTGTCGTTTGCAATTCCGATCGATGTTGCCAACGATATTGCGACCCAGCTCAAAACAACCGGAAAAATCACGCGCGGCCGCATCGGCGTGGTTATTCAGCCGGTCACCAAGGATTTGGCCGAGTCGTTCGGCCTTGGAAAACCGTCCGGGGCGCTGGTGAGTTCGGTTGAAAAAGGCAGCCCGGCGGAGAAAGCCGGCATTGAAGCGGGCGACGTTATTTTGAAATTCGACGGCAAGGCGGTGGCGTCATCCGAAGACCTGCCGCGACTGGTCGGTGCCACCAAACCGGGCACCAAAGCCGCCGTCCAATTGATGCGCAACAAGGCAACCAAAGACGTCACTGTGGTCGTCGGCGAAATGCCTGACGAAACCCGCAATGCGCAGCGTCAGCAGCAGCGCCGCGGCCAACCCGGCGGCAAGCCGCCAGTCGAAGCGGTGACCCGCCT
>CAZVDN010000092.1:0-4325 GCA_964625665.1 uncultured Streptomyces sp. | reverse complement strand
CATTGTCGGAGCCGACCCAGTCGCAACGGGAGCAGCTGAACGTCAACGGCGGCGTGCTGGTCGAGGATGTCGCGCAGGGGGCGGCAGCGCGTGCCGGCATCCGGCGCGGCGATATCATTCTCGCCATCAACAATCAGGACATCAAATCGCTTGAGCAGTTCGGCCAGCTGGTCGGACAGTTCGAAAAGGGCAAGATCGTTGCCCTGCTGGTGCGTCGCGGCACCAACGCGCTTTACATCCCGCTGCGGATTGAGTAAGCCAGCGGTCAGCTTCGTTGTCTACGGCCGCCTCTATTGTCATCTGTGCGATGACATGGTGGCGGCCTTGCGCGCGCGGCCACTGGCGGCCGGTTGCCCGATTGAAGTCGTCGATGTCGATCAGGATCCGCAACTCGAGGCCGAATTCGGTGAATGGGTGCCGGTATTGTTCGCCAACGGCGAGCGCCTCTGCCACTATCATCTCGATCCGCTGAAAGTGGATGAATATTTAAGCAAAACCGGCTAAAATCGGCTGCGTTTTCGGGCACCGGCGCGTGCCCTTTTTATTGTTTCTTTATTGCAGATTTTTCGGTTCGCGCGCGCCCCGGGGCGCCGACTGCGCACCGGACGCCTATGGACCACATCCGCAACTTTTCAATCATCGCCCACATCGACCACGGCAAGTCGACGCTCGCCGACCGCTTTATCCAGTGGTGCGGCGGCCTCAGCGACCGCGAGATGGAGGCACAGGTCCTCGATTCGATGGATCTCGAACGCGAGCGCGGCATTACGATCAAGGCACAGACTGCAGCGCTTGAATACAAAGCGCGCAACGGCGAAACCTATTTCCTCAATTTGATCGACACGCCGGGCCACGTGGACTTTTCCTACGAGGTTTCGCGCTCGCTCGCGGCCTGCGAAGGCGCGCTGCTGGTGGTTGATGCATCACAGGGCGTCGAAGCGCAGACCGTGGCCAATTGCTATACGGCCACAGAGCAGGGCGTCGAAGTGGTGCCGGTCCTGAACAAGATCGATCTGCCGTCGGCCGAACCGCAACGCGTGATCGAAGAAATCGAGGAAATCATCGGCATACCGGCCGATGATGCCGTGCAGGCCAGCGCCAAAACCGGTCTCGGCGTGCAGGACATTCTGGAGGCGGTGATCCAGCGCATTCCGCCGCCGAAGGGGGATCCCGCAGCGCCGCTGAAGGCGCTGATCATCGACTCCTGGTTCGACAACTACGTCGGCGTTGTAATGCTGGTGCGCGTGGTGGACGGCGTGCTGCGTCCCAAAGACAAAATACTTCTGATGTCGACCGGCGCCGAACACCTGTGTGAACAGGTCGGCGTGTTCACGCCCAAATCGCGTTCACGCGAAAAACTGTCTGCGGGCGAGGTCGGATTCATTATTGCCGGCATCAAGGAGCTGAAAGACGCCAAGGTCGGCGACACGGTCACGCTGCTCGACAATCGGGCGGCTGAACCGCTGCCGGGCTTCAAGGAAATTCAGCCGCAGGTGTTCGCCGGGCTCTATCCCGTCGAGTCGAACGAATACGACGCGCTGCGCGATGCGCTGGAAAAACTGCATCTGAACGACTCGTCGCTTCGTTACGAGCCGGAGTCGTCGCAGGCACTCGGTTTTGGCTTTCGCTGCGGTTTTCTCGGTCTGCTGCACATGGACATCGTTCAGGAGCGGCTGGAACGCGAATACGGCATGCATTTGATCACCACGGCACCGACTGTGGTTTACCAGATCGCCCTGAACGACGGCACGATGATCGAAATCGAAAACCCGTCGAGGTTGCCCGATGCATCCAAGATCATGGAAGTGCGTGAGCCGATCATTTCTGCGACCATTCTTGTGCCGCAGGATTACGTCGGGTCGGTAATTACGCTGTGCACGCAGAAGCGGGGCATGCAGAAAAACATGCAGTACCTCGGCCGTCAGGTGCGACTGACCTACGAACTGCCACTGAACGAAGTGGTGATGGATTTTTTCGACAAGCTGAAATCCGTCAGCCGCGGCTACGCCTCGCTTGATTACGAGTTCAAGGAATACCGTGCCGACGATCTGGTGAAGCTCGACATTCTGATCAATGGCGACAAGGTCGACGCGTTGTCGCTGATCGTGCACCGTTCAAGCTCTGTGCACCGCGGCCGCGAACTGGCCGGCAAGATGCGTGAATTGATCCCGCGGCAGATGTTTGACGTCGCGGTGCAGGCGGCGATCGGCGCACATATAATCGCACGTGAAAACGTCAAGGCATTGCGCAAAAACGTGCTGGCCAAGTGTTACGGCGGCGATATTTCGCGCAAGCGGAAACTGCTCGAGAAGCAAAAGGCCGGCAAAAAGCGAATGAAGCAGGTCGGAAACGTGGAAATCCCACAGGAAGCGTTTCTTGCCATCCTCCAGGTTGACAACAAATGATGGCGGTCCGGCTTAATGCCTGTCCTGTGCCAACGGAGCCACTGCGATGAATTTTCCGCTGATCATGTTTTCGCTGCTGGTGTTGTGCGGCGCGATCTGGATGCTCGATCATTTTGTGCTGCGCCCGCGGCGTGCGAAGGAAGCCCGCGAGCCCTGGGCGGTCGAATATGCCAAAAGCTTTTTCCCGGTCATCCTGATTGTTTTTGTGCTGCGCTCTTTTCTGGTCGAACCGTTCAAGATCCCGTCCGGATCGATGCTGCCGACACTGCTGGTCGGCGATTTCATTCTCGTCAACAAATTTACCTACGGTATCCGCCTGCCGGTCATCAACGTCAAGATCGTGGATATCAATACGCCGCAACGCGGCGATGTCATGGTGTTCCGCTATCCGGAGGACCCCTCGCTTGACTACATCAAGCGGGTGGTGGCCGTCGGCGGCGACAAAATCAGCTACCAGAACAAACGCCTGTCGATCAACGGCGAGGAAGTTCGGACGGAACCCGACGGGTCGTTCAATTATGTAGAAGCCGGATCAAGTTTTGTTTCATCACAGCGCTATATGGAGTCACTGGCATCGCACCGTCATGCGATTCTCGTTCAACCGGAAATTCCGGTCGTCCGGCAAGGCGATGTTCGCCGCTTTCCGTTCCGGGATAATTGCGTCTACAATGAATCGGGATTTACCTGCACTGTGCCGCAGGGGCACTATTTCATGATGGGTGATAACCGCGACAGCAGCAGCGACAGCCGCTACTGGGGGTTCGTTCCTGACGGCAATATTGTCGGCAAGGCTTTCATGATCTGGTGGAACTTCGATCATTTCAAACGTATCGGCAATTCGATCGATTAAACGGGGGCTGTGATGAAAAAGCAAAATGGCGTATCACTGAGCGGATTTTTGATGGTGCTGGTCGCGCTGGCATTTGTCGCGCTGCTCGGCTTCAAGATTTTCGGACCCTACAAGCAGTTTTTTACGATCCAGAAAACCTTCAAAACCCTGGCCGCGAATCCCGAGGTCAAAAACGGCGGCAAACGGGAATTTGTTCTTGCCTGGTCGAAATATGCAATGACCGACGGAGACATCAACGTCCTGAGCGGCGAAGACATTGATGTCGCCAAGGAAGGCAATGAGATCGTCATCAGTGCGAACTACACCGTCAAGGTTCCCCTGTTCAAGAACATCAGCCTGATGTTCGATTTTGCACCGACCTCGGCCGCCAAGTAGGCGTGCTTCCGCGATAAACCATGCCGCAGGTTCCGCCAGCCAGCATTGCCGGTTACAGCTTTGAAAACCCGGCCCTGCTCAGGCAGGCGCTGACGCATCGAAGCTACAGTTCGGCGCATAACGAGCGTCTCGAATTTCTCGGTGATGCCGTGCTGAACTGCGTGATTGCCGCTGAACTGTTCCGCATTTATCCGGCAATGCCGGAAGGTGACCTGTCCCGCGTACGGGCCAGTCTGGTCAACGGCCAGACACTGTGCGGACTGGCCGCCGAACTGGGCATCGGTGCGCGGTTGTCGCTGGGCGAAGGCGAGTTGCGCAGCGGAGGCGCGCAGCGGCCATCGATTCTGGCCAATGCCGTTGAGGCCCTCATTGGCGCCGTATTCCTCGACGGTGGTTTTCCCGCGGCGCAGACTTTTACCCTGAAGGTTTTCGAATACGCCCTTAAAACGCTGGATCCGCGCGTCGCGGGCAAGGACGCAAAAACGCTTTTGCAGGAACTGCTGCAGGCGCGCCATCTGTCGCTGCCGCGCTACGCGGTGATTGCCACGGATGGTGATGCGCATGAGCAGTCATTTCGCGTCGAATGCTGCGTGGAGGAACTGGATGTGAGAACGGAAGGTGCTGGCGCAAGCCGTCGTGCCGCCGAGCAGCTTGCAGCAAAACAGGCTTACGATTTGATCGCGCGCGGCTGAATG
>CAZVDN010000091.1:0-11172 GCA_964625665.1 uncultured Streptomyces sp. | reverse complement strand
TCGGCACCGCCCGACGCAATTCCCCAGTCAGAAGCAGATTCCGATGAAAAAAGCCCCGAAAATCTACCTGGTGCATGCCGCCGCCGTTTCGATCCCGCCCGTGGTTGCCAGCTTTCATGAAAACTGGCCCGAAGCGAAGGTGGTCAATCTGCTCGAAGACGCTCTGATGACCGACCTTGCCGAAGACGGCAAACTCACCGATGCGATGGTTGAGCGTTTCGTGCACATCGGCAAATACTGCGTCAAAGCGTCGGCCGACGCGGTCCTCTTCTGCTGCTCGGCTTTCGGCCCGGCAATCGAGGAATGCCGCCGCCAGATTTCAATCCCGGTATTGAAGCCGAATGAAGCCATGTACGAGCAACTTGTCGCCAGCAGCGGCACGGTCAATCTGCTGGCCACTTTTCAGCCGTCGTTGCCGTCCATGCTGGCCGAAATCGCCGCCTGTGCCAAGGAAAAAGGCACCAATGTCACCGTCGAATCGCATCTCGTAGACGGCGCGCTCGATGCCCTGCTGAAAAACCAGCCCGACGAACACAACCGCCTGATCGCTGACGCCGCCGCCAAACAAACCAGCGGAAAAATCATCGCCCTGGCGCAGTTCTCGATGGCGCCGGCGAAAGCCGTTGCCGCCAAACGCACGGCAACGCCGATACTCACCACACCCGACAGCGCCGTCGCCAAACTGAAGACGCTGCTCGCCTGAGCGGCGCCGACACAATTCCTCCGGCCGCCCTCAGCCGAGGGTAAAGTAAACCGTCGTGCCCGCACCGACGGCGCTTTCGATCCAGACCCTGCCGCCGTGACGCTGGACGATTTTTTTCACCGTTGCCAGCCCGATGCCTGTGCCGTCGAACTCCTCGGCATGATGCAGGCGCTGAAACGGCGCGAACAGCTTGTGCGCATACTGCATGTCGAACCCGGCGCCGTTGTCACGCACGAAATAAACTGCTGAGCCGCCCCCGTCGCGTGCACCGATTTCGATCTTCGGCGCCGCCGTCCGTCCGGTGAATTTCCAGGCATTGCCGATCAGATTGTCCAGCACTGCGCGCACCAGCCCGGGATCAGCATTGGCATCCATCTGCGGCTGAATCACTACGGCAACAGTGCGCTGCGGCTGCGCACCTGCCAGCGCTGCCGCCACGCGCTCAGCGGTATCACTCAAACTGAAGGTCTGGCGGCGCATCTCCTGACGCGACAGCCGGGCCAGGTTCAGCAGATCGTCGATCAAGGCGCCCATGTGCCGGCTGCCTGCAACCACCCGCTTCAGATGTCCAACCGAGGCTGCATCCAGCCTGCCCTCGTTATTCTTCAACACCATTTCGCTGAAGCCGTTGATCGCCCGCACCGGCGCGCGCATGTCGTGTGCAATCGTGTAGCTGAACGAATTGAGCTCGCTGTTGGCGATTTCGAGATCGGCAGTCCGTTGTGCTACACGCGATTCAAGATCGGCATTCAGGCGCGCCAGTTCGGTTTCAGTTTCCTTGCGTGCCTGAATATTGGTGGTCGTACCGACCGCCAGCAGCGGCATTCCACCGGCGTCCCGCTGGATGACGCGCCCCTTGGAGTGCAGCCACTGATACTCGCCGGCACGGCTCGCAAACCGGTATTCGAGATCAAAGACCTGATCCCCCGGCTGCAGGGCTGCCGCCACGCGCTGGCCGAACGTTGACTGATCATCGGGATGCACACGCTCGCACCAGAGTTGAAAACTTTCCGGTGCTTCACCTTTTTCGATGCCGAGCTTTTCGAGCATCGAAAAATCGTAGCGAAACAGCCGGCTGACCAGATCCAGCTCCCAGACCAGCACGCCGGTGACCTCGACTGCGAGACTGAGATTGCGCTGTGCGCGCTGGCGTTCCGTGACGTCGCGAAACGACCAGATGCGACCGACCAGCGTTTCGTTAAGGATCAGCGGGGAGGTAAACCGCTCGAAAACGCGACCGTCCTTGAAGTGAATGGTATCCGTGCTTTCGACGTCTGACTGGTAGAGCGCCTGCACCCTGGCAATAAAAGCATCGGGCTCTAGCAATTGGCTGATGGCATATCCCAGCATCGCATGATCGTCGCCGGCATCCACCAGCGCCTGCGGCACCCCCCACAGTTCGACGAATCGCCGGTTGGTCAGAATCACCTTGCCCTCGAGATTCACCGCGAGAATGCCGTCCGCCGTGGCGCCGAGAATGCATTGCAGCTGGCTCTGGCTCTCGCGCAGGGCCTCTTCCATTCTTTTGCGCTCGGTGATGTCCTGCAACGTGCCCACACTGCGCAATGCATTGCCGTCGGCCGACCTTTCGAGCTCTGCAATCTGGTGAACCCACCGTGTACCGCCATTCACGACGATGCGATGCTCGTGATCAAAGGGCCTTCCTTCGTGCAAAACAAACTGCCAGTCGGCAGACACTGCATCACGGTCTGCAAGGTAAACGCGCTTCAGATAGTCGCCGTAACTGCCGACGGTTTTCTCCGGCACGCCGAGAATGCGACAGGTTTCATCCGACATGAACACACGGTCGTTGGCGAGGTCATAAACCCAGCTACCCATGCGGGCGACCGATTGCGCGCGCTTCAGATCGTCTTCCCGCGCCTGCAATGCGGCACTGATCGCACGCACTTCGTCCAGCCGGCTGCGATAACTTTTGACCACATGCGCAATCATCACGGAAGAAACCATGATGACGACCGCCTCGGTAATCCAGCGCATCAGCGGCGTCGTCTCCGCTGCCGAGGGCAGCCAGCCGGCGATTTCGATCAGCGCAAACCCCAGCGTAACAGCAGTCGTCAGCAAGGCCACAGCGGTGGCCGCACGTATGCTCACCAGCCAGCCCACGACCAGCACCACGGTCGGATAAATGATGATGGTGGTGCTGGCCACACCGCCGAGAAAAACCGAACTGACTGTCGCGTAACACCAAACGCCCGAGGCAAGCGACATGAGCGCCGCAGTCCGCCGGCCGCGCATGATGAAAAGCCAGGCCGTCGCCGCTACCAGCGCCAGAAACAGCACCAGCAGCGCGCGGCTGGTCTGTGCCGGCGCAAACAAAAACAATGCAATCTCAAAAACGAGCGTACCGACCAGTATGAAAAAAATCGCTATTTTGAGAAAAGCCAGCGAAGGCTCCCAGTAAAGGGGGCGATCGGCCGTTTCAGAGGGCATGCCGGAAATGGCGCCGGTTTGTGCAGTCATGGTGGTTTCGACTGAAAGGTTGAAAACAGGCTGCAGTGCGCTGCTGTCCCTGCATCTTACATCGCATTGGCATATTCGAGCGCCCGGACGCCAAGACACCTGCGGATGCTTCTGGCGTCGGCGCCCGGCACGCTATTTCGCCGCCAACCCGATCTTGCGCGCCAGTTCGCGCATTGATGCAGCATCCTGCGAAGCGAATCTGGCGAAGGCGTCCGTCGGCATGCCGACGCGTTCAAGGCCGACGTCATCGAAGCGCTTTTTCAGATCGGCATCGGCCAGGGCTCGCACTACCTCGCCCTGAATGCGCGCGACCAGTTCGGGCGGGGCGCCGGCTGGCAACCATAACCCGAACCAGCCAACGAGATCGTAGTCCTTGAAACCGGCCTCCTGCATGGTCGGCACGTCGGGCAGCATCTTCCAGCGCGTTGCCGCCGTCATCGCCAGTGCGCGCACGCGACCGGTCTGGATCAGCTGCAGACAGGTCTGGGTCGGCGAGAACAGCATATCAACGTGGCCACCGAGAAGATCGCTGGTCGCCGGCCCGGTGCCCTTGTATTGAATGTCGAGGATCTGCACACCGGCGGCGACTTTCATCATTTCAGCCGCGATATAGGTGATGTTGCCGATGCCGGCCGATGCATAGTTCAGCTTGCCCGGCCTCGCCTTGGCAAGCGCAATCAACTCCTTGACGGATTTCGCCGGCACCGATGGATGTACGATCAGCACCTGGCCGAAATTACGCGCCGCCATTGTCACCGGCGAGAAATCGCGAATCGCATCGAAGGGCACGTTTTCATTGAAAGCGGAAATCGAGGTCTGTGAGTCGGTGTTGAGCAACCAGGTGTAGCCGTCTGACGGGGATTTCGCGACAATCTCCGCGCCGAGCGCTGAGCCGTTGCCGCCGCGATTGTCGAGCACAAAGGGCTGCCCCATCGATACGTTGAGTCTTTGAATCAGATTGCGTCCGACAACATCAACCGGCCCACCGGGCGCGAACGGTACGACGATGCGTATCGGCTTGGCGGGGTAGCCTTTGGGTAACGGCTGCGCGGACACCAACTGCGTGGCGCCGGAAAAACACAACACGCACAATGCAACCCGGAATTTCATGCGACAACCTGCGGACACAAGTATCGACATCTCAATTCCCCCTCCGAATTTAAATGATTGCATTTCAGCACCGCGACGGAAAATGCGGAAAACGTTGTCACAAACCAGTTTTGCATTGCTTCCGGGGCAGACGGGAGCAACCGCCTGTCAGCCGCAGCGTACCCTGGGTCCAATCGCCGTCCGGCATTATTCGCGTCTGCCGGCTTCCCGGATAAGTTTGCCCAGCCGGGCAATATCGTTCCTCACCAAGGCGGCAAGTTCGTCCGACGTACTGCCGACGGCTTCCATGCCGGCCTTGGCATAGCGTTCCCTGACTTCTGCAATCTGCAGAACCTGCGCGCTGTCGCGCTGCAGCCGGCTGACAATTGCCGCCGGCGTACCTGCAGGGGCAAACAACGCATAGAACGATCCCGATTCATAGCCTGGCAATCCGGCCGATGCCACCGTCGGCATGGACGGAAACATTGGCGAGGGCTGCGCACTGGTTACCGCCAGCGCCCGCAGGCAGCCGCTGCGCACATAGGGCATCATCGACACGCTGCCGAACATGATCTGCACTTCACCGCTCATCAGTGCCGCCGATTCGAGCGAACCGTTTTTAAACGGAATCCGCACGATGTCAGCCCCGGACATCGCCTTGAACAACTCCGCTGCGATATGGTTCGACGCCCCCGTGGCGCCGGTCGCATAGTTCAATTCGCCCGGCCGCTTTTTCGCCAGCGCAATCAACTGCTGCACGCTGGTCACCGGCAACGCGGAATGCACGACCAGAATGTTCGGCGAGCGGCTGACCAGCGTCACCGCGACAAAATCCTTGACCGCATCGTAGGACGTCTTCTGGATCAGCGGCGCCACCCACAGCGTGTTGTTGTAAAACAGCAGCGAGTAACCGTCAGGCGCCGTGCGCGCCGCCACTTCGCCCGGAATGACGCCGCTGGCACGATTGTCGATCACCAGTTGCTGACCCAGCGCCTCCGACAATCCCGGGGCAAGCAATCGCGCCGAAATGTCTGCACCGCCACCGACGCCGGAGGAGATGACGCGCACTGGTTTTGCAGGATAAGCCTGCGCCAGCAGCGCCCCTGAAGCGGCAAACAGAATCAAGCCCATGCAGCATTGCGATATCCGATCAGCCGCCATTCCCGCCCCCCTCATTTCGCCAGTCCAAGATCGACAAAAATCGCCTTGGCCTGTTCATAGTCACTCTTCAGAAAACGCGTAAATTCAGCCGCATTCAGATAATCGCTTTCCCAAAGATTCTGTTCCTGATCGGCGCGCCATTCGTCCGTTTTAACGCTGCGCGCGAATACGCCGTCCCAATAGGCAATTTGCGCCGCATTCAACTTAGGCGCGCCGATGGCGCCCTGCCAATTGGCGATGACGATATCGACACCCTGCTCTTTCAGGGTCGGGACCGGTGCGAGTATTCCGCCGAGCCGTTTCGCCGATGAAATACCGATCAGGCGCAATTTGCCGCTCTGCACATGCGGCAATAGGTTGGATGTCACGGTGGCGATCGCATCGACATGCCCGCCGAGCGCCGCCGTCATCAGCTCTCCGCCCTGGAATATCGCCAGCTTGAGCCTGCGCGGATCCATGCCGGAGGCGCGCGCAACCTGTGCGCAGACAATATGCAGATAACTGCCCTGGCTGTTGGTGCCCATGCTCAGTGCCGCCGGATTGGCACGCAATCGTTCGACCATCTCACGCACCGATTTGAGCGGCGAGTCCGCCCGCACGGCAACCCCGATGTATTGATTGCCGAGCAGCGCCAGCGGCGTGTAATCGGAATAGGTAAACGCCGCACTGCCGAGAATGTGGTTGGTCAGGATGGTCGGCGAAGAAATCTGGAAACCATGCGCATCGCCTGAACGGGTCGCCGTGTAGGCCCAGGCGATATTGCCGGCACCGCCGACACGGTTGATGACGTTCACCGGCACGTCGAGCGACTTTTTGTTTTGCCAGAGGTTCTGCAGAAAACGCGCGGTGCGGTCCTGCGAACTGCCCGGTGTCAGGCCGACGACAATCTCGACATTCTTCTCGGGCTTCCAAACCGGCTGTGCAAATGCGCCGGTCGCCGCCGCCATAACGATCGCGAATCCCGCCTGGAAAATGCCGTAACGCACACCGCACTTGACCATGGTCTTATCCTTTGATGATGGCACGCAGGTCCAGCCGCCCGCCGCGCATCGGCGGGCACCAGAAATAGGCCCCGGTCAGCGGCCGCGTGAATTTGAACAAGGCATCGCTGATACCGTCGTCGCAGCCGACCATGCGGCACAACTGCGCTTCGAAGGCGTCAAAGCTGCGGCCGAAGGCGACAAACATCAGTCCGGCGCGTTGCTGCACCGACCAGGGCATCGATCGCCGCACAAGAAAGGCCTCGGGTTCGAAATTCTCCTGCGCCGTGCGTTTGACATGCGCGGACGCCGGCGCATTCTCGAGTTCCTTGTTGTCGCTGCGTCGCCGGCCGACCGCGTTGTCCTGCGCCTGCCTTCCCATCGTATTGAAACGCGCGAAATCGTGCACCCATTGCTGCACGGCGACGAACGACGACCCGTCGATGCCGGCGCCCCTGCCGCTGACGATGGCTGCTGCCACCGCTTTTTTGCCCTTGGGGTTCTCGGTGCCGTCTTCATAACCGCTGAGATCCCGTCCGCTGCCGTGCTTGAAGGCGTCAACGCTCGACTCGACCGCGAAGGCCGGCGCCAGCGCTTCAACGATGCGGCGGGACAAATGCAGCAGATCGCCGCGATCGGCGCCACGCAACCAGCACCACAACGCAGCCGGCGTCGACGGCACGACAAAGTCGCGGCCAGAGAACCCCGGGAACTCGCGCATGCCGTCGATCCGGCTGCGACAGGCGGCAATGACCGGCTGGCCGATGCCGACCACGCACTGTTCGCCGTCGGCCACGGCCGCCAGGGCCTGCAAGGCACGACGCGGCTGCACTCCGTGTTTCAATGAGAATGTCAGGTAATGCGCATGGGCCGGAACCGGCGCCAGCACACCTGCTTGCGCTGTCATGATGTTCTCCGCAGGAAGACGAATTTTTTTATTGTATTTTTACCTGAATGGTAGCGCGTGCGCCGGCGAACGCCAAACCGGCGCGATTGCAGTAGACTTACGCTCCGTCAAAAACCAGCCATTCGCGAGGAGTCCGCATGCAGGCCTACCCCAATCACACCAAACGCCGTCTCGAAGAAGGCAAGATTGCCACCGGCCTCGGCCTGCGGCAGGCGCGTACTGCCGACATCGCCGCCATCGGCAAAACGGCCGGCTTCGACTGGCTTTTTATCGACATGGAGCACAGCTCGCTCGATCTCGACACTGCCGCGCAGATTTGCGCCGCCGCGTTGCCCGCCGGCATTTCCCCGATCGTGCGTGTGCCGGGCAAGGAACACCACCATGCTTCGCGCATGCTCGACAACGGTGCGCAGGGCATCGTCGTGCCGCACGTCAATTCGGTCGAAGAGGCCGAGCGCGCGGTGTCGTATTGCAAATATCCGCCGATCGGCCACCGCTCGGTGGCCGGTGCACAGCCGCAATTCCAGTTTCAGAACGTGCCGCTGGCCGAGGCTACCCGCACCGTCAATGCCGAAACGCTGGTCATCGTCATGGTTGAAACGCCGGAGGCCGTCGAACAGGTCGATGCGATCGCTGCCGTCAAGGGCGTCGACGTCGTGCTGATCGGCACCAACGATCTTTGTGCCGAGATGGGCATTCCCGGGCAGTACGCCGACCCGCGCATCGTCGATGCCTATACCAAGGTGATTGCCGCCTGCCGCAAACACAAGGTGCACCCGGGCATGGGCGGGGTCTACGATCCGCCGCTGATGGAAAAATACATCGGCATGGGCATGCGCTTCATACTGAGCGGCAGCGACCTGAGCTTCATCATGGCCGGCGGCCGCGAGCGCACGAAATTCCTCAACGCCTGCAAACTTTAAACACCATTCGCGCGCGACGGCGTCAGCCGTCGCCGCGCTCACCGAGCAATGCCAGCGCATTGAGGCTGTGGATGCGTACCCGCTCGTAATCGGTCAGCCCCGGCACGCGCTCCAGCGATGCAACCGGCGCGACATCTTCCATATCGAACGGGCAATCGCTGCCGAGCACCACGCGTTCGGCACCCACGGCATCGATCAGGCAGCGCGCCGCGACCGGATCGTGGGTCAGCGCATCAAACACAAACCGTTTCAGGTGTTCACGCGGCTTCACCGGCGTATTGGCGCGCGGTTCCGGGCGTGCATGCCAGGCGTGCTCAAGCCGCCCGATCAGGTACGGCAGAAAACCGCCGCCATGCGGCAGGATGAATTGCAGCGATTTCAATTCATCCAGCGCGCCGCTCGACATCAGGTGCGCAGCCAGCAGGCTGGTGTCCAGCGGAAAACCCATGCTGCTGATCAGATAGTAGCGATCGAGGCCGCCCTTCGGCGACGGCTGGTAAGGATGCGCCAGCACAAACAGCTTGAGCTGTTCAATGCGCTTGAGTAGCGGCCGGAACTTCGGTTCGGCGATCAGCACGCCTTCGACTGAAGTACCCATTTCGACACCACGGAAGCAACCCAGCTTCGCTATCCGCTCGAGTTCGCTCATCGACGCATCGACGTCCTGCAACGGCAGGGTCGCCATCCCGCGCAAGCGTTTCGGTTCACGGGCCAACATGTTGGCGATTCCGTCGTTGACCAGCCGCGCCGCGCGTGCCCCCTGCTCCGCCGGCAGCCAGTAACAGTAGGCCGGCGGACCGCAGGAAATCACCGCAATGTCGATGCCCATGCGGTCCATCGCCGCCAGTTTCGACGACAAATCGTAATACGCCGTACGCAGCTTGATGGCGATGACATCGCGCGCGAGAAAACGCTCGCCGTTTTTTATTTCGACGCGCACCCCGTTGAACCCCGCCGGGTCCGCGGCCACCGCATCGAGAAATTCGCAGGGAATGACGTGACTATGGAAATCGATTTTCATGACTGCAGACTGCTAACGATGGCTAATGCCTGACAACGCGCCGCAAGAATTCCTCAATCAACGCCGCCGTTTCCTTCGGTTTCTCGGTAAACGTGATGTGTCCGCACTCAGGAACCACGCAGAACTCGGCGCCTTTGATGTGATCGGCCATGCGTCGCGACACCGATACCGGCGTGAGGATGTCCTGCTCGCCGACCACCACACGCACCGGCACCTGCAGTTCGCCGAGCCGCGCGGTCAGCTTCGGCTGCCCCGCCTGATCGGGTTCGCAGCGGCCGAAACGCAAAATAGTATTGATGAAGGTTTTGTAGCGCTCGACCGAATTGCGCTTCACCGCACCGAACAGGCGCTCCATCGCCGCCTTGCCCTCATCGGTGTCGAGAAAACTGCGGCCCAGCGTCCACATCGAGATATGCATCGCCAGCGCATCGCTCAAGCCGGTTTCATCGAGCATCTTGAGACGCATGCGGAAATTCATTTCCAGCGAGCGGTCGAGTTCCGAAAAGCCGGCAACCAGCACCAGCGAGGCCACACGAGCAGGCGCATCGAGCGCCGCCTGCATGGCGACACAGGCACCCAGCGACGAGCCCACCAGATGGGCGCGCGGCGCGCCGAGATGTTCAATCAGGCGAACCACATCGTCGGCCCAGGCCTCGACGCTGTAACCGGTCTTCGAGGCGGTCGATTGGCCGAGCCCGCGCGGGTCCAGCGTGACCACGCGGCCGAATGCCGACAACAGCGGTACCGTCTTCGCGTAATAGGTGTGATCGTGACCAAGGCCAGGCAGCAGAATTATCGCTTCGCCGCTGCCGGCTTCTTCGTAATAAATCTGTCCGTCCCTGACGGGGGCCATCGGCATGCTTGTTCTCCCTTTACCTTGTGGCGGATTTCTTTTTGCGCGGATGCGGGCGCCGTTCGATACGGCCATCCGACAACACCACGTCGAAAAACTCTTCGGCCGGTTTGCCGTTGGCGCGGTCGAGCAACCAGTCGGCGGCATAGGTCATGTACTTCGGGCCGAGCACAATCGACGCTGCGCCCGACAACGCATGACGCTCGCCCTGGTACATGAGGATCGGCGACGGGCCGCCGGCGCGTGCCGCAAGATCAAGCGTATGTTTGACCGGCGAGAGTTCATCCTTCTCGCCAACGATATTGAGCCACGGCATTTTCATGCCGGGCACGAGCGGACGCAGGTCCATTTTTTCCGCCATGCTGTCGAATTCGGCCTCGTCGTGAATGTCACTCATCCACATGAAGCGCTTCTTGTAAGAGGGGCTGGCTTCTTCGAATATGGTGTGACACCCGGGCTCATGGCAGCACAGGGCGGTGGCCACCGCCTTGAGGCGCGGCTGCGTGGCTGCCACCTGGGTCATCCAGAACGAACCGAAACTCGAACCGAAACCGACGATGCGCTCGGGATCGACTTCGGGGCGCGACAGCAGAAACTTCATGAACACCTCGCCCGCTTCGATCCAGTTCTTTTCCGTCACATAGGAACCCAGCAGCGGTGCTTCGCCGCGGCCCGGCCCGTCAACCGACAGCACGGCAAAACCGCGCGCGAGAAAACGGTCACCGTGCTGGGCCACCACCAGCTCCTTGCGCGTGTCCATGCCGCCGGATGCAAACACTGTCGGAATGCGTCCGCCGCTGTACCCCGGCGGCAAATGCCAGTACGCCGGCAATTTGCCGCTGCCGAACGGCAATTCAATGCGTTCAACCTTGTGCGGTGCCTGCTTCATCCAGGCCGCGTAGTTGGCATTGATCCGAACATAAAGCCGGCGCAACCATTCGTCGTCATCGGTGATTGCCCATACCGCAGGCGTATACAGGATGGCGGCGGCGTAATGATTTTCCGCGGCCGTCACCGCATGGCCGCGTTCTGCCGCTTCTTCAGCGGCGCGTTC
>CAZVDN010000090.1:0-11228 GCA_964625665.1 uncultured Streptomyces sp. | reverse complement strand
CTGCCGGCGCGCCGTTACTCAGGCTTCAGGTCAATGTCCCGTATAAGGGCTGCGTAACGCGCGCTGTCCCTGCGTGCGTATTCGGCAACTTGTTCGGGTGAGCCGGCGATGACTTCCTGGCCGAGGCTGACAAAACGCTCCTGCATCTCCGGTGACTTAAGCACGCGGTTTACATCGCCGCCGACTTTATTGATGATGTCGCGCGACGTGCCGGCCGGTGCCAGCAATGCCATCCACGTTGTGACGTCGAACTGCGGATAGCTTTTTGCCACAGCCGGCACCTCGGGCAGCAGTGTGGAACCCTTGGCCGACGAAACTGCAATGGCGCGTATACGGTTGCTCTTGATATGCGCCATCGCCCCGGCGATGTTGGCGAACATCAGATCAACGTGACCGGCGATTAGATCGACCGATGCCTGCGCCGAGCCCTTGTAGGGCACGTGGTTCATGCGAATTGCAGCGGCCGATTGCAGCATTTCCATGGCCAGATGCTGCAGATTGCCGACGCCTGCCGAGGCGTAATTGAGGCTGCCTGCCTTGGCGCGGGCCAGGCTCACGAGATCCTTGACTGATTTCGCCGGCATCGACGGATGCACGACGAGAACCAGCGGTGACGACAGCATCAGCGTCACCGGCGCGAAGTCGCGCTGCGGATCGTATGGCAGATTTTTCCTCAATGCCGGCGTGATAGCCTGCGAGGCTACATTGGCGAGAAAAAACGTGTAACCGTCTGGCGGCGATTTGGCGGCAGTGGAGGCGCCGATGATGTTGGCTGCGCCGGGCCGGTTATCCACAATCACTTGCTGGCCCCATATTGCTGTAAGGCGCGGGGCAATGGCGCGCGCGGTTTCGTCATAGGGGCCGCCCGGCGGGGTGGCGACGATGATGCGCACGGGTTTTGCCGGATAGGCCGCAGTTTGCGCGTGACTGAATGCGGCAGGCAGCAGAAGCAGCGCGCTGGCGAGGCGAAGTGAATTCGGCGAGGTCACTGGGTTTTGCCGGCGCTCAGCCACGCCAGTTGTCCGAGGCACCGTTTTTGGCGACCGCCGCTTCGAGTCGTTCGGTTGAGCGCACCGCGGCATAACGTACCGGGCGACGGCCATAAACCGCGAGGCGGTAGGACGCGTTGCGTGGCACGTGGATGACGTCGCCGGCCTTGGCCCGATGCTTCCTGCGACCGACCTGCGCCTCCAGCATGCCGCTGATGACGTAGGCAAACATTTCATGCGCGGCCTTTTTCTCGGCGGTTTGGTGCCCGGGCGGCGATTCGATGAAGCCGAACGCCAGGTTTGCGCCATCGATGAAAGGATAAAAACAGTTGCCGAGTCCCTCGACAATCGCCTGCGATTTCTCGGGCGCTTTTTTTCCGCCCGGATAGATGCCGGCCTTGATGTCTTTCGCCACTTCCGTTGCCGAACGTGCGCGTTCGGGCAACGCTTCATCGGCTGCCGCGCCGATCATTGTCCAGGTGCGGTCCTTGACGTAGAGATATTTCAAATCTTCGCGGGCGATAAACCGGTGGCGGGCATTCGACGGAATGTGAATCAGCGTGCCCGGCCGCACGTTCTTGAGGCCCTTGCCGACCACCGCGCTGATTTTTCCTTCGAGCAGAAAGGCCATGAATTCGTTCGGGTGGTAGTGCAGCCTGCCTTTGCCACCCGCAGGCTTGGTGACGCGCCGGAAGTACATGTACTCGCCTTCGATGATCGGGCCCTGGGTTGATGACAGATGCGGATTGAAGTGAAACGACTTCAGGTTTTCAAAACGGTAGAAACCCATTTAATGCTCCCCGACCCTCTGGAATTGATGGCCACCAAGCGTCCGCAGCAAGCGGCTCCAAGCGCATGAGTCTACCGGAGCCAACCTTCGTTTGCACAAAGCGCGGAAGGTAAAATTGAAACTGAAGGATCGGGGCTCCTAGAGCCGCCGACCGACGCGATGTTTTGTCGGTTTTCTCCTGAATATTTGTGCGCACCACTGGTTGCCAAAGAAGGGCGGCCTGCGATTTTTAAAATCGTTGCGTTCTTGCGTCAATGGCGATGGCGCGCGGACGCGGGCTAAAATAGCCGCTTTTCGGAACCTTACTTGCCCTCGATCAATCTCACCCGCGACGGCGTGATTGCCACCGTCGCCATCAACAATCCCGCCAAGCTCAACGCGCTGACCGTGGCGATGTGGCGCGAGCTTGCGCGCGTCATGCGTGAGTTGTCGGCGGATGACGACTTGCGCTGCGTGGTGTTGCGCGGCGCGGGCGATGACGCGTTTGCGGCAGGCGCCGACATTGCCGAGTTCGCGACGGTTCGCAATAACTTTGCGCAGGGCAAGACCTATCACCTCGAAACGGTTGCCAATGCCCTGAAGGCGGTGAGCGAATGCCGGCATCCGACGGTGGCGCTGATCAAGGGCGCTTGCGCCGGCGGCGGGCTGGAGTTGTCGTGCTGCTGCGATCTGCGCATTGCCGGCGAATCGGCGCGGCTCGGCGTGCCAATCAACCGGCTGGGTTTTGCGTTGGCCTATGGCGAACTGGCGGGCCTGATCGCGGTGGCCGGGCGCGCAGTGGCGGCGGAAATCTTGATTGAAGGGCGCATGTGGCGCGCCGATGAAGCGTTTGCCAAAGGGCTGCTGACGCGCGTGGTGGCAGACGACCAGGTGGTCGATGAAGCCTACGCGACGGCGCGGCGCATTGCCGACGGTGCACCGCTGGTGGCGCGCTGGCACAAGCAGTTCATCCGCCGGCTGACGCCGCAGGCGGCGCCCCTGAGCGATGCTGAAATCGACGCCAACTTCGACTATTTCAAAACCGAAGACTACCGCATCGGTTACGATGCATTTATCAACAAAACCAAACCCGCCTTCAAAGGGCGCTGAACGACGAAGGAAAGAAAATGGCCGGTCCTCTCTCCCACATCAAGGTTCTCGACATGTCGCGCGTGCTGGCCGCTCCGTGGGCCGCGCAGAATCTCGCCGATCTCGGCGCCGACGTGATCAAGGTTGAGCGCCCGGTCAAGGGCGACGATTCGCGCGCCTACGCGCCGCCGTTTCTGAAAGACGAAAACGGCAAGGAAACGAAAGAGTCGGCCTACTTCTGCGCCGCCAACCGCGGCAAGCGTTCGATCACCGTCAACCTGACCAAACCCGAAGGCCAGCAACTCGTGCGCGAGCTCGCCGCACAGGCCGACGTGCTGCTGGAAAACTACAAGGTCGGCGATCTCGCACGATACGGTCTCGGTTACGAAGACCTCGCCAAGATCAATCCGGGATTGATTTACTGCTCGGTCACCGGCTTCGGCCAGACCGGCCCCTACAAGGACCGCCCCGGCTATGATTTCATGGCTCAGGGCATGGGCGGCCTGATGAGCATCACCGGCGAGCCGGACAGCGTGCCCGGCGGCGGGCCGCAGCGCTGCGGTGTGCCGATCATCGATCTCACCACCGGCATGTACGCGACGATCGCGATTTGCGCGGCACTGGCCAATCGCGCGGTCACCGGCAAGGGGCAGTGGATCGACGTCGCGCTGCTCGACACCACGGTGGCTTACCTGGCGAACCAGGGCCAGAACTTTCTGGCGACCGGCGTTTCGCCCGAGCGCATTGGCAACGCGCACCCGAACATCGTGCCGTATCAAACGTTCAAGACGGCCGACGGCGCGATCATTCTCGCCTGCGGCAACGACAACCTGTTCAAGAAGTTCTGTGAAGTCGCCGGCTGCATGGAGTTCACCACCGACCCGAAATTCTCGACCAATGCCGCGCGAGTGCAGAACCGCGCCGAGATCACGAATCTGTTGAACGCCGTGTTCGCCAAACGCAGCACCAAGGAATGGGTCAAGCTGCTCGATGACGCCGGTGTCGCCAACGGCCCGATCAATACGCTGGAACAGGTGTTTGAAGAGCCGCAGGTGATTGCGCGCGGCATGAAAATCGAAATGCCGCACGCGGTGGCCGGCAAGGTGACGCTGGTGGCGAGCCCGATGCGTTTTTCCGGCACACCGATCAAACACGAGGTGCCGCCGCCTGCGCTGGGCCAGCACACGGACGAAATCCTGCGCAAATCGCTGAAGAAGAGCGATGCCGAGATCGCGAAGCTGAAGGCGGACGGCGTCGTTTGACGCCGTCAATGCACGAGCCCGACCAGCAAATATCCTGACAACAGTAAGCCGAGCACCGCCACAGTGCCGGTGGTGTAAACACCAAGGTTTACGCGATAGCCGTCTGGAACTTCCGCCGGGCTTAACTGGCGCAGCACGCCGCGGTATTCGCCGATCGAAATCAGCGCGACCAGTGCGCCGAGCAGGATGAAGGCGATGCCGATCCAGAATGAAAAGGCGCGCGGCATCTCGGCCGCCTGCTGCGGCGCGAACATCTGCATGAAGAGGCCGAAACGTTCAATGACAAAACCGAAGGCCATCAGCGCGAGGCTGGTGCGGTTCCACGCCAGCAGCGTGCGTTCGGCGGCGAACAAAACCCGCGGATCGTTCAGGTAGGACATCACGGCTCAACCGGCGCAATCGAAGGCGCCTACCTTACGCCGCGCCGCCTGGATCCGCAATGCGTGATTCTCCGCAGACGCCGTGCCGGCGGCGGCGCAGTGCGTGATTTGAACGCGGTAGAATTGACCGGTCATTCCAAAAGCAGAACAACAGTCGAGGAGCGCAGGGCATGAGATTGGGCGTGTTGTTGCCCCACCGGGGCGTGGTGATTCAATCGGCGCGGCGTCCGCCGGTCGAGCAGTGCTGGACGATTGCGCGCATGGCCGACGAAGCCGGCATGGATGTCTGGGTCGGTGACTCCATCGTTGCCAAGCCGCGGCTCGAACCGCTGACCACGCTGGCCTATCTGGCGGCGCTGACCAAACGCGCGCGCCTCGGCACCGCCATCCTGCTGCCGGCGCTGCGCCAGCCGACGGTGCTCGCCGGCGCGCTCGCCAACATCGACCAGATTTCGCAGGGCCGCCTCGTGCTGGGTCTCGGCGTCGGCTGGAAGCTGCCGGCGATCGAGCGCGAGTGGGAGGCCTGCGGCCGCGTGCATAAAAAGCGCGTGAAAGACCTCGAAGAACACGTCACCGTCTGGCGCAAGCTGTGGAGTGGCGAACCGGTCAATTATCAGGGCAGTGACTTCAAGTTGACCGATCACACCATCGGCCCGCTGCCGTGGAACGAAGCCGGCCCGCCGGTGCTGATGACCGCCGGCAACCGCGGCGAATTCATCCCGGCGCAGATCGACCGCTTTGCGCGCCTCGGCGACGGCATCATCACCACCTATCTGACCGACGACGACTGCCGCAAGCTGCGCGAACTGTGTAACGAAGCGCTGGCGAAGCAGAACCGTTCGCTGCCGGATTTTCCGATGTGCGTTTATACGACGGTGCGCATCGAGAACGATGTCGCCAAGGCAGAAGCCGACACGGCGAAATTTCTCGCCGAGTATTACGGCGGCGGCGTCAACTACCGCGGGCTGATGGGCCTGGGGCCGGTTGCCAAGGTGATTGAAACGCTGAAGCTGTACGAAGCAGCGGGTGTAACTGACCTGTGCATCCGCATCGCCGGCACCGACCAGGTGGCGCAAATGGAAACTTTTGTGCGCGATGTCGCGCCGGCATTCGCAAAAAAATAAAAATCTGACAACCCGCAGCAAACGGAGGAGACCGGGCATGCATAAAACGACCAGCATGATCATGGCAGCAGTGGCCGCCGCAATCTGCGGCGGTGCGGCCGCACAAAGTTATCCGGCGAAGCCGGTGCGGCTCGTGGTGGCGTTTGCCACCGGCGGCGCGACTGATACGTTCTCGCGCGTCACCGCCGCCGAAATGTCGAAGAGCCTCGGCCAGCAGGTGGTGGTCGAAAACCGCCCGGGTGCGGGCACCACGATCGCTGCCGAACTCGTCGCCAAATCGGCGGCCGACGGTTACACGCTGCTGTTCACTGACATGTCGACGCATGCGATCACGCCGTCGCTCTATTCGAAATTGAGTTACAACCCGCAGCGCGACCTGACCGCGGTGGCGCCGGTGTCGTCGTCGCCGCTGATGATGGTGGCGCATCCGTCGCTCGGTGTGAAATCGGCCAAGGACCTGATTGCGCTGGCCAAGCGCAGCCCGGGCAGCATTACCTGCGGCAACTCCGGCGTGGGCACCGTCACCCACATGGCCGGTGAAAAATTCCGCATGCGCGCCGGCATCAATCTGGAGATGGTCAATTACAAGGGCGGCGCAACGTCCACCGTGTCGCTGATGACCGGCGAGCTGTCGCTGATCGTCAATACGATTCCGGCCGTGATCGAATATGTGCGCAACAAGCGCCTGGTGGCCATCGGCATCACCGCCGACAAGCGCGTTGCCGCCTTCCCTGACATTCCGGCTCTGGGTGAAACCGTCAAAGGTGTCGATGCCGCGGTGATTGCCGCGGTGTTTGCGCCGGCCCATACGCCGCGCGCGATTGTCGAGAAGCTCAATGCGGAATTCGCCAAGGCCGTCGATGCGGCGAAGTCGCGCGAGATCTTCGCCGCGAACGCTGCCGAAGCGATGAAGCTCTCACCCGAAGCGATGCAGCAAATGCTCGAGCAGGACATGAAGACTTGGGCCGATGTGGTCAAGGCGACCGGTGTCAAACAGTAGTGATGCACTGAACGAGGAACGCATCGCGCATTGGCTGGGCGCGCGCGCCGCGGCATTGATGCCGCAGGCGGCCGCAGTGCGCGACGCCGGCCACGGTGCCGTCGTTTCCTATTCGCGCAAGGTTTTCATTCCGCTGACGAGGCTGTGCCGCGACTCCTGTCACTACTGCACCTTCGCGACCGCGCCCCAGCCCGGGCGCCGGGCCTACCTGACGCCGGATGAAGTGCTGGCGATCGCCCGCGCCGGGCGTGACGCCGGCTGCCACGAAGCGCTGTTCACGCTGGGCGACAAACCCGAACTGCGCTACAAGGTCGCGCGCGACGAACTGGCCGCCCTCGGCCATGCAAGCACCATCGATTATCTGGTGGCGATGTGCGCGAAGGTGCATGAAGAAACCGGCCTGTTGCCGCATGTGAATCCGGGTGTGATGACGCGCGACGACATAATGCGTCTGCGCGAAGTTTCCGCGTCTCAGGGGCTGATGCTCGAGAGTACCGCCGAACGTTTGTGCGAACGCGGCGGCCCGCACTTTGGGTCACCCGACAAACAACCGGCGCTGCGCCTTGAAACGCTGCGGCTGGCGGGTGAATTGAAAGTGCCGTTTACGACCGGTCTTCTGATCGGCATCGGCGAAACCCGCCGCGAGCGCATCGATGCGCTGCTGGCGATACGCGAACTGCATGCGCGCCATGGTCACATTCAGGAAGTGATCATTCAGAACTTCCGCGCCAAGCCGGATACGCGCATGGCCGATGCCGCCGATGCGCCGCGCGAAGAACTGCTGTGGACCATTACCGTGGCGCGCCTGCTGCTCGGCGCCGGGATGAACATACAGGCCCCGCCGAATTTGTCCGGCGACGATTGCGGCAAGCTCATCGACGCCGGCATCAACGACTGGGGCGGTATTTCACCGGTGACCCCGGACCACGTCAATCCGGAAGCGCCATGGCCGGCGATTGAACATCTGCGCGCGATTACGGCGGCACGCGGCAAGGTTTTGCAAGCCCGGCTGCCGAGTTATCCCGCCTACTGCCGCGATGCGGCACGTTGGCATGCGCCGGCGATGGTCACCGGAATTCTGCGCAACAGCGATGTGGAAGGGTATGCGCGTGACGACACTTGGTCCCCGGGGCTGAATGTCGCGCCGGGACGTGTTGTGCGCGGGGGGGGCATCGCGCCGGCACTGCGCGATATCGTCGCACAGGCGCGCGAAGGCGCGGCGCTTGACGCCATGCAGATCGAACGCCTGTTTGCCAGCCGCGGTGACGCATTTCATTTCGTCTGTGCGGAAGCCGATGCGCTGCGGCGCGAAACAGTCGGCGAGACCGTGCGCTACGTCGTCAATCGCAACATCAATTACACCAATATCTGCAGCTATCGCTGCACCTTCTGCGCGTTTTCCAAGGGCACGCATGCGGCCGCGTTGCGCGGCACACCCTATGATCTGCCGCTGGCCGAAATCGAACGCCGCGTCGGCGAGGCCTGGGCGCGCGGCGCGACCGAAGTCTGCCTGCAGGGCGGGATCCATCCGGATTACACGGGCGAAACCTATCTGGACATCGTGCGCGCGGTGAAACGCGCCGCGCCGCAGATCCATGTGCATGCGTTTACGCCGCTTGAGGTGACGCACGGTGCGCAAACGCTGGGCATGCCGGTGCGCGACTTCCTGCGCGAATTGATGGAGGCCGGGCTCGGCACGTTGCCGGGCACGGCCGCGGAAATTCTCGACGACGAGATCCGCGCGGAAATCTGCCCGGGCAAGGTGACGACCGATGAATGGCTCGATGTCATGCGGACTGCGCATGAACTCGGCTTGCGTTCGACCGCCACCATCATGTTCGGTCATGTCGAGGCGCCACAGCATTGGGCGCGTCATCTGCTGCGCATACGCGCGCTGCAGGAACAGACGGGGGGCTTTACCGAATTCGTGCCGCTGCCCTTTGTGCATATGGAAGCGCCGGTCTATCTGCGCGGCCGCGCCCGCCAAGGGCCGACCTCCCGCGAAGCTGTGCTGATGCATGCGGTGAGCCGGCTTGTGTTGCATCCGGTGTTACCGAACATTCAGGTTTCATGGGTGAAGATGGGCGAAGAAGGTGTCGCCGCAGCGCTGGCGGCCGGCGCCAACGATCTGGGCGGCACGCTGATGAACGAAAGTATTTCGCGCGCTGCGGGCACGCAGCATGGTCAGGAAACCGCGCCGGCGGCGATGGATGCATTGATTCGCAGCGCCGGGCGGCTGCCGCAACAGCGCACGACGTTGTATGGCGCAGCGACACCCGAACGAGCGCAGCGCTCTTACGGCGCGGCACCGCTGACGGCATTGCCGTCGATCATCCTGCCGGTGCGCCGCCGCATCAGTGAAGCGGCTTAGATAAAAAAGAAAACCCGGAAGATCATGGCAACGGAAAAACTTTCAATAGGAGTCATCGGCGGCAGCGGACAGGAGGGCGGCGGCCTGGCGCTGCGCTGGGCGGCAGCCGGACACGACGTCATCATCGGTTCGCGCACCGCGGAAAAAGCCGCGGAGGCGGCGCAGAAACTGAACGCCTTGCTGGCCGGTCGCGGACAACTGCGCGGCGGCAGCAATGCCGAGGCCGCTGCGCAGACCATCGTTGTGCTGGCGGTGCCTTTTGCCGCGCAACTGGCGACGGCCGAAGCCCTGCGCGAACAACTCGCCGGAAAAATCCTCATCGATGTCACGGTGCCTTTGCTGCCGCCGAAAGTGAGCCGCGTGCAATTACCGGCCGGCGGTTCGGCCGTGGTGGCACTGCAAAGCCGGCTTGGCGACGCCGTCAAAGTCGTTTCCGCGTTTCAAAACGTATCGGCTTCGCATCTCAAGGACCTTGCGCACGACGTCGATTGCGACGTGCTGGTCTGCGGCGACGATGTGGCGGCGTGCGAAACGGTGATCGGACTCGCGCGCGATGCCGGCATGCACGGCTGGTATGCGGGCGTGCTGGCCAATTCGGCGGCGGCCGAGGCGCTGACGTCGGTGCTGATCGCCATCAACCGTCGCTACAAGGTGCCGGGAGCGGGTATCCGCATCACCGGCGCGCCGCGCGACTGAAATCGCGGCGATGCGCGAACTGAGACTGCTGGCGCTTGAGGGCCTGCCGGAAATCGCGGCGGGCGAAGATCTGGCGGCGCAGTTGCTGGCCGCAGTGGAGCGCGGCGGTTTGCAGCTCATGGACGGCGACATCGTGGTCGTCGCGCAGAAAATCGTTTCCAAGGCCGAGGGGCGCCGCGTGAAGCTGGCGGACGTCGAGCCGTCGCCACACGCGCGCGAACTGGCGGCGATCACTCACAAGGACGCGCGCCTTGTCGAATGCATGCTGCGCGAATCGCAGACGGTGCTGCGCGCCAAGCCCAACGTGCTGATCGTCGAACACCGGCTGGGCTGTGTGATGGCCAGCGCCGGCATCGACCAGTCGAATGTGCCGGGTGCGGCGGTCGATGAAACCGTTTTATTGCTGCCCGAGGATCCCGACGCATCGGCGCGTCGTTTGCGCGCGGCGCTCGAAGCCGCGAGCGGCGTTCGCCTCGGCATCATCATCAACGACAGCTTCGGCCGTGCCTGGCGCAATGGCGTGACCGGGACCGCGATCGGTGTGGCCGGCGTACCGGCACTGATCGATCTGCGCGGGCAAGCGGACCGCGAAGGCCGTGCCTTGCAGGTCACGCAGGTGGCTGCGGCCGATGAGCTGGCGGCTGCGGCGTCGCTGATGATGGGGCAGGCAGCCGAAGGTTGCCCGGCGGTGCTGGCGCGCGGTTTTCCCTATGCATTGCGCGACAGTTCGGTGCGCGAGTTGTTGCGGCCGCAGGCGGAGGACCTGTTCCGATGATCGTCGCGCTGGCAGGCGGGGTCGGTGGCGCGCGCCTTGCGGTGGGCCTTGCCGCCGTCTTGTCGCCCTCGCAGTTGTCGGTGGTCGTCAACACGGGAGACGATTTCGAACATCTTGGTTTGCATGTCTCGCCGGATCTCGACACGGTCATGTATACGCTGGCCGGCGTGAACAATCCGCTGACCGGCTGGGGGCGCGCTGACGAATCCTGGCAGTTCATGTCGGCGCTCAAAGCGCTGGGCGGCGCTGCATGGTTCAACCTCGGCGATCAGGATCTCGCGGTGCACGTGCTGCGCACGCAGGCGCTGCGCGAAGGACAGTCGTTGACGCAGGTTACGGCCGAACTGGCGCAACGGTTCGGCATTCGCCATGCCTTGCTGCCGATGAGCGACGCGCCGGTGCGCACGCGGGTGCGCACCGGGAAAGGCGAGCTGGCGTTTCAGGATTATTTCGTGCGTGAACGGTGCCGTCCGCGTGTGTCGGGTTTTCGCTTCGCCGGGGCCAGGAGCGCGATGCCGTCTCCCGCATTGCAGACGCTGATGCGTGGCGGCAAGGTGCGCGGGCTGGTGATCTGTCCGTCGAATCCCTTCGTCAGCGTTGCGCCGATCCTCGCGGTGCCGGCAATCCGCGCCTGGTTGAAGGCGCGCGATTTTCCGGTGGTGGCGGTGTCGCCGATCATCGGCGGCGCGGCGCTGAAAGGCCCGGCCGCCAAAATGATGCGCGAACTGAAACTCGAAACGGTTTGCGAAAACGCGAAATGCCAGAACCGCATG
>CAZVDN010000089.1:6920-11236 GCA_964625665.1 uncultured Streptomyces sp. | reverse complement strand
GCGGTGTGCACGGCAATGGCGGCGTTCTCTCCAGCCAATGCACGGTGATCTTCGGGTCTGAGAACGCGCTCTAAGCCGTGCGCTTGCACACCTCCGCGGTCGCATCCCGCGCGCTTTGCGCGCGGGGCCCTGCTCCGCGCTGCGGTGTGCACGGCAATGGCGGCGTTCTCTCCAGCCAATGCACGGTGATCTTCGGTTCTGAAGCGACGCTTTAATTCTTACGCATAAAAAAATCGCTGTTCCTGCCACTACTCATCGTGGCCGGAACAGCGGTTTTCATTTCTGCTCGCGATAAAGCGGTTACAGCGGTGTCTTTTTCGGCGGCGGCACGCCAACCACGGCAAGCCGGATGTTTTCGGTGCCATTGTTCAGCAACTGATGCTCAACAGCATCCGCCGGAAAGTGGATGGTATCGCCGGGGCCGACCTTCTGCTCCTCGACGGCGCCGTCGGCATTTTTCCATTGCACGACGCCGTGGCCGCTGAGAATGTAATAAATTTCCTCGAAATCGGCGGGATATTCGACCTTGACCCCGCCCGCCGTATAGCCGTCGTGTTTGTGCCAGTGGTGCGGGCTGTATCCAGGACAAACCTCGTCAATATTGAAAAACAGCTTTTCAGTGGAAACGACTCTTTGCACCTGGCCGGCCTCCTTGCCGAAGCCGCGGATGTTCTGCGGCGTCACGGTGCCGGCCTTGACGATATTAAGCTGCGCCATCGGGTTCTCCTTGATGATGATTCAGGGAACCCCTGAAAAGTCACCGGACTTTTCAGGACTTCCACGAGGATCGGGGATTTACAAGTGGGCATAGCCCCACTTGTTCAAAGTTTCCCTAAAATAACCCAATGCACGAAAAAAAGGAACCGATCGCCGATCCGGAGGTCGATAACGCATGACTTCTGACTCGCGTACTTTTGTCCTGCGCTGGCCGCAATCGCTGCCCGGCCGCATCATCGCCGGTGTGCTTGCGTTGGCAGGCATTGTCGCCGCATTCTTTTTTCTCTTTTTTGTCCTGCTCGCGGCCGGCCTCGCGATTGTCGTGCTCTATCTGCGTTCGCTTTGGCGCCGCCGCGCGCAGCCCGACGCAAACCCGGAGATCATTGAGGGCGAATACTCGGTAGAACCTGCGAACAAGGCGCGGCTCGACGATAAATCAGGCGGCCGGCAGCCGCCGGGCTGAATTCATGCTGTAAGGTTAATGCCTTGAGTTCGACCTAACTGCACGCAACCGGTCCACGGCGACCTTTACGGAGGGCTTTATGCAACGACGCACGTTTTCGAAAATGCTGGTCAGCCTGCCGCTGCTCGGTTTCGCCTGCCGCTCGCTGGCAGGCCCGGTCTCCAGCAAGAAAGAAATCGACGAGATGCAGAAAACCTGGAAGGCGCTGCTGGCCGACAACGCCGAAGTTGTTGCCACACCGACGCCGCCGCTGACGCTCGCCAATGCCGAATGGAAAAAGAAACTGAATGCCGCCGCCTATAACGTGCTGCGCGAGGAAGGCACCGAATACGCGGGCAGCAGTCCGCTCAACAATGAAAAGCGTCCCGGCGTCTTCGCCTGCGCCGGCTGCAACCTCGCACTGTTCACCTCTGCGATGAAATACGACAGCGGCACCGGCTGGCCGAGTTTTTTTACGACCATTCCCGGCGTATTCGGCACCACCACCGATTACAAGCTGATTTATCCGCGCACCGAATACCACTGTGCGCGCTGCGGCGGACACCACGGCCATATATTCAATGACGGCCCGCAGCCAACCGGCCTGCGCTACTGCAACAACGGCGTGGCCCTGCGATTTATTCCGAAGTCAGGCAAAGCCTAGGCGTTCGACAAACGCCGGATCGCCCACGCCACGTGCTCGCGCACCAGCGCTGAGGCATCGTCGGCCCGGGTGCGCAACGCAGCAAGGGCAGCCGCTGCCCCGGCGCTGCCGGTGGGCACATTGCCCAATCCAACCGCCAAATTGCGCAGCCAGCGCTCATGACCGATACGGTGTATGGCGCTGCCGCGCAGGCGATCATTGAAATCGCTGGCGCTCCAGCCGAACAATCCGGTCAGCGTCGCTTCGTCGAGCCCGTTACGCACGGCAAAATCGGCTTCTCCGCTGGTTTGCGCAAAGCGGTTCCAGGGGCAGATCAACTGACAGTCATCGCAACCATAGACACGATTGCCGATCAGGGGCCGCAAGGCCTCCGGAATGCTCCCGTGGTGCTCAATGGTGAGATAGGAAATACAGCGCCGCGCATCGAGCCTGTAGGGCGCGACGATCGCCTGCGTGGGACAAACCTCGATGCATTTGGAGCAACTGCCGCAATGATCGGATTGCGCTTCATCGACGGGCAACGGCAAATCGGTATAGATCTCGCCAAGAAAAAACATCGAACCGGCATCGCGCGTCAGCAACAGCGTATGTTTGCCGCGCCAGCCAAGGCCGGCTTTGCGCGCAATTTCGACCTCCATCACCGGCGCACTGTCGGTAAACACGCGATGGTTGTAAACACCGACGGCCGCCTCGATGCGTTCAGCAAAACGCTGCAGGCGGCGGCGCATCACCTTGTGATAGTCGCGCCCGAGCGCATAACGCGAAATAAACGCACGGTCGGCATCGCGAATCACGCCCCAGCTGTCGGCCGCATCGCGCGGCAGATAGTTCAGGCGCGCCGCGATGACGCGCACCGTGCCCGGCACCAGTTCCGCCGGGCGCGCGCGTTTGACGCCGTGCTTTGCCATATAATCCATGTCGCCATGAAACCCCGCACGCAACCACTCCAGCAGGCGCGGTTCGGCATCCTGCAGATCGACGTCGGATATGCCGACGCGCTGAAACCCCAGCTCGATGCCCCAGCGGCGGATATCAGCCGCCAAAGCGACCGGGTCAACCGCGTCGTGGTTCTGCTGCGTTAGTGTCGTCATGGCCGGCAATCATAATCTCCTGCAGCAATTTCTAGCGACGGAATCGGATACCGTCGCCTTCGGCAGCGCATTGGCGCCGCTTTTGCAGCCCGGCATGGTGATCTACCTGCGTGGTGAACTGGGTGCCGGCAAAACAACGCTGGTGCGCGGATTGCTCCGCGCGCTGGGAATTACCGAGCGCGTAAAAAGCCCCACCTATACGCTGGTTGAACCTTATGTGATTTCCAAGTTATACTTATATCACTTTGATTTTTATCGGTTCAGCCGTTCCGAAGAGTGGGTGGAGGCGGGCTTTCGCGAATACTTCAATCGCGACTCGGTATGCCTTGTGGAATGGCCAGAAAAAGCCGGAGGGCAGTTGCCCGCACCGGATCTGGGGATAGTGATGGCAGTGGAAGGCAATGGTCGCCGCATCACGGTCAGCGCAGACACGGAGGCAGGTCAAATTTGTTTAGCTCGGCTGCAACGCTGAATTTCTGCTCACCTGTAGCGCCACGCATTTCTGCGCGCCGCGCCCTCCTTCACGCTTTCCGGATTTTTTTGTGCAGCCTGCTGATGCTGCCGGCGGCAACATTCGCCGCCACCGCCCTGACCTCGGCGCGGGTCTGGCCGGCGCAGGACTACACGCGCATTACACTCGAATCGGCGAAGCCGCTGGAGTTCCAGTTGTTGGCGCTGAAAAATCCGGACCGCCTGGCGCTCGATATCGATGACCTTGCGGTGACACCGACGCTTGAGGAACTGAGCAGCAAAATCGGCGCCAACGACCCCTATGTGAAATCGGTGCGTGTGGGCCGACCGAAACCCGGAACCGTGCGTCTGGTATTCGACCTGAAAGCCGACGTCAAACCGGAGGTCTTCACCCTGCGCCCGATCGCCGAGTACGGCCATCGTCTGGTGCTGGATATCTACCCTGCACTCGCCACCGATCCCTTGATTGCGATGCTGGAAAAAAATCAAACGCCGCCCCCTGCCGCAACAGCAACAACACCACCGGTGGCGCCGCCGGCAACCAACGCGCCAACCAAACCCGCCGAACCGGCTCCGCCGGCTGAAACAGCGCGCCCGCCGCTACCGGCTCAAAATCCGCCGGCCGCCCCCGCCGCCAAGTCCGGGCGCACCATCATCATCGCCATCGACGCCGGGCACGGCGGCGAAGACCCCGGCGCGAAAGGCCGCAAGGGCACGCTGGAAAAACACGTCACGCTCGCCATCGCGCGCAGGCTGAAAGAAGCCATCGACCGCGAGCCGAACATGCGCGGCGTGTTGACGCGCGACGGCGACTACTTCATTCCGCTGCAGGGACGGGTGCAAAAAGCGCGCCGCATCAACGCCGACCTCTTTGTCTCGGTGCATGCCGATTCATTCATACGCCCTGATGCGCGCGGTTCGTCCGTGTTTG
>CAZVDN010000089.1:5765-6910 GCA_964625665.1 uncultured Streptomyces sp. | reverse complement strand
GCTGGCTGGCAAAAAAGGAAAATGAGGCCGACCTGATCGGGGGCGTCAATCTGGACGTCTCGGACCCCTATCTCTCGCCGACGCTGCTCGACCTGTCACAAACGGCCACCATCAACGACAGTCTCAAACTGGCGCGCGCCGTGCTCGACAATCTCGGCAGGATCAACACGCTGCACAAAGGCAGCGTTGAGCAGGCGGGATTTGCAGTATTGAAGGCACCCGACATTCCGTCCATCCTGGTGGAAACCGCCTTCATCAGCAATCCCGCGGAAGAAAAAAAGCTCACCGACGAGGCCTATCAGCAGAAGCTTGCCGAATCGATCCTCGCCGGCATCAAAAATTATTTCGCCCGGAACCCTGCGCTTGCACGCTCGCGCGTGGCGGCCAGTCCGTGACACCACGCGGAAACTTCCGCTAATATTCGGTCTTTTTCACGAAAAAGAATCATTGTGCGTTTTGCATTTGCCCCGGCGATTCTGGCGGTCGCCGCGCTCGCCGGTTGTGCATCCCCGCCCTCCATCGGCCCTGATGAAATTGCGCTCCCCTATGTGCGCAATTTTTCCGCCAATCCCGCCGGCGACGGCATGCCCAGCGGCTGGCGGCCATGGGGCGTGACACGGTTCAAGCGCGCCACCGAATACCGCATGGTCCGGGATGACGGTCGCACGGTCATCCGGGCCAGTGCCTCATCCTCTGCTTCGGGATTGATCCACCCGCTCGACCTTGACGCCACCCAGTATCGTCTGCTGCACTGGCACTGGAAAGTCGATCAACTGATCGCCAAGGCGGACAACACGCAAAAACACACAGAAGATTCGCCCGTCAGGCTGGTCGTCAGCTTCGACGGCGACATGGAAAAAATCGATTTCAGCGACCAGATGTTTTTCAACCAGATCCGCGCGTTCACCGGGCAGCAACTCCCCTACGCGACCCTCATGTACATCTGGGAAAACCGTGTCCCCAAAGGCACGATCATTCCCAACCGCCATACTTCGCGCATCAAGATGATCGTCGCCGAAAGCGGACGCGACAAACTCGGCGCCTGGCATGAACAGACGCATGACATCTACGAGGATTTCCGCCGCGCTTTCGGCGAGGAACCCGGGCGCATCGTAGTCGTCGGCACGCCCAGCCTCGACCTACTC
>CAZVDN010000089.1:0-5627 GCA_964625665.1 uncultured Streptomyces sp. | reverse complement strand
ATCATGACCGACACCGACAACACCGGTGAAAACGTCCACGCCTATTACGGCGACATCACCTTCAAGCGCATCCCTCCCCCGCGCACCGTGTTCAGCAGCGACTGATCCGCATCTTCCTTTTTCCGGCGTGGCGGCATCCGCCTCTGATGTCCCGCCGACCGCGGTCGATTTGCGGCGTCCGCGCTGCACAATCACGTTATAATTTTCCATGACCGCAATCCGCATCCTTCCCGATCTGCTGATCAACCAGATCGCCGCCGGCGAAGTCGTCGAACGTCCGGCCGCCGCACTCAAGGAACTGCTCGAAAACGCGCTGGATGCCGGCGCCACCGAAATCTCGGTGCACCTCGCCGCAGGCGGCACCAAGCTCATTCGCATCAGCGACAACGGCAGCGGCATTCCAAAAGAAGAACTGGTGCTGGCGCTGTCGCGCCACGCCACCAGCAAGATCGCCACGCTCGATGATCTCGAGAGCATCCGCAGCCTGGGTTTTCGCGGCGAAGCGCTCGCCAGCATTGCGTCGGTCTCCGCGATGACGTTGAGCAGCCGCACGCGCGCGGCAAAACACGCGTGGTCGGTCAATGTCGAAAACGGCGCGATTTCCGAACCGCAGCCCGCGGCCCACGAACCCGGCACCAGCATCGAAGCGCAGGAGCTGTTTTTCAATACGCCTGCGCGGCGCAAATTCCTGCGCTCGGAAGCAACCGAATACGCGCACTGCGATGAAGTCTTCCGGCGCGTCGCCCTGACGCGGCCGGACGTTGCGTTCAGGCTGCAGCACAATGCGCGCCTGCAGTGGCAATTGAAATCGCAGGACCGCACCGCGCGCATCAACGCCATCCTCGGCGACGACTTCAGCGCGTCGGCCGTTACCATCAATGAAAACGCCGGCGGCATCGCACTGACCGGCCTGAGCGCCCTGCCGACGGCGGTCGGCGGCGGCCGCGAGGCGCAGTATTTTTTCGTCAACGGGCGTTTCGTCCGCGACAAGGTACTCGCCCACGCCCTGCGCCAGGCCTATCAGGATGTGCTGCACCACGACCGCCACCCCTCCTACGTGCTTTTTCTCGACATCGACCCGGCGCGTGTCGATGTCAATGTGCATCCGACCAAAAGCGAAGTCCGCTTCCGCGATTCTCAGGCCGTGCACCAGTTTGTGTTTCACGCCCTGGCACGCGCATTGTCGGGTGCCGCCGGCGGCGCCGGTGTGCCCTCCGCACCGGCACATGCTCCGTCAACCCAGGCGCGTGACGGCTTTGTCGCGGTCCAGCACCGCATGCCGCTGGGCGTAGCCCAACCCGCCAATGTCTATCAGACGCTGTTCGGCAATCCGCAACCTGTGCCGGCTGCAGATCCGCCGATCCCGCAACCGGCGGTCGACGGCGAACCGCCGCCGCTTGGCTTCGCACTGGCGCAATTGTCGGGCGTCTTTATTCTCGCGCAGAACCAGCACGGCCTCGTCATCGTCGACATGCACGCGGCGCACGAGCGCATCGTCTACGAAAACCTGAAGAACCAGCTCGACAGCGACCGCATTGCCATGCAGCCGCTGTTGATACCGGTCGTCTTTCACGCCGAAAAGCTCGATGTCGCCACAGCCGAGGAACACGCCGACACCCTGACCAGCCTGGGTTTTGAAATCGCAGCCAACTCACCGACCTCGCTGGCCGTGCGCGGCGTTCCGGTGGCATTGCAGAATGCGGACTCCGGCGCGCTGGCGCGCGCAGTGCTGGCGGAAATCCGCGAATTCGGCGCCAGCCGCGTCATGATCGAACGCCGCAACGAATTGCTGTCGACCATGGCCTGTCACACCGCCGTGCGCGCGAACCGCGTCCTCAGCGTGACCGAAATGAACGCGCTGTTGCGCGACATGGAAGCCACCGAGCGTTCAGGGCAATGCAATCACGGGCGCCCGACCTGGCATCAGATCACCCTGGCGGAACTCGACCGCCTTTTCATGCGCGGCCGCTGAGGCATGGCGGCAAAAAAACCTGCCACAGCGGCAAAGCGGCGCGCGACTAAATCAGCGGGCACCGCGCGCGCCGCAACCGTGCACCCGCCGGCCATCCTGCTGATGGGGCCGACCGCCAGCGGCAAAACCGGTGTGGCGGTCGAACTGGTGCGGCAGCTCAATTGCGAAATCATCAGTGTCGATTCCGCGCAGGTCTACCGCGACATGAATATCGGCACCGCCAAGCCGGATGCCGACATTCTCGCGGCGGCGCCACACCACCTGATTGACCTGATTTCGCCGGACGAAACCTATTCCGCCGCGCGATTTCGCGATGATGCGCTGACCGTGATGCGTGAAATCACCGAACGCGGCAACATTCCGCTGCTGGTGGGCGGCACCATGATGTATTTCAAGACGCTCACCGAGGGGCTCTCGGAACTGCCCGAAGCGGACCCGCTGATCCGCATGATCATCGACACCATGGCCGAGGAAAAAGGCTGGCCCGGCGTGCACCGCGAACTGGCCCGTGTCGATCCGGAAATCGCCGCCAAACTGGCCCCCAACGATGCGCAGCGCATTCAGCGCGCACTCGAGGTGTATTACATCACCGACCGGACGATGTCGGAACTGCAGAAAAAACCGAAATACGTTTATTTTCCCTATACGCCGCTGAAAATCGCCCTGCTGCCGTCGGACCGCGCGGTATTGCACGAGCGCATAGCCGACCGCTTTGAAGGCATGCTCGAACTGGGTCTGATCTCCGAACTGCGCAAGTTGCGGAAAAGTTATGCGCTTGAAGCGACCATGCCTTCGATGCGCTGCGTCGGTTACCGCCAGGCATGGGACTATCTGGATGAAAAAATCAGCCTGTCCCAACTGCGCGAACAAGGCATTGCCGCCACCCGCCAACTGGCCAAAAGGCAGTTGACCTGGCTGCGCGCCACCAGCGACATCGTCGAATTCGATTGCCTCGACGATGACCTGGACGCGCAGGTGCTGACTTATCTGCAGGAATACCTCCAGGCCTGACTGGCGGAGCCCCGCAGGCCTGCAATTGCCCCTGAAAACTCCAGCCGACGCGATAGGTGTATGATCTAGATCAAATTATGCCGACCCGATGTCGGTACAGTTTGCACATTCAATTTTCGGCCGGATCCAGTGCTTTCGATTCACGTTTGTTTCGCTCCCGCACCTACCGCCCCGACGGCGGTTCCCGTTCTATTTGATCACGTCGCACCGTCGCGCCCGGTTCGCGCGGTGCGAGACCATTCGATTTGATTTTCATTTTCCATTTGCATTGAACAAGGGGGTCGCATGCCTCAGGTTATTGGGATACCAAAGGAAATCGCCGCAGGCGAAAAACGCGTTGCCACGGTTCCCGAGGTCGTCGAAAAACTCATCAAGCTCGGCTTCAAGGTCCAGGTGCAGTCCGGGGCCGGTGACGCCGCCAATTGCAGCGACGATGCCTATCGCGCCGCCGGTGCGGACATTGTTGCCGACGCGGCAACGCTGTGGGCCAAATCCGACATCGTCTTCAAGGTGCGCGGGCCCGGCACCGATGAAGTCAAACTGCTGCGCGAAGGCGGCACGCTCATCTCGTTCATCTGGCCGGCGCAGAATCCGGAACTCATGCAGCAGCTCGCGGCGCGCAAGGCCACCGTGCTGGCGATCGATGCTCTGCCGCGCGTGCTCTCCCGCGCGCAGAAAATGGACGCCCTGACCTCGCAGGCCGGCGTTGCCGGCTACCGGGCAGTCATCGAAGCGGCCAACGCCTTCGGCCGCTTTTTCAACGGCCAGATCACTGCCGCCGGCAAGGTGCCGCCGGCCAAGGTCTTCATCGCCGGTGCGGGTGTTGCCGGCCTCGCAGCGATCGGCACGGCCGCCGGTCTGGGCGCCATCGTGCGCGCCAACGACACACGCGCTGAAGTCGCCGATCAGGTGGTGTCGCTCGGCGGCGAATTCGTTAAGGTCGATTACGAAGAAGAAGGTTCCGGCGGCGGCGGCTACGCCAAGGTCATGAGCGAAGGCTTCCAGCAGGCGCAGCGCGAAATGTATGCGAAGCAGGCGCGTGAAGTGGACGTCATCATTACCACCGCGCTGATTCCCGGCAAACCGGCGCCGCGGCTGATCACCGCCGAAATGGTGCAAAGCATGAAGCCGGGCAGCGTCATTGTCGACATGGCGGCCGAACAGGGCGGCAACTGCGAACTCACCGAACCCGGCAAAGCGGTCGTCAAGCACGGCGTGACCATCATCGGCTACACCGATCTGGTCAGCCGCCTGGCCAAACAATCGTCGACCCTGTACTCGACCAACCTGTTCCGCCTGACAGAAGAATTATGCAAAGCCAAGGATGGCGCAATCAACGTCAACATGGAGGACGACGCCATTCGCGGCCTGACCGTCATCAAGGAAGGCACGGTCACCTGGCCGGCACCGCCCATCAAACTGGCGGCACCGCCGCCGGCCGCGGCGAAGCCTGCCATTGCGGCGCCGGCAGCCAAAGGACACGGTCATGGCGGTGGCGGCGCACCCGCTTCGGCAACGCGCACCGCCGTCATGTTCGGTTTTGCGGCCCTGCTGTTCTGGCTGATCGGCACCGGTGCTCCGTCGGCCTTCCTAGCCCACTTCACGGTGTTCGTGCTGGCCTGCTTCGTCGGATACATGGTGGTGTGGAACGTCACGCCGGCGCTGCATACGCCGCTGATGAGCGTGACGAATGCGATTTCCAGCATCATCGCCATCGGCGCCCTGGTGCAGATCTCACCGCCGCTCGCTGACGGCATGACGCGGCCCGAGAGCCTGATTCAGGGGCTCGCCGGGCTCGGCATCGTGCTCACCGCGATCAATATGTTCGGCGGATTCGCCGTCACCCAGCGCATGCTGGCGATGTTCCGCAAATAAAAGGGAGACAAAAACATGTCTGAAAGTCTGGCAACTGTCTCCTATATCGGGGCAACGATTCTTTTCATTCTCAGCCTTGGCGGCCTTTCCAATCCGGAAACTTCGCGGCGCGGCAATCTCTACGGCATGATCGGCATGACGATCGCCGTGCTGGCGACCATCTTCGGGCCGCGCGTCACCGGCGGCGGCATCTCCCTGATCGTCGGCGCGATGGTCCTCGGCGGCGCGATCGGCATTTTCGCCGCGCGCACCGTGAAGATGACGCAAATGCCCGAACTGGTGGCGCTGATGCACAGCCTGGTCGGCCTGGCGGCCTGTCTGGTCGGCTTTGCCAACTACATCGATCCGTCGGTGCAGATGGAAGGCGCTGAAAAAACCATCCACGAAGTTGAAATCTATGTCGGGATCCTGATCGGCGCGGTGACGTTCTCCGGCTCGGTCATTGCGTTCGGCAAGCTCTCGGGCAAGATCGGCGGCAGCCCGCTGCTGCTGCCGGGGCGCCACCTCCTCAACCTGATCGGCCTGCTGGTGGTGATTTATTACGGCTGGCAGTTCATTCACAGCCACTCGGTCAGTGACGGCATGACGCCGCTGATCGTCATGACGGTGATCTCACTGCTCTTCGGCATCCACATGGTGATGGCGATCGGCGGCGCCGACATGCCGGTGGTGGTGTCGATGCTGAACAGCTATTCCGGCTGGGCCGCAGCGGCCACGGGCTTCCTGCTGAGCAACGACCTGCTCATCGTCACCGGTGCGCTGGTGGGTT
>CAZVDN010000088.1:9007-11417 GCA_964625665.1 uncultured Streptomyces sp. | reverse complement strand
ACTGGAGCGCGGCCGGCAGCAGCGGCGCGCCGGGCCGACCGCGGAAAACATTTTGCGCGACATTCACGCCAAGCGCGCGAAGGCGGGATAAACCGATGAGCATGCAACCGATCAAGTTTTACCAGTCCGGCACGTTTACCGTCGGCAACCGTCTGCTGGCCGATTCGCAGCGCACGGTGCAGGCCAACATGCGCCGCACCAATTCGCTCAACTCGGGCCATCGCGCCTGTCAGGGCTGCGGCGAGGCGCTCGGCGCGCGTTACGCCATCGACGCCGCGATGCAGGTCACCAACAATCGCGTGATGGCCGTGAATGCGACCGGTTGTCTCGAAGTGTTTTCCACGCCGTATCCTGAAACCTCCTGGCAGATCCCGTGGATGCATTCGCTGTTCGGCAATGCGCCGGCGGTGGCGGCGGGAGTGGCAGCGGCCAACCGCATCAAAGGACGCAAGGACGTCAAGGTTGTGGCGCAGGGTGGTGACGGCGGCACCACCGACATCGGTTTCGGTTGTCTCTCCGGTATGTTCGAGCGCAACGATGACGTGCTCTATATCTGCTACGACAACGAGGCTTACATGAACACCGGCGTTCAGCGCTCGAGCGCCACGCCGCCGGCAGCGCGCACGGCCACCACCATGGCAGTCGGCGCTGCGCCGGGCAATGTCTTCGGCACCGGCAAGAACATGGCGTTGATCGCCATGGCGCACCAGATTCCCTATGTGGCCACCGCGTCTGTGGCCAATTTGCGCGATCTCGAAACGAAGGTCATGCGGGCAATGGACATCGGCGGCTCGCGCTACATCCACATCCATGTGCCCTGTCCGCTGGGCTGGGGCAGTGCGCCGGACAATACGATCAAGGTGGCGCGTCTGGCCGTCGAGTCCGGGTTGTTTCCGCTGATCGAGGCCGAGAACGGTGAGGTCACCGGACACTACCGTCTGCGCAAGCCGGTGCCGGTCGGCGAATATCTGCGCCTGCAACGCCGCTTTGCCCATCTCTACGGGAAGACGCCCGACGACGAGACCATTGCCGCCATTCAGGCGATTGCCGATCGCAATATCCGCCGCTTCGGCTTGCTGGACTAAGGCCCATCATGCGCAAACCTTTTGCCATCACACTTGATCCCGGTTCCAGCCTCGCCAACCACACCGGCAGCTGGCGCACCGAACGGCCGGTTTATGTCGATCGCCTGCCGCCCTGCAATAACGCTTGTCCGGCGGGTGAGGACATTCAGGGCTGGTTGTATTACGCAGAAAGCGGTGAATACGAACGCGCCTGGCGCGAGCTGACGAAAAACAATCCGCTGCCGGCGCTGATGGGGCGGGTTTGTTACCACCCCTGCGAAGATGCCTGCAACCGCGGCAAACTCGATCAGACCGTCAGCATTCATGCTGTCGAACGTTTTCTCGGTGATCAGGCGCGCAAGCACGGCTGGAAGTTTGAAGTTACCGCGCCGCCGAGCGGCAAACATGTGCTGGTGGTCGGTGCCGGCCCGTCGGGCCTGTCAGCTGCCTTTCATCTGCGGCGGATGGGACATCAGGTCACCATTCACGAAGCCGGGCCGCTGACCGGCGGCATGATGCGCTTCGGCATACCCAAATACCGCCTGCCGCGTGATGTGCTCGATGCGGAGATCCAGCGCATTCTCGACATGGGCATCACGCTCAAGCTCGAAACGCGGGTCGACGATGTCGCGGCGACCATGCGCGAAGGCAAATTCGATGCGGTGTTTCTGGCGGTCGGCGCGCACGTCGGCAAACGCACCGAAATTCCGTCGCCGGACGCCACGCGCATTCTCGATGCCGTCAGCGTGTTGCGCGGCATGGAAACCGGTGCAGTGCCACAGCTCGGCCGGCGCGTCGTGGTCTACGGTGGCGGCAACACGGCGCTCGATGTGGCGCGCACTGCCAAGCGTTTGGGGGCCACCGAAGCGCTGATTGTTTACCGGCGCACGCGCGAGCAGATGCCGGCGCACGATTTTGAATTGCAGGAAGCGCTCGACGAAGGCGTCATGGTGCGCTGGCTCAACACCATCAAACGCGTTGACGATACGACGTTTACTGTCGAGAAAATGAAACTCGACGCGAAGGGTTTTCCGCAGCCGACCGGCGAATTCGAAACCATCGAAGCCGATACGCTCGTGCTGGCCCTTGGCCAGGACGTCGACCTTTCACTGCTCGACAAGGTGCCGGGCCTCACCATCGAAAACGGCGTGGTGAAGGTCGACCGCAACATGATGACCGGGTTCGCGGGCATCTTCGCTGGTGGCGATATGGTGCCCTCCGAGCGTACCGTGACGGTCGCCGTCGGGCACGGCAAGAAGGCCGCGCGCAATATCGATGCCTGGCTGCGCGGTGTGGCGCCGCAGACGCCGGTCAAGCATGCCCCCGCGACCTTTGAGCGCATCAAC
>CAZVDN010000088.1:733-8997 GCA_964625665.1 uncultured Streptomyces sp. | reverse complement strand
GGCTGCGAGGCGGCGCCTACACGGCGCCAGCCAAACACGAGACGGCCAGCTTTGATGCGCTGAATCCCTGGTATTACGCCGATGCGCCGAAGACCGTGCAGCCGCAGCTCGATGTGATCCGCCGGCAGTCTAATTTCGACGAAGTGCAGGGCGGTCTTGATGAGAGCAATGCACTCTACGAGGCGCGCCGCTGCCTGTCCTGCGGCAACTGCTTCGAGTGCGACAACTGCTACGGGGTTTGTCCGGACAATGCGGTCATCAAGCTCGGGCCCGGCAAGCGCTTCGAGATAAATTACGAATACTGCAAAGGCTGCGGCCTGTGCGCCGCGGAGTGCCCCTGCGGCGCGATCAAGATGGAAGCGGAAAAGATCTGATCGGGTCGATCAGTCGCGGCGTGCGAGCTCGCGCAGCGCACGCCGGCGGCGCACCGCCAGCGCGACGATTTCGAGGCCAAAGCAGATCGCGGTAACGACGAACGAGCCCCAGACGTAGGTGCCGTAGCCGCCCATTTCGATAAACGCGCCGACGCTTTCCCAGTTCATGCCTTTGCTCCCAGCTGCTTGACCCAGTCGGCATTGCGTTCGCGTTCGAGTATGACGCTGCGCACGCGCGACAGCACGGCGGCAACGCTGTAGAGCCAGAACGCAACCGACATGATCAGCATGCCCCACAACATGGTGCTCGCCATGGTCGGGCTTTTGGTCAGGCTCACCGACGCGCCCTGATGCAGCGTGTTCCACCATTTGACCGAGAAATAAATGATCGGCACGTTGATCGCACCGACAATTGCAATAACCGCCGCGGCACGGTCAGCGCGGCGCGGGTCATCGATCGCGGCGTGCAGGAACATGAAACCGAGGTAGAGAAAGAGCAGGATCAGTTCGGATGTCAGGCGCGCATCCCACACCCACCACGCGCCCCACATCGGTTTGCCCCAGAGCGCGCCGGTCCACAGCGCGATGAATGTCATCAGGGCGCCGGTCGGTGCGATCGCCAGCGCCATCATCGACGACAGGCGCGTGGACCAGGCCAACCCGATGGCGGCCGAGACGGCAAACAAAAGATAGAGAAACATCGACAGCCAGGCCGAGGGCACATGAATAAAAATGATGCGATAGGCCTCGCCCTGCTGAAAATCGGTCGGGGCGACGAAAAAGCTGATGTAGAGGCCGTAGATCGCAGTGAGCGCGGCCAGCGTGCCGAACCACGGCGTGAGCATGCCGGCCAGCGGATAAAAAGTCTGCGGCGATGAAAACCTGTACCAGCGGATGTCGGACATTTTGTTCAGCCGTTATTCAATGGCGATTTTCAGTGCAAGTGCAGTGGCCCATGGCGCAAAAACAATGGTGCCCAGCAGCAGGGCGCCCAGAATCGACAAATGTGCTGCAGCGCCGAGGGCCGCTGCAGTGGCTTCGACAGCGCCGGCACCGAATATCAGCACCGGAATATACAGCGGCAATACCAGTAGCGCGAGCAGTGCGCCGCCGCCGCGCAGTCCCAGCGTCAGTGCGGCGCCGATGGCGCCGATCAGGCTGAGCGTCGGCGTGCCGAGCAACAGCGATGCTATCAGAATGAGCAGGGCGTCGGCACTGAGGTCGAACTGCAGGCCGAGCACCGGTGCGATGATCACCAGCGGCAGCCCGGTGGTCAGCCAGTGCGAAATCGTTTTCGCCAGCACCAGCAGGCTCAGGGGCTGGGGAGAGAGCACCATTTGTTCGAGCGTGCCATCGGCATGGTCGTTGGCGAAGAGCCGCGCAAGCGCCAGCATGCAGGCCAGCAGCGCGGCCACCCAGACCACGCCCGGCCCCAGCGTGCGCAGCAGCACGGGGTCGGCCCCGACGCCGAGCGGAAAGAGGCTGACGACAATGACAAAGAAGATCAGGCTGGTCATGACATCGGCGCGGCGGCGCAGGGCGATGCGCAGATCGCGCGCGATCACCGTCAGCATGCAGTCGATCAGGCCGGGATTGTTCACAGGCCCAGCTCGACCGGCAGGGTGGTCGGCGCGTCGATCGGCACGTCCTGATGGGTGGTCAGCGCCACCATGCCGCCGGCTGCCAGATGCGCAACGATCAGATCGCGGGTGCGCTCGACAGAAGCGACGTCCAGCGCAGTAAACGGTTCATCGAGGATCCACAGCGGCCTGGACTGCGAGAGTTTGAGGCGCGCCAGCGCCACGCGCCGGCGCTGGCCCTGCGACAGCGTGCCGCAGGGCTGGTGGCGGCGTTCGCGCAGGCCCGACCATTCGAGCGCTGCCATCGCCTGCGCTTCATCAACGGCCACGCCGGCGACGCGCAACGACAGCCTCAGATTTTCAGTGGCATCGAGTTCGTCTTTGAGGCCGTTGAGGTGGCCGAGATAAATCAGTTGCGAGCGGTATTCCTCGCCGGCATCACCGATTTCCTGCTGTTTCCATGACAACGTGCCTGCCGCCGGGGCGAGCAGACCGCACATCATGCGCAGCAGGCTGGTCTTGCCGCTGCCGTTGACGCCGCGCACTGCCAGCAAAGTGCCCGGCTGCACGGTGAAATTCAGCGCGGTAAACAGGCGGCGTTCGCCGCGCACGCATTCGAGATTGTGGGCGGTCAGCACGAGTTACATCATCACCCGGCCGCCGTTGACGTCCTGCACGGTGCCGTTGAGATAGGCGGCGCCATCCGATGCCAGAAACAGCATGACCTGGGCGTGATCGGCAGGCGTGGCAAGACGGCGCAGCGGCACTTGCGATGCAATTTTCGCGACATCAGCTTCGCTGCGCAGAGCGGCAACCCGCGGCGTGAGCGTCGTGATCGGTGCGACTGCGTTTGCGGTGATGCCGCTGGGGCCAAGTTCCCAGGCAAGAAAGCGTGTGAGCTGGATTACCGCGGCCTTGGCAGCGCCATAGGCCGGCGACGACGACGCGTGCACGGTGCGGCCGGAAATCGAGGCGACATGAATGATGCGCCCGGCCTTTGATTTTTTCAGATGCGGAATGGCCGCCTTGCTGCACAAAAAGGCGCTGCGCAGATTCAATGCGATGGTGCGGTCCCATTCGTCGAGCGGCATGTCTTCGACCTGCGCGAGGCGCGTGTAACCGCCGGCGCAGGTAATCAGCACGTCGAGGCCGCCATAGGCTTCGACGGTGGCGTTGATTGCGGCACTGACCGACGTTTCGTCGGTGACGTCCACCGTAACCGGTTTGGCGCGCCCGCCGGCGGCGGTGATCGCATCGGCGACCACCTTGGCATTTTTGCTGTCGATGTCGAGCAGCGCGATGGCCGCCCCCTGGGCGGCGAAGTGGCGCGCGGTTTCGGCGCCGATGCCCTGCGCCGAACCGGTGATGGCGACGACGCGCGTGGCGAGTTCCGGATAACTGGCCATGCTCAGATCACGCCTTCCATGATCTGCACTTCAACGAGTGTGCCGGCGCCGACATTGCCCTGATCGGTCGGCAGGATGATGAAGCAGTTGGCTTCGCACATCGAACGCAGGATTCCGGAACCCTGTTCGCCGGTGACGGCGACACTCCAATTGCCGGCAGCGTCCTGTGTCAGCACGCCGCGCTGGAATTCGGTGCGGCCCGGGGCTTTTTTCAGCGGCGTCGTGCAGGGAACGCGGAAGCTCGGCAGCGGCGGCACCGGATCGCGGCCCGAAAGTTTGAGCAGGGCATCGCGCACGAACTGATAAAAAGTCACCATCACGGACACCGGATTGCCAGGCAGGCCGAAGAAATGCGCATTGCCGATGCGGCCGTAGGCGAGCGGGCGGCCGGGTTTCATGGCGATTTTCCAGAACACGACTTCGCCGAGGCGGTCGAGCATGCCTTTGACGAAATCGGCCTCGCCGACCGAAACGCCCCCGCTGGTAATCACCACGTCCGCACTGCGTGCCGCGGTTTCAAACGCCTGTTCGATCAGTTTCGGATCGTCGCGCACCACACCCATGTCGATGACTTCGCAGCCCAGCCGCTGCAGCATGCCGTTGATGGTGTATCGGTTGCTGTCATAGATCTGGCCTTCGCCGAGCGGCGAACCGATCGATACCAGTTCGTCGCCGGTCGAGAAGAAGGCCACGCGCAGGCGACGGTATACCGACACCTCGTTGATGCCCAGCGAGGCGATGAGGCCGATTTCGGCAGGTCGCACCTGCAGGCCGCGCTTCAGGGCCACCTGGCCGGTCTTCAGGTCTTCGCCGGCAAAGCGCAAATGCTGTCCCTGTTTGTGGCCGCTGCCAACGGTGACGTGATCGCCGTCGGCCTTGGCGTGTTCCTGCATGATGATGGTGTCGAGGCCCTGCGGCATGACAGCACCGGTCATGATGCGCACGCATTCGCCGTGTTTCGCCGTGCCCTGGAAGGGCACGCCGGCAAACGCGGTGCCGGCGATTTTCAGGCGCGTCTCGCCGGCGGATTTCAGGTCGGCAAAACGCAGCGCATAACCGTCCATCGCAGAGTTGTCATGCGAGGGCACGTTCAGCGGTGAAATCACGTCGGCGGCAAGCACGCGGCCGAGTGCCGAACGGATGTGCAGGCGTTCAATGGCCGAGATCGGCGTCAGAAAGCGCGCAATGAACTCGCGCGCTTTCGCCACCGGCATGGAATTGGGATCGTAGTCGTCCGCGCAGCTGGCGGCGCGGATGGATTGCGCTGGATCGCTCATGGTGTCCGGAGGGTCAAAAACGAGGGGGAATTGTAACGGAAATGACCGTCAAGTGCGGCTGGCAGCGTTTGGTTTCAGTTGGATTCGACGTTATCATCGGCGGTTGTGTAACCACTGTGCCGGTCAGGTCGGGAAATGCGGGTTATGAAAAACAAAATGCGGTGGCTGTTCTGTTGTGCGGCGCTGCTTTTTGCCGCACCGGTGATGGCAGCGCAGGACATTCGCATGGCAACCACCACCAGTACTGAGGCCTCCGGCCTGCTCGGTTTCATTCTTCCGCAGTTCGAAGCGCGTTACGGCGGCAAGGTCCGCGTGGTGGCGGTGGGCAGCGGTGCTGCGATGAAGATCGGCGAGAGTGGTGATGCCGATGTTTTGCTGGTGCATGCGCGCGCGCTCGAAGACAAGTTCATGGCGGCCGGTTACGGCTCGCTGCGGCGCGATGTCATGTACAACGATTTCATCATCGTCGGGCCGGCGCGCGATCCGGCCGCTGTGCGCGGTGGCCGCAATGCCGTCGAAGCCATGAAGAAAATCGCCGCCAGCGGGGCCAAATTCATATCGCGCGGTGATGATTCCGGCACGCATGTGATGGAGACCAGTTACTGGAAAGACGCCGGCATCGAGCCGAAGGGCGCCTGGTATGTTTCCAGCGGGCAGGGCATGGGGCCGGTATTGACGATGGCGGCGGAACTCGGCGGTTACGCCCTGACCGACCGCGCGACCTATGCCGCTTATCGTGACCGTACGGGGTTGCAGGTGGTGGTTGAAGGCGATCAGCGCATGTTCAATCCCTATGGCGTGATTGTCGTCAATCCGCAACGCTATCCCAGGCTCAATTACAGCGGCGCGCTGGCGTTTGCCGACTGGATTACGTCGGCTGAAGGACAGGCCGCGGTCGCCGCGTTCAAGATCAACGGCGTGCAGATGTTCTTCCCGAGCGCGGCGAAATAACGCGTGGACCTGTTCGAACCGACACGGCAGGCCTTTGCGCTGCTGGTCTCCGGTGATGCCAGACTGTGGGGCATCATCTGGGTGTCGCTGTGGGTGGCGGTGGCAGCAGTCGCCGTGACGGCCCCCGGCGCTATTGCTGCCGGCTTTGCGCTCGCCAAGCTGAAGTTCCCCGGACGCCGCGTGATCGTCGTTTTGATGCAGGCGCTGCTGTCCTTTCCCACCGTGGTGATCGGGCTGGTCATTTACCTGTTGCTGTCGCGGCGCGGGCCGCTGGGTGCATTCGAACTGTTGTTCACGCCGTGGGCGATCATGATTGGTTACATCGTGATTGCGCTGCCAATACTCATTGTGTTCACGGTGTCGGCGGTACAGGGTGCCGATCCGCGCATCTACGAAACCGCGCGCAGCCTCGGCGCGCGCCCGGTGCGCGCGGCGCTGACGACGCTGTGGGAAGTGCGTTTTGCCGTCATGGCCGGCATCGTTAATGCCTTCGGTCGCGTAGTATCGGAAGTCGGCTGCGCATTGCTGATTGGCGGCAACATCGCCGGATTGACACGCAATATCCCGACCGCGATTGCGCTTGAAACGGCGAAAGGTGAATTTGCGCAGGGCATCGCGCTGGGCATGGTGCTGGTGGTGCTGGCGATCGGCATCAATATTGCATTGGCCTGGCTGCAGGGCCGGGGCGGGCTTGAATGAGAGCGCCCCTGCTGGCGGTCAGCGGCTTGCGCAAATGTTTCGGCGCGCGCGTGCTGTTCGACAACGCTGCGCTTGAACTGCAGGCAAGTCACGGGTACGTGCTGAGCGGCGCCAACGGTGCCGGCAAGACGACCCTGCTGCGCATGCTCGCCGGGCTGGAAGACGCGCAGGGCGGCAGCGTCCGTTATCGCGAGCAGTCGGTGCCAGCGGCCCGGCTGCCCGAAGCATGGCGCGCGGAAATCGTTTACGTGCACCAGCAGCCCTATTTGTTTCACACCACCACAGAAAAAAATCTCGAATACGGCTTGCTGCGGCGCGGGGTCGGTGCCGTTGAACGGCGCGCGCGCGTCAGTGAAGCGCTGGCGTGGGCGGGGCTTGCCGACAAGCGCGAGGTGCCGCCGCATAAACTCTCGGGCGGGGAGGCGCAGCGCGCCGCGCTGGCGCGGGCGAAACTGCTGAACCCTGCACTGTTGCTGCTCGATGAGCCTACCGCGAATCTCGACGGGGCTTCGCGCAAGCAGGTGCTCGATCTGGTCACGGCCTTGTGCATGGACGACCATACCGTGGTGATTGCAAGCCACGATCCGGAGATTCTGCGGCTGGCAATCCTAGACCGGCTGGTGGTGGCGGGCGGGCGTATCGTGCCTGATGAAGGGTAGAATCGGCGTCCATGAAAATCTTCGGCATTGCCGGTTATTCCGGCTCAGGCAAAACAACCCTGCTCGAGAAATTGATTCCGGCGTTTACGGCGCGCGGACTGCGCGTTTCGCTGATCAAGCACGCCCACCATACCTTCGACGTCGATCAGGAAGGCAAGGATTCCTGGCGGCACCGCCATGCCGGCTGTCAGGAGGTGCTGGTGACGTCATCGCGGCGCTGGGCGCTCATGCATGAACTGCGCGGTGCGCCAGAGCCGACCCTGCCGGAGCTGGTGGAGCATCTGTCGGATTGTGACCTGTTGTTGATCGAGGGCTTCAAGCGCGAACCGATTCCCAAGCTCGAGGTGCATCGCGCGGTGGTCGGCGAGCCGTTGCTGTTTCCGCACGACGAGCATATTGTCGCGGTGGCGAGCGATGCGCGGGTTGACACGAAGCTGCCGCAGTTTCTGCTCGACGACATTGCAGCGATCGCCGCATTCATAGAACAACACGCGCGTCCGGCCTGAGACGACGCGCTACGGGCAAAGACCATGGTCAAGATTCTTTATTTCGCCGGACTGCGTGAACAGACCGGATGCGGTTCGGAGGAATTGGCATTGCCGTCCGACGTTCGCGACATTGGTGGCCTGCGGGCGGCCTTGTGCGCGCGCGGCGGTGCCTGGGCCGAGGCGCTGGCGGAAACGAAACGCGTGCGCGCGGCCGTCAATCAGGACATGGCCGACGCGGGCACTGCCGTGCGTGATGGCGACGAGATTGCGTTTTTCCCGCCGGTCACCGGTGGATGATGGGGGCTGCGCGATGAGTGTTCGCATCCAAACCGAAGATTTCGACGTCAGTCGCGAAATCGCGCAACTGCGCGCGGGCAATCCGCAGATCGGCGCGGTGGCGAGCTTTGTCGGCGTGGTGCGCGATCTGAACGATGGCAGCACTGTCGCCACCATGACCCTTGAGCATTACCCGGGCATGACGGAAAAGGCGATCGACAAAATCATCGACGAAGCCAAAGGCCGCTGGCAGGTCTATGACGCGCTGGTGATCCATCGCATCGGCACGCTGGCGCCGCTCGACCAGATCGTGCTGGTGGTGGTGACGAGCGCACATCGCGGCGACGCCTTTGCCGCCTGCGAGTTCATCATGGATTATCTGAAGACGCAGGCGCCGTTCTGGAAGAAGGAAAAAACGCCGGACGGCGCGCGCTGGGTCGAAGCGCGGGCGAGCGACGATGCGGCGGCTGACCGCTGGCGCGATAAAGGCTGACGGCCATGGCCTTGTTGCAGGCGCGGTTGCGCATCCGCATCCCGTTCGGTGCCGGTTTCGC
>CAZVDN010000088.1:0-723 GCA_964625665.1 uncultured Streptomyces sp. | reverse complement strand
AGGCGGTGGCGGAGACCGGCTCGATTTCTGCGGCGGCGCGCCGCATGAAGATGTCCTACCGCCGCGCGTGGCTGTTGATCGACGCCATGAACCGCTGTTTCCGCGAACCGGTGGTCGATACGGCAACTGGCGGCAAGGGCGGCGGCGGGGCACAGATCACCCCGTTCGGCCGGCAGGTATTGAAGGAGTTTCGCCGGGTCGAAGGGCGTGCGACGAAGGCCCTGGCGGGTGCCATGCCGCGGTTCGCCAAGTTGCTGAAGTCATCGCCGCCACGCGGCAAGCTTTACTGAGCGGCAGGCTGTTGACGGCGAACCCGGGCCCGGCGATGCCGGGTTTTTGTTTGCAGAGCGTTATATACGGTAGAATATATCGATCGACGGCGAGCAGGCCGTCTGTTCGGAATCAGGAGTTTTTGATGCGCGCCGGATCGCGTTTTCTTGTACCGTCTGTGTTTCTGTCGCTGGCCGTGACGCTAGGGTCGGTGCCGGCGCTCGCGCAAAATCTGACGGTGCTGGCGGCATCCAGCCTGAAAGAGGCGCTCGATGAGGTATCGACCCGTTTCCACAGTGCGGGCAAACAGAAAGTGGCGGTGTCCTACTTCGCCAGTTCGGCGCTGGCCAAACAGATCGAGAACGGCGCACCGGCCGATCTCTTTATTTCCGCCGATCTCGACTGGATGGATTATGTCGATCAACGCAAATTGCTCAGGGCGGGCACGCGCAC
>CAZVDN010000087.1:0-11507 GCA_964625665.1 uncultured Streptomyces sp. | reverse complement strand
GCGGTGTGTCCGGCAGCCACTGCCCATAGCCAGACCGGGCGTTTTAGGTCTGAAAATAAGACTCAAAAATGCTTTAACTCCCGATACTGGAGTGGCCCGTGCTCGTGGCACATGCTTGATGCAAATCAATCCGTCTTTATTTTGCCGCTGTATCCTGTTGCCGACCGTCCAATCGCATAGTCGATGAATCTCTACCTGCATCTCCGTTTTTTTTCATGTCTCGTGCTGCTACTGCACAGCGCGAGCGCCGCCGCCGAAACCCTGTCAGTGCGTCAATGGCCAGACGCCCTGAAGGAAGCCTGGACGACAAACCCGACATGAACGAAAACAGCCGCTGCGCAGCCGCGTTTGACAGCCCGTACGACCAGAGCCGGATGATCATGCGCTGCTCGATCTACATGCGCATGGGCGCCGAAGCCGAGCGGCGCGCGCTTGCCTACTGCGAGGAGGAACGCAAACGCTCGGGGGTCGTCTCACCCTGCCGCATCGTCAAGGAATAGGGTGTTGGCAAAACTCGCAAAGTGCTGACATGGCCTCTGCGGTCGAATAGTCTCCGCAGTCGAACCGCCTTTGCGTTCGATGCTTCGATGAGAGAAAAAATAACAAGCGCCTAGAAGCGCACACCGCCATAAAACCTGAACTGATTCTTGTCGCGCTCGACCTGGTATGACAGAGAGCCGTAGAAAATTCCGTGCGAGGCGTTCAGCCCCGCGGCAAACTGCCAGGTCGAACTGTGCTCCTGCGACGAGCGGTCGGGCGCGGAGCTCTTCAAATTGTTGAAGTATTGATAGACGCCGAAAAAAGGTACAAAGGGTTTTGCGTCATACGAAACCTGACCGCCGATTTTCAACTGGGAAAGCTTCGTCTGCAGCGGATCGTTCACAACCAGATCAGAGCTCTGGTAGGCCTTGATGTCATCATTGAAGTAGTTGAACGCGGCCTTGCCCATCATGGTGGCCTTGCCGAACATCCGCAGATGAGTCACCCCGACGGAACTGAAAAAGCGGTCGGTCGACGGGCTGCCGCTGACGCTGCCCACCTGCGAATCAAGGTTGGAGCGCCCGACGCCGAAGCTGGCATCGAGCAGCCAGGCTTCATTGATCGAATAGACCATATAAGGCGACACCGTGACCCCGCCCCCCGTCAGCTTGCCGCCGTTGTAGGTGGTGGTGGCATTGAGCCGGTCGACCGACAACGCCACACCGCCAATCAGACGGTCCTCGTGGTTGTATTCGAGCCCAAGCAAGCCGAGCGTGACATCGCCTTTCGAAGTGAAAGGCTGCACGTTGTTGGCAAAGCTGCTGCGCGCCGGAGTAAACCAGATGCTCCAGTGACTGTCCGAGTCAGCGGAAGCGGCTACCCCCCCGCCTCGCCACAAGCCGGGACTGCCCTGCCCAGCCTTTTCACCGGCGCACGCCGGCGTATTCGCGACGCAGTCTTCGAGCGCGCCGATTTTCACCCGGAATATGCCTGCCCCGCCGAGCATGTTGCTCAGGATCGCCGTCGACAGCACACTGGAGGTCGCCCTGGAAATGGCGCTGCTCTGTCCCGCCAGTTGCCCCTTGTTGACGGCGTCATCGGCAACCGCGCCCCCTGCCGCCAGCAACAGCCCCAAAAACAGCCCGCTTCGCCGCGAAACTGCCGCCGTGCAGAAGCAACGCTTACCCATGAAGGACCTCCGATCGCGTTACGATGTGCCGACCCTCCGCAGCAATCCGGTCTGCCGGCACCGCCTGCGCAGCATTCGACGTCGACGGATTCAGGCAGGTCGAATCGCGGATGGCCGGCCAGAATTTCTCCCAGTCCCCGTGGCCGCGGTTTCCCGCAAAAACCTTCACCTGTGAATCACCGGAGAAATTCCGATAATGGCCGACCGCCGATACCGGCACGATTCGGTCCGCAGCGCCGTAAATGTGGGTCTGCCGCAGCCGCGATAATCCATTACTCGGGCTGGCAGGATTTCTCGAGCCCGCAAGCCTGGCGACCCCGTTCAGGTCGCTCCATGCGTCAATATCGAGGGGGGATGCAAGCGTTACCACACATGCGACGTCCGTCCTGCCAGCGGCAACCAGCAGCGCCAGCGTTCCCCCCCCGGAAAAACCGACGAGATTCACTTGTCTGCCACGCGGCAATCCGGAAAGCAGTCCGTCGATCGCCGCATCGGTCAGGGCAATCGCACTGTCACCGAATCGTGCATCCGTCCAAAGAGACGGACTGCATTCCCGCAACCGCACCGGCTCCATAAACTGGCAGGGCCTTCCGACATACCCGACAATAGCGGCACGATCGGCGAGCGCCAAACGCGCCGCGACTGGTTGCCGCGGGGTTGGATCACCGGGCGGCAGCGTGCGCAGGAACCACGCGGCACCATCCCCTTCGATGTAAATATTGACGGCAGGGGCATCCCCCGCCTGCCTGAGAAAAGATTTGACGACGGGTGGCGCCAGTGCAGGCACAAAACCTGCGTCTGTCAACACATCGAGGTAACGCGCCGGGGAAGACGGAATCTGGGCACAGGCGGCCAACAAGAATACTAGACCCCCGAAAATCTTATGCAGACAGCCGCCAGCGGAATACCGCCTCGCGTTATTTCGCTTTATCACGCCGCCCCCATCGATCAAAGACCCCGTACAGGCGCAGGCACAATTCCAGGCCCTGCTGCAGCCACCGCACATTTGCCTCCGTCGCAATGAGCCATTACTTTCCTCAATTACACTATTTTTGCTTTTTTGGAAACAGCAATTTATTTTTGGCTTTTCGCCCCCGCTGACAACTCGCTGCCTGGGCCGTAAGGCGCACCGGCGCCTTGGAAACAAGGCGGACTCAACATTACGCGGGATCGGCGGCTCGCGGCGCACTGAATCACCGCCGACTAAATCACCGTTAAAAAAGCAGGCCGCAGGAAATAACAGCCTGGCCCGCAAAAAAAAACGCCCCGCTGCGAGCGGGGCGGTCAAAAGTGATGCCGAGAGAAAATCGACTACGCCTCATGTCCCGGAGTTACAGCTGAAAATAACCGGAACCCCTTAAATATACCCATACTTTCCATTTTGTCAATATATTATTTATCTCGCTCGGGGACCGCTTCAAATTTCAATGTGCCCGCCAATTTCGACCGCGTGGCCAGGCGGGATTTTGAAGAAATCGGTCGCACCAAGCATCATCCGGTGCATGAGTATGAATAGACCGACAAACCACGAGGAGCCACGCCTCGCCACGACCTTTTCCTTGCCGATGAAGAAAGATATCTCCATCAGACTGAAGTGAAATTCACGCACCCGCAAAAAGGCCAACACGCGTGGAATGTTCGGCTCCTCCATGAAGCCGTAATGCACAACTGCCGAGTGAAAATTGTGCGCGTGATGTGTGATCTCCAAGCGGTCGTCATCAGCCACAAAAGGAACGTCCCGAACCGCCACCCGCAAAAGCAGGATGCGCTCGTGCAGCACCTTGTTGTGCTTGAGGTTGTGCATTAGCGCCATCGGCACGATGTTGTCATGAGGCACCATGAAAATGCCGGTGCCCTCGACGCGATGGATCGGATGCGCGTCAAGCGACGCCAGAAAACCGTCGAGCGCCACAGCACCATTCCAGCGCGCCGCCAGCAGGCGGTCGCGCCCGACGATCCACGCCAGCATGATCAGCACCGTCATCGCTGCAACGCAGATCGGCAGCCAGCCGCCCTCGAGGAACTTGGTGAGGTTGGCGCCGAAGAACACCAGGTCGATCAACAGAAAAAACAGGAACACCGGGGCAAACACCGCCTTGTTCCAGCCGCGGATCATCATCATTACATAGGCGGCGAGCACGGTATCGATGGCCATCGCGCCAGTAACCGAGATGCCGTAGGCCGATGCCAGACTTTCCGAACTGCCGAAGCCGAAAACAAGGCAAACCACACCCAGATAGAGCAGGATGTTGATCTTCGACACGTAGACTTGGCCAATCTCCTCGGCCGACGTGTGCCGCACGCGCAACCGCGGAATATATCCCAGTTGCACCGCCTGATTCGCAATGGAAAACGCCCCCGAAATAACCGCCTGCGAAGCAATGATGGTGGCGAGAAACGCCAGCAGCAGCAAGGGCACCAGCGCCCACTCCGGCGCCAGCCGGTAGAACGGGTTATCCAAAGCTGAGGCATCCCTGATCAACAAGGCGCCCTGGCCGAAATAATTCAGCAGCAGACAGGGCAAGACCACCAGAAACCACGCGCGCTGGATCGGTGGACGGCCGAAATGCCCCATGTCGGCATACAGCGCCTCGCCACCGGTGACCGCCAGCACGATGGCGCCGATAATCGCAATTGCAATGCTGCCGTGCGCCGCCAGAAACTCGATGCCAAGCAACGGGTTCAGGGCGGCGAGCACGCCCGGATTGTGCACGATTTCAGCAAGTCCGAGCACTCCGAGAACGACAAACCACAGCAACATCACCGGTCCGAAAAACGCGCCTACCGCCGCGGTGCCGAATCGCTCGACCGCAAAAAGTGCGGTAATCAATGCGACGGCAATATAGACGATGTAGGGCTTGAGTTCGGGGGCGATGACATTCAACCCTTCGACCGCGCTGAGCACCGAAATTGCCGGTGTGATCAGGCTGTCGCCGAAAAACAATGCCGCACCCAGCGTGCCGGCGATCGTCGCGAGCCAGCGCGCCCGCGCGCCCTTGCCCATATTACGCAGAACCAGCGCCGTCAGCGCAAAGACCCCGCCCTCGCCGTAGTTGTCGGCGCGCATCACGATCATGACGTATTTGAGCGCAACCACGACGATCAACGCCCAGGTGATCAGCGAAAGAATGCCGAAAACAGGCGCCTGCAACGCGGCATTGCTGTTGCCGCCAGCCGCTTCGACAGCAACCTTGAGCGCATAGAGCGGCGAGGTGCCAATGTCACCAAAAACAACCCCCAGCGCGCCAATCATCAGCAGGGTAAGCGGTCTCGGGGCATCATTCCCGTGATGGCGCGTAGACATGCTTGTTTTCCTTTCGCTAGTGCTTGTATTGTATATGTGTTTTTCATTATAACTGCTATTGTTAGCTTTCCCCAACCAAGGAGCCTACGGATGGATGCCAAAGACTCAGCAGAAACCGCAAACACAGCCCACGAGGCGGGCGACCCCTTTAAATCGCGTGCCGCCCTGCTGGTATCCGTACTCGCCATGGTGCTTGCTGTCGCAAGCCTCGGCGGCTCCAATGCGGCAAAAGACGCCACGCAGCACAATATCCTGGCTGCCAATGCCTACGCCTTTTACCAGGCCAAAAACATCCGCCAGACCGCCTACAAGATTGCGGCCGACCAGCTCGAAGCAGAACTGCTTGATGCCCATCGGCTGAACGCAGATTTGCGACGAATAAAACAACACAAGCTTGATGACTACCGGAAAAATATCGCCCGCTACGAATCCGAACCAGAAACCCGGGAAGGGAAAAAAGAGCTGATGGCAATCGCCAGGGACCACGAACAACAACGCGACACGGCGCTGCGCAGGGACCCCTGGTTCGATTACGCCGAGGCGTTGTTGCAAATCGGCATTGTCCTGGCCTCCATCGCGATCATCACCGCATCGGGAGGTTTGCTCTACTGCTCCATCGCAGCAGGACTTGTCGGCGCGTTCTCCACCCTCAACGGCTACCTGCTTTTTTACTGATCGGGCGCGCCCGGCGGGGGCGCGAAGTTCGGCGGTGAAGTTTAAAGAATGCAGGCTTTTTGCGCTAAAAACAGACGACCTTCGCTGCCTCATCACTTTGTTTTATTATTTGCACATTTCTGCCATTTCGCGTATTTTTGATATTGCTCATGGCCTCCCTTGGTTGCAGGGCGTCACTGCCCCCCAGCGCGGCGCCCTAGCCTGTCATGCCCCCCCATATCGCGTGACTGGTCTCCCGCTTCCGCGGGTCGTCCATGAGCACCCTGCACTGGCCTCGCATTGCGCACGCACGTAGGATTGAACAGATGCAACAATCCTGTTTAATTTGGCCCGCATGGAATGAAATTATTTTGCAATGCAGCAATGATGAAGAACGCTGACCGCCGCAGGCTGGCCATAACCGCCCTTTTAAGATGACTCAACCTCGACCGCTGCACCGCACGGCAAAATCCGCCGCGGCAAAAAACCGTGCGGTGAAATCCGCGCCAGCCCAGGTTATCCGTGCCGGCGTCATGGAGGATGACAACGACCTCAGGCGATTGTTTTGCCTCGCACTTCGCGCGGAGCACGTCGTAGCGCTGGAATTTGAAAGCGCCGCAGATGCAATTTTTGCGGCAACCAGCGGGCAAATTGATTTTTTGCTGCTTGATCTCGGGCTCGGCAATGAAAACGGCCTGGAGGTCATCTCAGACCTTCGACATGTTTCTCAGTTGCCGATCATGATCATCTCCGGCAAAACAGACCCCACGATTGTTTGCACCGCCCTCGATTCCGGCGCAGACAATTTCCTGCGCAAGCCGGTGACCATTGAAGAGCTTCGCGCGCGAATACGCAGCATCGTCCGAAGGCTTAAACCGATCCTCGGGACATTGCCGGCGGAGACATTTACGGTGGACGGTGTCAAATTTGACCTCGCGCGTGGTATAGCCCAATTCGCGAAGTGCAGCTGCAAATTTACGGACCGCGAAATCATCATTCTGCAGTGTCTGTTTCGGGAACAGTGCCAGCCGGTCTCGCGCGATGCGTTTGCGCGTGCCATATTTGGACAATGCTGGGACCCGAACGTGCGTATCCTTGACGTGCATATCGCCAATATTCGCTCAAAGCTGCAGGATATCGGGGCGTCCGGCAGAATCATACGCACGCGCCGCAATATCGGTTACGCCATCTTCCCGGACGATCAATGAATCGCCTTCGGGGTAGGCTATTGCCGCTGCGCGAAATTTTGCGTAAACGATTCCATTAAGCCGACGATGGCCTCCTGGTCGAACGGCTTGACGATGATCTGATCGGCGCCGGCAGCCAGAAGATCATTACCGACCTGCACCTCGCCACGCGCGGTGACCATCACTATTTTCGCAAATCCGCTCCCGGCACGAATCTTCCTGCAGATTTCAATACCAAGGCCGTCTGGCAGCATGTAATCCAGAAAACCCAGGTCGAAACTGTTTTGTTCAACCAGCGCGGATGCCTGCGCAATCGATTCCGCTTCGATGATTCGCACGGGAAACCTCGATACGAATATTTTCAACAACCGCCGGATATCCGGCTGATCTTCAAGTATCAGAACAAGCGCCGATTTCACCGCGACCCCTCCACCCGTCCGCCCCACGATCTCAGACCGGAAAACTGACCGTAAACGTCGTTCCCTTGCCAACCTCACTCTCTACAGCAGCCGTTCCGCCCATCAGCTCTGTAAATTCCTTGACGATATTAAGGCCGAGTCCGGCACCGCGCTGTTTCTTGTGCTTTTCATCCTTGACCGAATAAAAAGGCTCGAAAAGTCGGCCGAGGTCGGCGGCCGGCACACCGATCCCGCTGTCCTGCACACTGAACTCGATACGCTTCCCATCTCCGGCTACCCGCGCAGCCAAGCTCACCTGTCCAGCATTGGTAAATTTGATCGCATTTGAGAGCAGATTTTCGACGACTTGCACGAATTTGGTCCGGTCCAAGCGAAGAAACGCCGGCACCAGGGGATCAATTTCAAGCTTCAATGCCAGTCCTTTGGATTCCGCATTGACTCTGAACAATTCAGTTGAGCGCTGCAAGACCGGTCTGATCTCAACCTGCTCCAAGACGACGGACAACTTGCCTGCCTCCTTGCGGGAAAGATCAAGAATGCCGTTGATGACATTTTTAAGGTGTTGGGCGGAACTGCAGATGATGGCGCCGAATTCGCGCGTCTCCTCGTTTGCATCCCCCTGTTCAATCAGCCCCCCGTAGCCGAGGATACTGGTCAGTGGTGTGCGCAGCTCGTGCGAGACGCTCGAAATCATCCTCGCCTGGAAGGCATTTGCCTGTTCCAGCGCTTTCTCGCGGGACAGCAGGCGATCAACATATTCGATTTGCCGCGCTCGGCTCAACAGGAAAAAACCGTAGCCAATCACCACAATCAGAACCAGCAAGGTTTCAAAAATCAAATTGGGCTTTAAATAATCCCACCAGGCTCTGTCAATGCTGTCGATATTGGCCCACACTGTCACAACCAGTCGATATTCTGGAATTCTCTGGAAGAAAAACAGCTTTTGCTTTTGATCGATGGAAGAGACGCCAGCAAAAGTGCCGCTACTCAAGGGGCTGCTTTTTAAGAATTCGACCAGTCCCCCGGTAATTTTCTGGCCGTAATCGCTACCACTGGCGCTCGCCCGTGCGCGAACAACCCCATCCTCGCCAAACAAGGTAACGCCAAGATCGCCGTTTTCGTCGGCAACAATTTTCTGAAAGAATGCAGAAAAATACTCGGGCGAGACGGAGGTAACGATCATGCCCTTGAAATTACCCGTTGAATCGCTGATGCGGCGGGAGAGCTGGATGGAGGCCTGCTTGCTGACCCGTCCGACCAGCGGCTCACCGACCCGCGGAATGTCATCGGCAACACTCTGATGGAATTTAAAATGCGGGCGGTCGCTCAAATTGACCTTGGCGAGCTCTTCTGCCGGCGTCGGGATAGAAGTCGCGATCATGCGCCCTCTCTCGTCAGCAATGGCAATTTGCTTGAAGAGCCGGGTCACGGCATTGGCGTCTTCGGTGATTTTGGTCAGCGTACCCACGTAGCGCCATTCCAGGTATTCGCGACGCACATACCTCAGCGTCTGATCCGCGCCGTCGAATGTCCGGACCACGTGCTCCGCGATGGTCTGCGTTAACTGCCGCAGGGCCCTCTCTTTCTCATCGTACAAGTCTTTCTGTTCCGCGCGCAGGTGCGCCGCGACGAACGCAGCCGTAATAAAAATCAGGAAAAACGCATAAATGAAAACGGTTCGCGCGTAACGGTCTGTTTTCAGTAATTTCATTAAATGCGGTGGTATTTGCATTACTATCTCCGTGCAGCTTCAAGGACTCGCCTGTCGCCGCGTCGATGCGGATGATGATATGACCGTATTTTAGAGGATTCTAGTTCATGCCGCCGGTTCGTCGCCGCGAAATGCAGTTCAGCCGGCGCGCCAGCCCGCCTCAACGATATGCAGACGGCTCTGCTCCAAACGCCAGGGCAGATACAGGCAAGGCGTGTCTGCCGGCAGCAGCCCCTCGGTCAGATGGTCAGTCCATTCCACGGCGACATCGTAGCGAATCGCCAGGTGCGCGGAAGGCAGGCGACCGCGACACGAAAACGCCCTTGGTGTGGTGCGGCACGGGTTCCACGCACCGGACAATCTGTCATGAAATGATGCCCACGGCCTGCCCTGCAGTTTCTCGGCCAGGGCGCTGATGTCCGCCTCCGCCGTGGCGATATCCGCGCAATGCAGGCGGTGCTGACCAAGCGTGTTGCCGAACAGGACCGCGTGTTCGGGATGTTCGCGCAGGATTTGCTCGAGATGGCGTATGAAATTACTACGGCACCAGGAAATGGCTGTTTTCTGCCGGCGCAAGTGCCAGCCGTGCAAGACAGAAAAAAAAAACGGGGCAAGAGGATCGAAATCAACCGCGTGGATTTCACTGAATGAACCGAGAAACCGCGTTGGCATGCACCAGCCCGCGCTGGGCCCCAGCAACAGCAGCTTTTTCCGGCCGTGCGGCCAGGCCTCCAGCCATGCGGACAAGGCCGCGCGGAAGACGCGCCAGGATGAGCGGTTGCGCAAAGCGCGCGCGTGCCAGACCAGGCCCCCGCTCGGACTGAAAAAACCGGGATTGGTCGCTGTCTTTTTCAACGCCGAAGAGTCCTGACGGACAGTGCGCTTACCGCGATGCGGAAACGCCTGCTTTTGAGCCGTCCTGCCCTGGTGGAACTTCAGCCGGCGCCGCTGCCCGCACGGTGTCGCCGCCGGCCAGCAAGCGACCGCAGTCGTTGGATATCTCGACTGTCCGGCCAGTTGCAGCAATACCCGTTTGCGCTGCACATGCAAGTTTCATCGCGGAAGGCCAATTGGCTAATTGCAAGGCACGTTCATAAGCGCCAGCGGCCTCAGTGTCGGCGCCGCCATTGGCGACCATGCGCACCGCCCCGATTGCCAGATACTGCTCGGCCGTAGGAGACTTCGAAGCTTTGACGGCAGCCTCAAGTATTGCAACGGCAACGCCGCTCGAGAGCGCCGCCCTCGCGGCATCCAACTCACGTGCTTTTTGCTCGAGAAGCGCCAGTTGCTGGGTCTTGCCATCGACTTCTTTGGCGGCAACCGAGGCCTGTTGCTCGAGCTTGTCTTTTTCCTCGCGCAGAGCGCCGAATTCGCTCTCGAGCTGCTGCAGACGGAGGAACTGCTGATAGCCATAGAACCCGCCGCCACCGATGACAGCAAGCAAACCGACAATCAACACGGGGATCAACAATTTACGTTTCATGGGCTGAAAATCTTTCGATTGGTTCCTGCAAAAATCGGGAGACCGGCCCCGGGGCGCAGAATTGATTCAATACGGCGCCTTGGCAAACCTGCCGCAGTAGCCCTTCATCAGCTCCAGAGTGCTGCCGTCCTGCAGCGTCAACCACTGCCGGAACTCGCCGTTCTCGCGGTTCAGGCTGAACGCTTCGCCCGCAATCATGACACCGAAGCGCGGAAACATTGCCGGCCGGCGCACGGTCAGCGTCGCGCCTTCAGAAGTGACAGTGCCCTTGCGCATTTCAGAAATCGCAAACTGGCCCTGATACCAGCCGGATCGTGATGCGAAATCAATGCCGGCGATGAACATCTGGCTGTAGTTCTCGCGCGGCGAGTCGATCTCGGCGCGCGGCATGCTGACCCTCAGATCACAAATTAGGTTCAGGCCCTTGTCATGAGCCCCCGCCTCGGCGTCAAGTGCCGCGGCCACGCTGCCGGGCCGCGCTGCATGCGACCCGATCTGGTAGGCGATCAGGGCGACCAGCAGCAAGATGCCGAGCACGGCGACAACAATGATTGCATTACGTTTCATTTTCATGGTCGTTTCAACTCGGGAGGCCGGCGCTACTCGGCCGCTCTCCGCAGAATTTCGTTTAATGCTTCCCAACCCGACTTGGTCACCGCCCAGTGACGACCGCCGTCCTCGTCGGTACGGTGATCGACCAGGCCTCGCTCCTTGAGCGCGTTGAGCCGGTTGCCAAGCAGCCCCTGCGACACGCGCAAGTCGGTCGGCAGAATTGGTAACTGGTCGGCGGCGACCCGCTGGTATTCAATCGTGCGCAGAATTTCGACATCGAGCAAACCGATGACCGGCTGCTGGCCTCGCGCCAGTTCGGCGGTAGCAAATATCCCGGAAAACAGTTGCCGCATCACCATTGTGAAAACCACGGTCACGGCGAAAATGCGCAGGGAATCGTAGGAGGAGAAGCGCGTCGAATTGAGCAAGCCGCTTGACAGCAGCGATAGCATCGAGGGCACCGAAATCGCCGCGATCACACCGATCAACAACTCCCGGCCCAGCCGTCGCTGCGCGCCGGGCTGCAGC
>CAZVDN010000086.1:0-11518 GCA_964625665.1 uncultured Streptomyces sp. | reverse complement strand
CAACGCGACGCACTGAAGCCGGTCGCCGGTAACGGCCTACTCGACCGGCGCGCTTTCCTGCGCGGCGGCGCTGCGATGGCAGCGACGATGAGCGGATATACGCTGGTCCAAAACGCCGCAGCCGAACCTCTGAAGGACGACCCGTGGAGCCTGCGGCCCGGCGCTGTTACCCGGCCTTACGAACAACGCTCGCGTTACGAAGAAAAAGTCGCGCGCACGCTGACCAACCCCAAAGGCGAGACGCGCGTGCAGAACGCGCGCACGCCGCTGCACCTGCTGAACGGCGTCATCACGCCGGCCGGCCAGCATTTTGTGGTTGCACAAAGCGGCGCGCCCGACATCGACCCGGCCAAACACCGCATCGTCATTCACGGGCTGGTCAAACAGCCGCTGGAGTTTTCAATCGAGGCCCTGTCGCGTTATCCGATGGTAACGCGCATGTATTTCATCGAGTGCGGCGGCAACAGCGCGCCGATGTTTTCGCCGACACCGATGCAGGCCAATCTGCAGGCGCTGCACGGCATGGTCTCCTGTTCCGAATGGACCGGTGTGCTGCTCTCCACGCTGCTCGAGGAAACCGGCATCGATCCCAAAGCAAAATGGCTGATCGCCGAAGGCGCCGATGCGCCGACGCTCACGCGCAGCGTGCCGCTGAAAAAAGGTCTCGATGACGCCATGATCGCGCTGTATCAGAACGGCGAGCGGCTGATGCCGGCGAACGGTTATCCGGCGCGCCTGCTGCTGCCGGGCTGGGAAGGCAATATGAGCATCAAGTGGCTGCGCCGCATCAAGCTGACCGATGCGCCCGGCATGACCTTCCCCGAGACCAAGACCTATACGCAGTTGCTGCCCAACGGCAAGGCCTACCAGTTTTATTTTCTCGAGGAAGTGAAATCCTTCATCACCCAGCCCTCGCCAGACCTGAAGATGAACGGCCCCGGATTTTACGAAATCTCCGGTCTCGCCTTTTCCGGCGACGGCAAGATCACGCGCGTGATGGTTTCTGCCGACGGCGGCAAAAGCTGGGCCGAAGCGGCGTTGCAGGATCCGATACTGAGCAAATCATTCACGCGCTTTCGCCTGCCGTGGCGCTGGGACGGCGGGCCTGCCATCCTGCAAAGCCGCGCCTGGGACGACAAGGGCAATGTGCAACCGACGCGCGCCGAGTTCGTCGCACAGCGCGGCGAACTGAAAGCGCCGTTGTCGCTGATGGCGTTTCCGAACCAGCATTTCAACGCGATCACGAGCTGGGGCATCGATGCCAACGGGGAGGTCAAACATGTTTACGCGTAAAACAGTCGCAGCATTCGCCCTGCTGGCGATGGCCGGCACCGTGCTCGCCGAAGGCCCGGGGCTCGGCAAACCGATTTCAGCAGCAGACCTCGCCCCCTGGGACATCAGCATCATGCCTGACGGCAGCGGTCTGCCCCCCGGCAGCGGCACAGCCGCGCAGGGCGCGCAGATTTACGCGCAGAAGTGCGTCGCCTGTCACGGCGAAAAAGGTGCCGGCGGCAGCGCTTCGGGGCTGTTGCCGCGCGGCCCGATCAGCAGCATCAACGGCGGCGAAAAAACGATCGGCAATTTCTGGCCCTATGCGAGCACGCTTTTCGATTACATCCGCCGCGCCATGCCGTGGCAGGCGCCGAAGTCCCTCACCAGCGACGAAGTCTATGCACTGACCGCCTACATCCTCGCACTGAATAAAGTCATTGAAGAAGGCGCGGGGCTGGATGCCGGCACGCTGGCAAAAATCAGGATGCCCAATCGCGACGGCTTCATCATCCGCTTTCCGGACCGCATCTGATGCCGTCGCACAGGTGACGCGCCTGCGCCGCGTATCAGCCGCCGCTCAGCGCCTGCACGATGACAATTTCGTCGGTCGGTTTAAGCGGATGCGCGATGTCCGGCACCTGCGTGCCGTTGACGAAAATGCGAATGTGACGCCGAATGGCGTCCTGTTCGTCGATCATGCGAAAGCGAATGCCCGTATATCGCGCCTCGAGCGCCAGCAATACCTCCGCGACTGTCGCACCGCTCGTCTCGACGGTGCTGCTGGCCGTGTAGGACAGCAGCGCGCTCGGGATATGCACCTTCATCGCAACCCTGCTCAGGCCGGATCAGCGACTTCCACCGCGTAGATTTCCGGCAAGTGGCGTGCAATGCAGCTCCATTTTTTGCCTTCGTCGCGGCTCATCCAGACTTCGCCCGAGGTGGTGCCGAAATACAGGCCGACCGGATCGCGCGCGTCACCGCACATCGCCTGGCGCTTCACCGTCCACCAGGCCTGCGATTTCGGAAACCCGGCATCGAGGCGCTGCCAGGTCTTGCCGGCGTTCTTCGAGGTGTAAACACAGGGCTTGCCGCCGGGGCTGACGCGCGGCCAGACCATGGTGCCGTCCATCGGCAGCACCCACAGCGTCTTGTCATTGCGCGGATGCACGACCAGCGGAAAACCGATGTCGCCGACACTCTTCGGCATGCTGCGGCCGATGCGCACCCAATCGCTGTCGCCGTCGCGACGATAAATGCCGCAGTGGTTCTGCTGGTAAATGCGGTCCGGATTGCTCGGACACATCCGCAGGCAATGCGGGTCGTGACAGGTCGGCAGCTTCGGATCGAGATTGAAGCCCTGCACGACTTCCATGCCGTCGATGATCACTTTCCAGGTCTTGCCGCCATCTTTTGTTTCATGCACGCCGCCGCCCGACATGCCGAAGTACATATGTTTCGCATCGCGGGGATCAACGATGATCGAGTGCATCTTCGGGCCGTCGGGCGTGCCGTCCTGCACCGTACCCATCCACTCGCGGTATTGCGGGTCGTCGTTGATATAGGAAAACGCCTGCCAGGTATCGCCACCGTCCGCACTGCGAAAGAGGCCCTGCGGCGAAGTGCCGGCAAACCAGACCTCCGGTTCGCTGGCATGCCCCGGCGTCAACCAGAAGGTGTGATCAACCGCGCGGCCTTTTTCGCCGGCGGGCACTTTGGCGAATGCAGGCGGCTGCTTCGATTCTTTCCAGGTGCGGCCGCGGTCGATCGAGCGCATCATGGTCGGCCCGAGGTGCCCGGTCTTGACAGCGGCGAGCATGGTCCGGCCGTCGCGCGGATCGAGCACCATGTGACTGACGATCTGGCCGAGAAAATGCGGGCCCTCGACGCGCCAGTCCTTGCGCGTGGCATCACCGTGCAGCAGCCAGGCCCCCTTGCGCGTGGCAACCAACAGCGATAACCCGCGTGCGGGTTTCTTGGCTGCCTTGCGTACTGCCGTCTTTACGGATTTGCCTTTCATGTCGCCCTCCGGATTTATTGCTGCTGTTGTTGCTGCTGCGTTTTTGCCGCGACGGTTTCGCGGATCGGCCGGATCGGCCGCACTTCGATACTGCCGACGCGTGCCGGCGGAATTTTCGCAGCAATCTGGATCGCCTCGTTCAGATCGCGCGCCTCGATCATGTAAAACCCGGCCAGTTGCTCCTTGGTTTCCGCGAACGGGCCGTCGGTCACAGACACCTTGTCGTTGCGCACACGCACCGTGGTCGCCGTCTGCACCGATTGCAGGGCCTCCGAGGCAATGCAGTGGCCGCTCCTGCGGACACCGGTGTCGAATTCAACGCAGTCCTCGTCGGGCAATTCATCGAGGCGCTTTTCATCGAGATAAACAAGGCACAGGTATTTCATGATGGGCTCCCTGGTTGCGTTGAACGGTCATGCCTGTTGCGTGCCGGCGGCGATTGCCAGCAGCCTCAGGGTCGGTGCGTCTTCGGCAATCGGCCGCACCTCGACGCAGCCGTGCCAACCGCCCGGAATTCCCGCCGCAATGCGGAGCGCCTCTTTCATGTCGCGCGCCTCGATCACGAAATAACCGCCCAGGTGTTCCTTGGTTTCCGCGAACGGCCCGTCGGTTACCGCGGCCTTGCCATTGCGCACGCGCAGCGTTTTTGCAGTTTCCGGCGGCAGCAGGCGGTTGCAGGCCAGAAAATGGCCTCTGCGGCGGATTTCCGCCGTGAAAATTTCGTAATCGCGGTAATGTTTCGCCGCATCCGCCTCGGACATGTCCTCCATCAGCGTATCGGCGCAAATAAGACATAGAAATTTCATGAACAAATCCCTGATTTACTTTTCGGCCGCAGCCTTGAGATTGGCAAGGCCCGCCTCGAAATCGCCACCGACCATCTTGTCCATGTTCATGAAGACATGAATAATCTTGCCGATGAACGGCGTCGGGCCCTGCATCATCCAACCTACCTGTGTCGTATCACCCCGCGGGGCCAATGTGAAGACAACCGTGTTATGCCCTTCCATCGGCTTGACGAAATCGAGTTTCAGCTCGATTTTCGACGACGGCACTGCATCGGTGATTTCCATGCTGCCCTGACCGACGTTGTTGTTGCCGTCCCAGCCGTAGGTCGCGCCCTTGCCGCTGGTCACGGCACCCTAGCTGCGTTTCATGTCCGGGTCTTTTTTCTCCCACGGTGACCAGGCCGTCCATGCCTTGAAGTCGTTGATCAGCGCAAACACCTTTTCCGGCGGCGCCTTGATGCTTGCCGAGCGCTCGATGCGGAAGACGTCGGGCTTCATTGATGCCAGGATGAGGATGCCCGCAACCACAACAACGATGACGCCCAGCATGATTTTCAACATGATCCCCCCTGGTTGTTTTTCCGTTAACGGTTGACCGTCGGCCGTCAACCGAACATTTTCTTCATGGCCTGGTTCATTTCTTCGCCGGTCATGTCCTGCAAATGCGTCGCCACCGACCAGCGGTGGCCGAACGGGTCTTCGAGCACCCCATAGCGATCACCCCAGAACATGTCGGCGGGTTGCATCGTCACCGTTGCCCCGGCATCCGCCGCGCGTTTGACGAAGGCATCGACATCTTCGACATACAGGTGAATGGTTACCGGTGAGCCTTTCAGCGTCTTCGGCCCCAGTGCATTCCACTCCGGCGCCTCTTCAGCCAGCATCAAGGCTGAACCGCAAATGCGGATGCGCGCGTACATAAGCTTGCCGTTCGGCGCCGGCAGGCGAATCTCCTCGACGGCATCGAAGGCCTTCTTGTAAAACTCGATGGCCGCTGCCGCGCCATCGCACACGATGTGCGGCGTCAGGCTGTGCATGCCTTCAGGAACTACTTTGACTTTGGCCATGGCTCCCCCGTGTTATTGATTGGCTTTTGCTTTAGGCTTCGACCGGTATCCACAATTCAATGCCGCCGATGCCCTTCTGCGGATCGAACTCGGGTGTGTAACGCTCGAAACACGGCGCGCGGGCCGCTTTCAGACCGGACTCAGGCACCCACTTCATCCAGATCGTCTCGATCGTGTTGACGAGATTCGAGATGTGACCCTGATGCACGAACACCGCATACCGCTGCGCCTTGAGTTCCAGCACCGTAAAACCGTCCGGCAACAGGCCGGCGACGGGCACTTCAACGCCTGTCAGATAATCGAAATCAAACCCCAGCTTGTCGTTCCAGCACACGCCGTAGGCATAACCCTGCACCTGGCCGGCGACCTTGCCGATATGCGGCACAAAGCGCTGCCACTGCAGCGGAATCTGCGCGCGGTTCTCCATGGTGTAGGCCTGATTGATGCCGGCAATGCGCAGTGCCTTGCCGTCCGCGAATTGCGGCCGTTCGAGGCCCAGTGTCTGCGCGCGCTGCGCGGCTTCCTGCTCGCGCAATTCAGGCGTAAACGCCTCGCCGAAATCCGGCGCTTCGAATATCTGGCGGATTTCGATCTCCGATTCGCCCGCGTGCGGATTCGGACAACGCTTGACCCAGTCGATCGCTTCCTGAAGCGACGCGCATTTCCAGATCCAATAGCCGGCAATGAGTTCTTTGGTTTCCGCAAAAGGTCCGTCGATGACGGTGCGCCGGCTGCCGGAAAAACGCACGCGCGCGCCCTTGGCACTCGCCTGCAGCCCTTCGCCGGACAGCATCACGCCCGCCTTGATCAGTTCCTCGTTGAACGCCGCCATCTTCGTCAGGATTGCTTCATCCGGCAGTTGCCCCGCCTCCGAAGCCTGGCTGGCCTTCACGATCACCATAAAACGCATTTCGTTATCCCCTTGTCGCAACAGCACAATTTCAAAATCAAACGCCCAGTCTATTACACCGGCGCGAACCGCCCTGCCACGGTGAAAATTGACCTGCTTCAAACCATAGTCGAACGGCGTTGCGCCTTTTCGACAACCGGCGAAAAATTATTTTTTCAGCGCGGCGAGGCGCCGTTCGATGAAACGCCGCTCCGGCGCCTGTTGCGTCAGTTCCAGGGCGCGCTGATAGGCGGCGCGCGCATCGGCAATCCTGCCCAGACGACGGCAGAAATCGGCCCGCGCAGCATGGGCCAGACGATAGTCCGCGAGTTCGCCGCCGGCCAGCAACCCATCGACTATCGCAAGCCCCGCAGCCGGGCCGTCGCGCATGGCCACTGCCACTGCGCGGTTAAGGGCGATGACCGCCGTCGGTTCCCGCGCGTAGAGCAGGTCATACAGGCCGACGATTTGCGCCCAGTCGGTGGACGCAGCATCGGCCGCCTCCGCATGCACTGCGGAAATCGCCGCCTGTATCGCATAGGCGCCGGGCGGTTGCAGCGGCAGCGCGCGCTCAACGAGTGCAATGCCTTCCGCAATCAGCGCGCGGTCCCAGCGCGCGCGGTCCTGCTCGTCGAGCAGCACCAGATCGCCGGTGGCGTCGCTCCGCGCAAGCCGCCGCGATTCATGCAACAGCATCAGTGCCAGCAGGCCCATCGCCTCGGGCTCCGGCAAAAGGTCAACCAGCAGCCGCGCGAGCCGGATTGCTTCGGCGGACAAATCCGCGCGCGTCAGCGCGCCGCCCGAAGAGGCCGAATATCCTTCATTGAAAACGAGATAGATGACACGCAGCACGCTGCCGAGCCGTTCGGCGAGTTCGTCCGGCGCAGGCACCGCATAGGGAATTTTCGCCTCGCGGATTTTGGTTTTTGCACGCACGATGCGCTGCGCCAGCGTCGGCGCGCCGGTTAAAAACGCGGCGGCAATTTCCTCGGTGGTCAGACCGCACACCTCGCGCAGCGTCAGCGCCACCTGCGCATCCGGCGTCAGCGCCGGATGGCAGCAGGTAAAAATCAGGCGCAAACGGTCGTCTTCGATTTCGTCGTCATTTTGTGCGGCGCGCTCATCGGCGATGTTCTCAACCGCTTCCTCGTCAAGCGCGGTGAAGCGCGCGCCGCGCCGTATCGCATCGATCGCCTTGAAGCGCCCTGTCGAAACCAGCCAGGCGCGCGGATTGACGGGCACGCCCTCGACCTGCCACTGCTCCAGCGCCGCGCGAAACGCCTCATGCAACGCCTCTTCGGCGACATCAAAGTCACCCAGCAAACGCACCAGCGTGGCGAATACACGACGTGATTCGGCGCGATAGATCGCGTCGATCTGCGCTGGCAGGTGATTGTCTCTGGGTTGATTCATAAGAAGGCCGGCATTGATTGCCCTGATTTTGCAGCAATCGATGCCGGCCATGGTGTCCCGCGCGGCGAAAACCGCGCCGGACTACTTCCTGACGTACTTGAGCAGGTTCGCCGCGCTGGTCTCCGCACCGTAAATGATGCCCTGTGCATCGGCGGCAACCCCTTCGGGCACCGACTCCTTGTCGGGTTCCGGCCCCACACCGGGAATCAGCGCGCGCACCGTGCCGTCCTTTGCGCTGCCGACGCGGATGCCGCGGCGGAAACCCGGATTGCGTTTGGCGTCCGATTGCGAATCGGTCACATAGATATTGTCCGCTGCATCAATGAAGATGCCGCTCGGCCGGCCGAACTGCTTCCACTCATCGATGAGATTGCCTTCGCCGTCGAAGATCTTGATCATGCCGTTGCCGCGGTCACCGACAAACACGCGGCCCTGCGAATCGAGCGCAATGGCGTGCAGTTCATCGAATTCGCCGCGGCCCTTGCCCTTCCTGCCGAAGCTTTTGAGGAATTTTCCGTCTTTCGCAAACTTCATGACCCGCGCGTTCGATGCCCCGCCATGGCCGTCGGCCACGTAAATGTCGCCGTTGGGTGCGACCGTCACTGCTGACGGGCGATTGAACAATTCATCACTGGCGCCGGCGACACCGGCCTTGCCCAGCGTCATCAGCACCTTGCCCTGCGGACTGAACTTGACGACAACATGCCCCTTGCCGCCTTTGCCCTCGGCATCGGTCACATATACATTGCCGTCGCGATCGAGCGCCATGCCGTGCGGGAACACGAACATGTCGCCACCGAAGGACTTGATGACATTGCCGTTGCGATCAAACTGGAAAATCGTCTCGAGTTTCGATTCCGAACAGTCGCGCGCGCCGCAGCGCTCGAAGGCCCAGATGTTGCCGTCGCGGTCGACGTCAACACCCGAGGTGGAACCCCATTTGCGGCCCGCCGGATATTTCGCCCAACCCTGCTCGAGGCGATATGGATTGTCCTGCGCCTCTACCGGTGCCGTCTGCATGACGAATGCCGCCAGCGCGGCAGTAATAAACGAAAACCGCGAAAACGGTTTTGTTATGGAATGCGGCATGATGTTCCCCCCCCCGTGTTGTTGTGTTCCGCAATCTACGCGCTTGCCGCACACAGGACAACCCGCTGCGGCAACCGGTAAACTCCGCGGGTCGATTACGGAGGCAGACCATGCAGGACCTGAACAAATTCACCGTCTTGATCGTGCCGGGTGTGGGCGGCTCGGGCAACGAACACTGGCAGACCTTCTGGGAAGAAGCCTTTCCGGAATTTCAGCGCGTGCAGCAGGCCGACTGGGACCGTCCCGTTTACAGCGTGTGGGCCGCGACGCTGTCAGCCGCCGTCGAGGAAAGCGCCAAACCGGTTGTGCTGGTCGGCCATAGTCTCGGCACGTCGCTGACCATGCGCTGGTCGCACGACCATCCGGCGCTGGCAAAAAAAGTGGCCGGCGCCTTTCTCGTCGCGCCGACCGACCGCGACCGCTTCGCCAACGTGCCCGACTCGCCGGTGCAGGGCTTTGGCAACATGATCCTCAAGCCGTTGCCGTTCGCGGCCGCAGTGGTGGCCAGCCGCGACGACGACCGCGTGTCGTTCGAGCGCGCGAAGGTATTTGCCGATGCCTGGGGCGCGAGCTTCACCGACGCCGGCAGCCACGGCCATCTCGGTTCTGCCGCGCAACTCGGCCTCTGGCCGTTCGGGCTTGTCACCTTCGGTCAGTTCATCGCCACGCTGCGCGCCTGAAGCACCGCGCGCGGCGTTTACGCGGCGACGGCGACCGGCTGTGCCGCGGGGCTGCCCGTATTTGCCGCCGGTGCCGGACTGCGGATCAAATGATCGAAAGCGGACAGCGCAGCTTTCGAACCCTCGCCCATGGCGATAATGATCTGCTTGTAGGGCACCGTGGTCGCATCGCCGGCCGCAAAGACGCCGGGCAATGAAGTCTGGCCGCGCGCATCGACCTCGATTTCGCCGCGCGGCGACAGCGCGAGCGTGCCTTTCAACCAGTCAGTGTTTGGCAGCAATCCGATCTGCACGAAGATGCCTTCGAGCGCGACCTGATGCACAGCGCCGCTGGCGCGGTCCTTGTAAGCAATGCCGTTGACCTTTTCGCCGTCGCCGGTGACTTCGGTGGTCTGCGCATTCATGATCACCGAGACGTTGGCGAGGCTGCGCAGTTTGTTCTGCAGGACTGCATCGGCGCGCAACTTCGTATCGAATTCAATCAACGTGACATGGCTGACGATACCGGCCAGATCAATCGCGGCCTCGACGCCCGAATTGCCGCCGCCGATCACCGCCACGCGCTTGCCCTTGAACAGCGGGCCGTCGCAGTGCGGGCAGAAACACACACCCTTCGCCTTGTATTCCTTCTCGCCGGGCACATTCATTTCACGCCAGCGCGCACCGGTCGAAATGATGACCGACTTCGCTTTCAGGGTTGCGCCGTTGGCGAGCCGCACTGCAGCGAGACCGTCCTCGCCGGCCGGCGACAAGGCTTCGGCACGCTGCAGGTTCATGATATCGACATCGTATTCCTTCACATGCTGTTCCAGCGCCGCCGCCAGCTTCGGTCCTTCGGTATGCGGCACCGAAATCAGATTTTCAATGCCCAGTGTGTCGAGCACCTGGCCGCCGAATCGCTCGGCGACCACACCGGTGCGGATGCCTTTGCGCGCCGCATAAACCGCCGCTGCCGCACCGGCCGGTCCGCCGCCGACGACCAGCACGTCGTAGGGCGTTTTTGCCGAAAGCGCAGCCGCATCGCGGGCCGCGGCACCGATATCGACCCTGGCGACGATCTCTTCGAGCGTCATACGGCCCTGACCGAACACTTCGCCATTGAGGTAGACCGAGGGCACTGCCATGATCTTGCGTTCGTCGATTTCATTCTGGAACAACGCACCGTCGATCATCACGCTCTCGATGCCGGGATTGAGCACCGCCATCAGGTTCAGCGCCTGCACGACATCCGGACAGTTGTGGCACGACAGCGAAATATAGGTTTCGAAGCGGAAGCGTCCGATGCCGGCATCGATGGCACGGATCTGTTCAATCACCGCCGCATCGACCTTCGGCGGATGGCCGCCGGTCTGCAACAGCGCCAGCACGAGCGAGGTAAATTCATGGCCCATCGGAATGCCGGCAAAGCGGATGCGCGCGGGTTCGCCGATGCGCCCGACTGAAAACGAAGGCTTGCGCGCATCGTTGCCGTCTTCGCGCAGGGTCACCAGCGGCGACAGCGTGGCGATCTCGCGCAGAAGGTCGCGCGTTTCAATGGATTTTTCGCCGCCGTCGAGCGTGGCGACGAGTTCGATCGGTTGCTGCAGGCGTTCGAGATAGGTTTTGAGCTGGTTCTTGATGGCGGTGTCGAGCATGTTGTTCTCCACAAACATTCCGGGGCTGGCACTGCAAAAGCACCGCTGAACGGAACCTTTGCACTGCAAACCGCCGGCGGCCCTGCAGGGCACGCCGGCTGTTTGAGCGATCAGATCTTGCCGACCAGATCGAGCGACGGGGACAGCGTCTTCGCGCCCTCTTTCCACTTCGCCGGGCACACTTCACCCGGATGTTTCGCAACGTACTGCGCGGCCTTGACCTTGCGCAGCAGTTCCGAAGCATCGCGGCCGATGCCGCCGGCGTTGACTTCGATGATCTGGATCTTGCCTTGCGGGTCGATGACAAACGTGCCGCGCTCGGCGAGACCGGCTTCCTCGATCATCACGCCGAAATTGCGCGTGATCTGGCCGGTCGGGTCGCCGACCATCGGGTACTGGATCTTGCGGATGGTGTCCGAGGTGTCGTGCCAGGCCTTGTGCGTGAAGTGGGTGTCGGTCGACACGGCGTAGATTTCAACGCCCATCTTCTTGAACTCGGCATAGTTATCAGCGAGGTCGCCCAGCTCGGTCGGGCAGACGAAGGTGAAGTCTGCCGGGTAGAAAAACACGACCGACCACTTGCCTTTCAGCGTCGCGCTAGTGACTTCGACGAACTGGCCGTTGTGAAAGGCAGTCGCCTTGAACGGAAGAATTTCGGTGTTGATCAGT
>CAZVDN010000085.1:5790-11566 GCA_964625665.1 uncultured Streptomyces sp. | reverse complement strand
TCATGGGCACCGGCCCGTTCACCTTCGGCGAACATGTCGCCGGCTCGCACTGGACCGGCAAAAAATTCGACGGCTATTTCGAAAAGGGCAAGCCGCACCTGAACGGCTACATCGCGCTGTTCGTGGCCGGCGCGCCGATGGTCAACGCGCTGGCGGCCGGCGAAATCATGGCCGAGTTCCGCGGCCACTCGCCGGCCGACCGCGACCGCGTTGTCAAAGCACTCGGCGACAAGGCGGTGGTGCAGGAGTCGCCCTGGGTGTGCAGCCTGGTCGTCACCTTCAATACCAAAAAGAAGCCCTTCGACGATCAGCGCGTGAGAAAGGCGCTGTCGCTGTCGATCGACCGCTGGGGCGGCGCGCAGGCGCTGCAGAAAGTCGCGCTGGTGCGCCATGTCGGCGGCCTGCTGCGTCCCGGTTACGATCTCGCACTGCCGGAAGCCGACCTGGTGAAGATGCCCGGCTTTTCGAAAGACATCAATGCATCGCGCGCCGAGGCGAAAAAGCTGCTCGCCGATGCGGGCCAGCCTAACCTGACCTTCACCCTGACCAATCGCAACGTGGCGATGCCGTACACGCCGGTCGGTGTGTTTCTGATCGACCAGTGGCGGCAGATCGGCATCAACGTCAAACACGAACAGCTCGAAACCAAGCTCTATCTGGCCGCGCAGCAGAAGGACAACCCGACTTTCGATGCCGCGCTTGATTTCAACTGCGATTACATGGATGAACCGAACCTGCAGCTGCAGAAATTCCTGTCGCACGACAAATCGGCCATCAACTACGCCGGCCAGACCGACCGCGTCCTCGATGATCTCTACGACAAGCAATCGGGCGAACTCGACCGCAAAAAGCGCATCGGCCTCCTGCGCGAATTCGAAAAGCGCGCGCTCGAGCAGGCCTACACCATCCCGACCATCTGGTGGCACCGCATTGTCATCACCAATACCAGGCTCAAGGGCTGGCACATCACGCCGTCGCATTATGTCGGGCAGGATCTCGCGAATGTCTGGCTTGACTGAATTTGAGTGAGTCGAACGGCGTGAGGGGCGGGGCGCAGCCGGGTTTTGCGCCTCCCACCTGACGCCTCGCGCCTATCGAAAAATGCTTCGCTACATTATCCAGCGCATGCTCCTGATGATCCCGACGCTGCTCGGGGTTGCGGTGCTGTGTTTTTTCATGTTGCGCCTGATGCCCGGCGATCCGGTGCAGATGATGATGGACGGCGCCAATGTGTCGAAGGCGGTGCTGGATGCCGAGCGCGCGCGCCTCGGCCTCGACCAGCCGGTTTATATCCAGTTCTTCAAGTGGCTCGGGGCGGCGCTGACTGGCGACTTCGGTTACTCAGTGTGGACCGGCAAGCCTGTGCTCTACGAAATCGGCATCCGGCTTGAGCTGTCGCTGCAGGTCGCCATCATGGCGACGATCCTGGCGGTGGCGCTGGCGCTGCCGCTCGGCACGCTGTCGGCGATATTCAAGGACACCTGGATCGATCACGTGATCCGCGTTTTTTCAGTGGCCGGGCTGGCGGTGCCGTCGTTCTGGCTGGGCATGATCATCATCCTCGGCCTGTTGACCATGTTCTCGTGGATTCCGCCACTGACGTTTACGCCCTTCATGCAGGACCCGAAGGCGAATTTGCTGCAGCTGATCTGGCCGGCCCTGGCGGTCGGTTATCGCTATTCGGCGGTCTCGACGCGCATGATGCGCTCGAGCATTCTCGAAGTACTGCAGGAAGACTACATCCGCACCGCGCGCGCCAAGGGCGTCTACGAGCGCCTGGTGATTTCGCGCCACGCCCTGCGCAACGCGCTGTTGCCGGTGATCACCGTGATCGGCATCGAGTTTGCCTTTCTGTTCGGCGGGCTGGTGGTGACCGAGCAGGTGTTCAACCTCAACGGCATCGGCAAGCTCTTCGTGCTGGCGGTGTCGCGCGGCGATTACACGCTAATCCAGGCGCTGGTGCTGCTGGTCTCCGTGGTCTTCGTGCTGGTCAACTTTGTGATCGACATGCTCTATGCCGTGTTCGATCCGCGCATCCGTTACCGCTGATATGAGCATCGCCAGCGCCATCACCTACAAAATCCCGAAGCGTCGCCATCCGGCTGTGCAGTTCATGCTGCATCAGCCGCTGGGGGCGGCCGGGCTGCTGTTCATCGTCGTCATGACGTTTGCGGCGATTTTTGCGCCCTGGGTCACACCCTACGATCCGTTGTCCGTCGATTATGCCGGCATGCTGGCCGCACCCTCGTGGGAGCACTGGATGGGCACGGATTCCTACGGGCGGGATGTTTTCTCGCGCATCATCTACGGTGCGCGCACCGCGCTGGCCGTCGGTTTTATGGCATCTTTCCTCGGCTCGTCGATCGGCGCGGTGATCGGCGTGATCTCGGCCTACTTCGGCGGCAAGATCGATTTGCTGATCCAGGGCATCATGGACATCCTGCTGTCCTTCCCGATCATCGTGCTCGCCCTCGTGGTGGTGGCGATGCTCGGGCAGAAAATCATCCTCGGCGTCGACGTGAACCTGATCGTTGCCATCGGCATTCCGATGGTGCCGCGCGTCGCGCGCGTGGTGCGCGCCTCGGCGCTGGCGATTCGCGAGCTGCCCTATATCGATGCGGCGCGCGCCGCCGGGTTTTCGAACACGCGCATCATCTTCCGGCACATGGTGCCCAATGTTGTGGCGCCCTATCTGATCATGCTGACGGCCTATGTTGCGCAGGCGATCCTGTCGGAAGCCTCGCTGTCCTTCCTCGGCCTCGGCGTGACCGAGCCGACGGCTTCGTGGGGGCTGATGCTGTCGGGGTCGGCCGCCGATTTCTACCAGCAGGCGCCGTGGATGATCGTCTTTCCCGGACTGGCGATCAGCCTCGCGGTGTTCGCCTTCAATCTGTTCGGCGACAGCCTGCGCGACTGGCTCGATCCGAAGATCAAAATCTAAATTTTCAGCCACAGAGTTCACGGAGAACGCTCGGGGCCGTTGCGCTCCCCGATCCTTGAATTACTTTGTGTCCTCTGTGGCCAACGCTTTTGAGGTCAGTAAATATGCCAACGATTGATGAATTGAAACGCAGCACCAAAGTCCTGATGTTCGACCAGTACGGCACTGTGGTCGACATGCAATCGGGGCTGATCGAAGTCGCCACGCCTTTCCTCAAAAAGAAAGGCTGGACCGGGCGACCCGATGCCTTCGTCACCTGGTGGCGGCGCACGCATTTTGAAAACTCGATGATCGATGCGCTGCTGCAGCGCGAACATATCCCTTACCGCCGCATCGGCGAAATTTCCGTCGGCTATACGCTGGAGCGCGCCGGCATTGAACACACCAAAGAAGAAGTGAGCTGGCTGGTGGCGCAGATCGAGAAACTCAAACCGTTTCCGGATGTGCCGGTCGCGATGGAAAAACTGCACAAGCGCTACAAGCTGGCGATCCTGTCGAACGGCGACCCCGACATGCTCGAAGCCGCGCGGGCGCACCACGGCATCAACTTCGATCACATCATTTCAGTGGCGACGGCCGGTGCCTTCAAGCCGCACAAGGCGACATACACGAAGGCCGCTGAAATCGCCGGCGTCAAAATGGAAGAGGTTTTATTCGTTGCCAACCACGCCTTCGATTGCATTGGCGCCAAGGCGGCGGGCATGCGCACCGCGTTTATCGACCGCCGCAAACGGCCGTTCGGCGACTGGCCTTACCAGCCGGATCTCATCGTCGAGGATTTCAAATCACTGGCGGATGCGCTGGGGTAGCGTCCGGGGCGCCTCCCCGGAATACGCTGCGCTTCTTTCGGGCTACATTGCGCGCGTGTACTTGCGCACCTTCGCTTCGTCCACATCCACACCCAAACCAACGCCCGTCGGCACTTCGGCATGACCATCGACCACCTTGACGGTGGCGCGCACGATATCGTCGGCGAGGTACTGGTTCGAAATGCTCACTCCCCACGCCACTTGCGGCACGGCGGCGGCGATGTGCATGAGCGACGCGGCGGCGATGCCCGATTCGGCGACCTTGCAGGCAAGGTTGACCTGCATGCCGAGCTTTTCGCAGAGTTCAGCCGCGTGCATCACGCCTTTCAGTCCGCCGAGCTTGATGGTCTTCAGGCTGCAGCCGCGCGCGGCTTTGCGTTCATGATGCAGCATCAGGTCTTCGATGCTGTGCAGGCCTTCATCGAAGCCGATCGGGATCTTTGTGGCCGCCGCGAGCCTGGTCATGCCCTCGATGTTGTGTCCTGAAATCGGCTGCTCGAAAAAATCCAGCCCTGAGCCATCAACCGCCTTCACATAAGTGAGCGCCTGCTCGAGGCTGTAGCCCTGGTTGGCGTCCGAGGAAATCAGCAGGCCTTTGCCCAGCGCTTCGCAGACCTTGCGCGTGCGCAGCGCGTCGTCAGCCGGATCGCCGACACCGACCTTGACCTTGAAGGCGACGAAACCGGCGGCCTTCTTTGCCAGTGCTTCGGCGATGTCGCCCTCGATGCTGCCGGTGCCGAGCAGCCACAACACCGGCACGCGCGAACGCTTTTTCCCGCCGAGCAATTCGTATACGGGTTTGCCCAGGGCCTTGCCGAGCGCATCGTGCAGCGCCATTTCAACCGCCGACTTCGCCGACTGGTTGTAATACATGAGCTGATCCATGCGCGTGCTGACCGCTTCGATCGCCGCCCCGTCCATGCCGGTCAGGGTCGGCGCCATGTGGCGGATCGCCGCCATCATGCTCTCCACGGTTTCGCCGGTCATCGAATGTGCCGAGGCCGCCTCGCCCCAGCCGACCTGGCCGCCGGCAAGCTCGACGCGCACCAGCACGTTGTCGGCGGCCTTGATCAGCACGCCGGCCATTTTCATCGGCTTGGTCATCGGCAGGCTGACGGCGATCGGTTCGATGCGACGAATGGCGGTAGTCATGCGGCGTTCCTCAAGGCAGTGGGTTCTAACGATGGTCCAATTTGAAAACGCCCCCTTCCCGCGTGCGCGGAAAGAGGGCGTGTGCGACGGAGGCGCGGGCTACTTCTTCGCCGAATCTTCAACGCGGCCGATGGCTTTTACTACCGGGCCGAGGCGTTTGTAATCGGCATCGAAGAATTTCTTGAATTCCGGGCCGTCACGGTAATCGAGCGCCACCTGCACCTTGGTCATGGCGTCGTGGAAGGCCGGATCAGCGACCGACTTGCGCACGACTTCGCGCACCTTGGTCAGCGTCGCTTCGGGCGTCGCCGCATTGGCGAACAGGCCGACCCACAGATAGGCTTCGACATCGAGGCCGGCTTCTTTCAGCGTCGGCACGTCGGGCATCAGTGCCGAACGCTTGAGCCCGGAGACGCCGAGCACGCGGAACTTGCCGCTGTGAACATGCGGATAAACCGCCGCCACGCCCTGCGCGGTGGTGTAGACATGGCCGCCCAGCAGCTGAATCACGGCCGGGCCGCCGCCGGTGGTCGGCACGTGGCGCATCTTGATGCCGCCGGCGTCGAGGATCATCTGCATCGGCACATGCGTGATGCTGTAAAGGCCGGACGAGGAGAACGCCAGCTCGCCGTTTTTCGCCTTGGCCGCCGCGATGAATTCCTTGACTGTCTTGACCGGCGTTTCGGTCTGTACCGACAGCGCCAACGGATCGGTCGACAGCAGGGCGATCGGCGCCAGCTGTTCGAGTTTGTAGGGCGAATCGATGCCGAACAGCTTGTCTTTTTCAACGGCCAGATAGATGTTCGGCGTGGTGACGAGGATGTTGTAGCCGTCCGGCGCGTGCTGCTCGCGGCTCGCACCATGCGCCTGGTTG
>CAZVDN010000085.1:0-5780 GCA_964625665.1 uncultured Streptomyces sp. | reverse complement strand
GCGGTTGCGCCCGGCTTGTTCAGCACCGGCGCCGGCTGCTTGTAGAGCTTCTCGATGATCGCGCCCAGCGGCTGCGCGTGGATCTGGTTCATGCCGCCCGGCGGATTCGGCACGATCAGGTTGACCGCCTTGGTCGGGTAATCCTGGGCGCCTGCGGATGCGGCGGCACTCAACAGGGCGGCAAGCAGTAATTTCTTCATGGTTTCCTCCGGCGGCGGCGCCCGTCGGGCGCGCGCATTGATGGACAGTTTCGGGGCGCACACCGTAACGCCGCGGCCCTCCGGTGTCAACTTTCCGCCTGCGGTAAAATCGGCGCGCAGGGCGGAGTTTTGCCGCTCTCGCCCCATTCAGCAGGCGGCCCGCGGTCGCGGTAGATCAGAGGATAAAAAATGTTTAACCCGTTCCAGAAGCTCGAACTCATTCAGACCGAAGTTTTCATGTCGATGCCGGCGAAGTTTCGCAAGAAGCAGCGCACCGCATGGTCCGATCCCAACCGGCAGGGCGCCGAGGTCGAGTGCTTCCTTGAAGGCCCGTCGTTCGACCGCGAAGGCAACCTCTGGTTTGTCGATATTCCCTTCGGCCGCATTTTCCGCATTACGCCGAAAAAAGACTGGGAACTGGTGACGCAATATGACGGCTGGCCCAACGGCCTGAAGATCCACAAAGACGGCCGCATCTTCATTTGCGATTACAAGGAAGGCCTGCTGCAGCTCGATCCGAAGACCGGCAAGCTCGAAACCATCCTGCGCACCGCATTCAGCGAAGGCTTCAAGGGCCTCAACGATCTGCACTTTGCCGCCAACGGCGACCTGTATTTCACCGATCAGGGCCAGACCGGCATCCACGACCCGAGCGGCCGCGTGTTCCGCCTGTCGATGAGCGGCCGCCTCGACCGCCTGTGCGACAACGTGCCGAGCCCGAACGGCATCACGCTCTCCACCACGGACAAACATTGCTACGTCGGCGTGACGCGCTCGCAGCAGGTGTGGCGCCTGCCGATCATGGCCGACGGCAACATCTCGAAGACCGGTGTCGCCATTCAGTTGTCAGGCGGCGTCGGCGGTCCGGACGGCATCGAGATGGATTCGGAAAACGGTCTGCTGGTCTGCCAGCTTGGCGTCGGCATCTGGCGTTTCGACAGCAACATGCTGCCGACCCACCTGATCCACTCGCCGGACCACAAGCACCATCACCTGGCCAACCTCGCTGCCGGTGGCCCGGATCTGAAAACGCTCTACATCACCGAGTCGCTGTCGGGCGACATCCTCGTCGCCAAGCTGCCGGTCGCGGGCAAGAAGCTTTTTGCCCACCAATAAGCGCACCAGCAAGGCAGGCATTGCACGCTGACCCCGACGGTTGCGTCTTCCGGTGAGCGTGCAATCTTCAGCGTTCTGGCGCGGCGCGCGCGAATCCATCGGCGCGCCGATTGCCGTCATCGCCGCCAATTACCTCGGGCTCGGCGCCTTCGCCAGCGCCACCGCGGTCTCGGTGTGGGCGATCGTCGTCTCGACCTTCACCATCTGGGCGCTGCCCGGCCAGTTGGTCATGGTCGACATGTGGATGGTCGGCGCGCCGTGGGTGGCCGTGCTGCTGGCGGTGATGCTCACCAATGTGCGTTTTCTGCCGATGAGCATCACCATCATGCCGCTGATGCGCGACCCCGCGCATCCGACCTGGCGCTATTACTTCACCGCGCACTTCATCGCCATGACCTCGTGGGTGGTGTGCATGCCGCGCCTGCAGCAGATGCCGCCGGTCGAGCGCATCAGTTATTTCATCGGCTTCTCACTCAACTGCATCGTCGTTGGTTCGATTTTCGGCGCGCTGGGCTTTTATGCCGCTGGCTCGATCCCGCCGGCGGTGCAGCTCGGTCTGATTTTTCTGACGCCGATCAACTTTTTCGTGTTGCTCGCCGGCGAAGTGCGCGAGCGTATGGGCGCGCTGGCCCTGCTCTGCGGCGGCCTTGCCGGCCCGTTGTTTCATCTCGTCACGCCCGAATGGAGCGTAGTGGTTGCCGGCGTGGTCGGCGGCACGCTGGCCTTCGGCATCAATAAACTCTGCGAGACCCGCCGTGAGTGATCTCTGGCTGCTGATGATCCTCTGCACGCTCGGCACCTATGCGTGGCGCGGCCTTGGCGTGCTGCTCGGTGGCCGTCTTGAACCCGACAGCGATCTCTTCCGCTGGGTCAGCTGTGTCGCCTACGCGATGATCGCCGGCCTCGTCATGCGCCTTATCGTCATGCCCACCGGCCCGCTCGCCGGCAGCCTGTTCTGGCACCGCATGTTCGCCTGTCTGCTGGGCCTCGCGATTTACCGCGGACTCAAAGGCAATGTGTTTCTCGCCGTGGGCTCGGGCGCGGCGACGCTGGCGATATTGAATGAGTTGCGCGGGGTGTGGGGATAACACGCCGCCGGCTGTCGCACGATTATTCGTCGAGCGTGATGCCCGTTGCCTTGATGACCTTCCCCAGCCGCGCCATCTCGGATTTCACCGTTGCCGCCAGTTCCTCCGGCGTGCCGCCGATGGACTCCACACCCGCGGCAAAAAATTTCTCCCGCGTGTCGGCGCGGCGCAGGAACGGAATGAATTCGCGATTGAGCCGTGCAATGATTGCTTCGGGCGTACCCGCAGGAGCGAAAATACCCTGCACCGAGACCAGCTCATAACCGGGCAGGCCGCCGGCGGCGACCGTCGGCAGTCCGGGCAGCAGGGGAGTCGGCTTGGCGCTGGTGACCGCCAGCGCCTTGAGACGGCCCGATTGCAGATGCGCGGCCACCAATCCGGCATTGGCGAACATCAGTTGCACCTGGCCGCTGATCATTTCCGTCAGCGCCAGTCCCCCGCTCTTGTAATTCACCCGCACCATGTCAGTACCCGACATGGATTTGAAAAGCTCCGCGGCGAGAAAACTCGACGCACCGATGCCCGAAGTGGCGTAGTTGAGTGCGCCCGGTTTGGCGCGGATGAGTGCGATCAGTTCACGGGTCGATTTGACGGGCAGCGCCGGATGCACCACCAGAATATTGGGCGAGGTGACCGCCAGCGTGACCGGTGCAAAATCCTTCAGCGGATCATAGGGTGTCTTGCGCAAAAACGGCGTGATCCACAGCGGCGCTGCGGACAGACATAGCGTGTAGCCGTCGGGCACAGCCTTGGCGACGATTTCCGCCGGCTGATTGCCGCTGCCGCGGTTGTCGACGACGATCTGCTGGCCGAGGCTGGCTGCCACGCCCTGCGCGATCAGGCGCGCGGCAAAGTCGCCGCCGCTGCCAACGCCAGTGACCACGATGCGTACTGGCTTCGACGGAAATGACTGCGCGGCGGCAGCACTGGCGGCAGCAAGCCAAGCCAGTCCGCACACGGCGGCCATGAAGCCGGGACGGGCCAAGGGATGCTTGCTAGGAGGCATTAACATGAGCGTGCGAAGATATCACAGGCGGTAAGGCGCGCACGACCGTGGAACACGGATTCTAAGATTGCATGCGGCGCGTTGGCGAATGGTCGGCTGGCACGCGTGTCCCTCCGACGGATGTCGGAGAGCGCAGACTGTGGCCTGCTAAAATGTAATGGGAAATACTCCAGGGATGCCCAATGAAAAATTTGTCTTCGTCGTTTCTCCTGGCCGCGGCACTTTTTCTTCCTGCAGCAGCAAGTGCGCAAAATTATCCCGGCAAAGCTATTCGCATCATCGTGCCCTTCGTCGCGGGCGGCCCCACCGATCTGAATGCGCGCATGGTCGGACAAAAGCTGAGCGAGGCCTGGGGGCAGGCGGTAGTCGTTGACAACCGGCCCGCCGCCGGCGGAATGCTGGGCACGGAACTGGTAGCCAAGGCCGCGCCGGACGGTTACACGCTGCTCGGCGCCAATCCCGGTCCGCTGACCATCGCGCCGGGCCTTCACGCCAAAATGCCCTACGATCCGGCACGCCAGCTTGAACCCGTAATTCTGGTTACGCATACGACCAGCGTGCTGGCGATACACCCGAGCGTTCCGGCAAGAACCGTGCGCGAATTGATTGCCTTGCTCAAAGCCCAGCCCAGCAAGCTGACCTACGGTTCGCCCGGCATCGGCACCGTTGGTCACCTGACGATCGAACTCTTCAACTCACTGGCGGGGACGAAGATGGTACACGTGCCCTACAAAGGCACCGCGCAGGCGACCAACGATATGCTCGCCGGGCAGATTGATTTGCGGACATTTTCAATTCCGGTTGCCGCGCCCTTGATGAAAAACGGCCGCATACGGGTGCTCGGCATCAACGGGCGCCAGCGCTCGCCATTGTTGCCGGAAGTGCCGACGGTTTCGGAGTCGGGCCTGCCCGGGTTTGAATCGAACAACTGGAACGGCATCATGGCACCGACCGGCACGCCGCGCGAAATCGTCATGAAGTTGCACTACGAAATCACGCGCCGGGTGCTGAAGTCCGAGTTGCGCGAGCAACTCGTCAAGGAAGGTTATGACATTGCCGGCCTCGGGCCTGACGAGTTCCGGGAGTTTCTGAAAAGCGAAACGGCGAAATGGGCCAAAGTCATCGGTGCCGCCCATATCAAGGCCGAATAAAAAGCCGATCACGTTATGAGCACAGCAAAAAAAGAGCCCGGGTATTTCATGTATTTCCCTGGCAACTACCGCTGGTCGGCCGCTTTTCTGAGCATGCTGGGAACCGCGCAATGGGGCGGCACCGACCTTGGCGAAGTTCACAAGATCGGCTCGCTGCTCAACGCGGCTGCGGTGAAGGATGATGCTGCATGGTTCGACGCCTGTTCAACTATTGCCGCAGACGTGCGCGCGCTGGCGCAACGCTGGGACGCTGGCTGCTACCGCTTTGCCGCGGCGCAGGCTTACCTGCGCGCCTGCCGCTATTACCAGATGGCGGAGCGATTTCGCACCCCCAAGGACGCGGCGGCACTTGCAGCATTCCGCACGTCGATTGAATGCTTTCATCGCTACGTCGCGTTGTCGGATGTGAACATCGAGATTGTCGAAGTTCCGTACGAATCGGCAAGCCTTCCCGCTTATTTCGTGCGCGCGCAGAATTCGGCGGCCAGGCGCGCGCCCTGCGTCGTATTTTTCGACGGCCTCGATATCACCAAGGAACTCGAATACATGCGCGGCGTGGCCGAATTCGTCAAGCGCGGCATTTCATGCCTGATCGTCGATGGCCCGGGCAGCGGCGAATCGATCCGGCTGCGCGGGCAATACCTTCGTTACGACTACGATGTCGCCGGCTCGGCATGCATCGACTATCTTGAAACGCGCGAGGACGTTGACACCGGGAAAATCGGCGTGCTTGCCAGCAGCCTCGGCGGTTACTACGCGCCGCGCTGCGCCGCGATGGAGCCACGTTTTGCCGCCTGCGTGGCATGGGGTGCGATCTGGGACTACCACGCCACCTGGAAGCGCCGCATCGACGCGGCGTTCAATGCCTCGATGTCGGTGCCGGGGCACCATATCACCTGGGTGCTCGGCGTGAGCACGATCGAGGAGGCCCTGCAGAAACTTGCCGACTACCGTCATGATGGCGTGGTGCAGAGAATGCGCTGCCCGTTCCTGATCCTGCACGGCGCAGACGACGAGCAGGTGCCGCTTGCCGACGCGCAGGCGCTCTACGACGCCGCCGGTTCCGCCGACAAGACCTTGCGCGTATTTTCCGCGGAGGAAGGCGGCGGGCAGCACTGTCAGCGCGACTATATGTCGCTGGCGGTCGGCGAAATCGGCAACTGGTTCGAAGACAAACTACTGCGCGCCGGCTAAACCGGCGGCGGGGCAGGCACTGCCG
>CAZVDN010000084.1:6989-11584 GCA_964625665.1 uncultured Streptomyces sp. | reverse complement strand
CAGCATGCCCGGCTCGCTGAACTCGGCTGCCAGCACCAGCACGGCATGCGCGCCCAGCGCCATCGCTTTGACGATGTCGCTGCCGCGACGAAAACCCGAATCGACGATCACCGTCGCGCGCCCGTTCACTGCCTCGAGGATTTCCGGCAGTGCGAGGATCGGCGCCATCGTGCTGTCGAGCACACGGCCGCCGTGGTTCGAGATCACCACGCCGTCGGCGCCGCACTCGGCGGCCATCACCGCGTCCTGCGGGTGCTGGATGCCTTTGACGATGAGCTTGCGCGGCCAGAGTTTTCTCAGTTCGCGCACATCGTCCCAGTTGATCGAGGCGTTCGAGGCAGTCGAACGGCCCATCGGCAGCGCACCGACACGCGTTTGCATGTGCGCCGGGAAATTCATGTAGCGCGGCGTGCCCGTGGTCAGCAGGTAGCGCACCAGCACGCCGAACAGCCAGCGCGGATGCATCATCACGTCGATCACGTTGCGACGCGTGAATTTGAACGGAATGGTGAAACCGTTGCGCAGGTTGTATTCGCGGCCCGGCGCCACCACGGTATCGACGGTGAACACCAGCGCTTCAGCGCCGGCGTCTTTGGCACGGGCCACCAGCTGGTGCGACAGCGAACGGTCGGGCCACATATAGAACTGGAACCACAGCGTGCCGCCGGGCGCGGCGGCAGCGACCTTCTCAATGGCGGTCATCGATGACGCCGCCATCGTGTAAGGCACGCCGGCGGCGGCGGCGGCGCGCGCCAGCGCAACTTCGCCCTCGTACCAGGCCAGCCCCACCGAGCCGGTCGGCGCCACAATGATCGGCATCTTCTGCTGTTTGCCGAAGAGCGTGATTTCCTGCGAGCGCTTGGAGACATCGCGCAGCACGCGCGGACGCAACTTGATGCTGTCGAGCGCAATGCGGTTATCGCGCACGGCGATTTCGTCGTCATTGCCGCGATGCATGAACTCGAAGAGGCCCTTGGGCAGGCGGCGCTGCGCCATTTCTGTCAGGTCGTAGATGTTCCACGCGCCGAAGGTTTCTTCTTTCATGGGTTCCGTCCTCTATCCATCATTTTTTCAGCCCGTAGCCCGGAAGGAGCGCAGCGTATTCCGGGACCCGCGGTGCTTCCAGCCCGGATTACACTGCGTTCCATCCGGGCTACAACGCTTTTGGTCTCCTCTCCCCCGTTCAGGGGAAAGGGTTGTTTCTTCTTACTTTGGAATTTTCAGCGTCGCCCGCGCTTCTGCAATCGTCGCCACTTCGCGCCCGAACATTTCGGCAACGCCGGCGATGCGCGCGACGTGATCGTCGTTGTCTCCCAGCTGACCGGGCTTCAGATAAGGCTCGTCCTCGGTGCCGACGCGCACGTGGTTGCCGTTCATCACCGCCAGCGTTTCGAGCATCAGGTGCGTGGGGCCGGTGACGCTGGCCATCGCATGCGAGCCTTTCGGCAGGTGTTTCGTGCGATGCAGGAATTCCTCCGGCGTGGGCGGCGACCAGGTGCCGCCGGGGCGGCCGAAGAAAATAGTCATCATGATCGGATCATCGACGAGGCCCTTCTGGCAGAGGTCGTCGATCAGCCAGAGGTCACCGAGCGCGCAGACTTCGAATTCGGGCTTCACGCCCATGTCGCGGCACATGCGCATCATCTCGGCGAGTTCGGCACGCGGATGCAGCAGCATCAGGTCACGGCCGACGAAGGCGAGGTTGTGCGCGCCGACCGCCACTGAAATCATTTCCGGCTTGTTCTTCATCACCACGCGGCGCTGCTCGACGCTCTGGATCGAAATGCCGTACTGGATCATCACGTCGCAATGGTCGCGGATCGCCCTGGTGTGCGACTCCCAGGCCTTGAAGTCGTCGGGCGGCGCATGAATGTGCGCGATGGCCGAGCCTTTTTTGCAGGCCGCCGCCACTGATTTGGCGAGCACCTGCGAATCGTGAAAGCGGTTGACCCACTCGGGATACATCGAGCAATCGGTCGCGCAGTTGGTGATGATGAGTTTTTCCATGACGACAGCCGTCTCCTCCGTTTTTTTGGCGCCCGTTTCAACGCCCGCCGCCGCGCCGTTGGCAGGCGCGCGCCCGGGCGTGATAGAGTCTGATGCGTCGCCGGGCCCTCCTGCCCTGCGGCGCCACAAGAACAATTTTATCGCAGATTCCTTCCCAGATACGCCATGAAACTCGTCAGCTTCGAAGTGCAAACCCAGCTCGGCCGTTTCGAGCGCATCGGCGCGCTCGCCCACGGCACCATCGTCGATCTCAACGCGGCCTGTACCGCGCTGCTCGCCGAATCCGCGGACGAAAACGCCGCGCGCCGCCAGGCCGGCGCCATGGTGCCGCCCGACATGATCGGTTTTCTTGAAGGCGGCCAGGCTTCGCGTGAACTCGCTGAAAAGGCCATTGCCTACGCTGGCGCTGCGCTGCGCGCCAACCGGCAGGCGCTCGGCCCGCAGGGCCAGCGTCTCGCCTTCGACGAACATGAAATCCACTGGCTGGCGCCGGTGCCGCGCCCGCCGATGATCCGTGACGGCATTCTGCTGCTCGATCACTACCGCGTCGGCATGGAGCGCCTGTTCAAGATCGCCGAAAAGGACCGCATGCCCGAAGCCGCGCGCAGCATGCCGATCTTCTGGAAACCAAGCCGCGCCGCCGTCGCCGGCCACAAGGAACCGGTGCGCTGGCCGAAATACAGCGAGAAACTCGATTACGAATTCGAACTCGGCCTCTATATCGGCAAGGCCGGGAAAGACATTCCGGTCGAGCGCGCCCACGAACACATCGCCGGTTATACGGTGTTCAACGATCTCGGCCTGCGCGATGTGCAGCCGCCCGAGATGAGCCTGCGCATGGGGCCGGCGAAATCGAAAGATTTCGCGACCTCGAAAATCATGGGGCCTTATCTGGTGACCGCCGATGAAGTGCCGGAGGTGACTGGGCTCCGGATGATCAACCGCGTCAACGGCGAAGTCTGGTTCGACGGCAAGATCAGCGGCTGGGCCTTCACCTTTGCGCAGTTCATCGCCCACGTCTCGCGCGACGAAATGGTCAATGTCGGCGATTTCTTCGGCTCGGGCCCGCCGGCGTTCAGTGTCGGCTTCGAACTCGACCGCTGGATCAAGCCCGGCGATGTGGTGTCCTGCGAGATCGAAGGCGTGGGCATCCTCAGCAACACCATCGTCCGAGAATAGTCATGCGTTGCATGCCGCTTGCGTTGACGCTGGCTGCGGCGCTGGGTGCGACCGCAACCGCGCAGGCGCAGACCAGCTACCCGCAGAAACCGCTGCGCCTGATCGTCGGCTTCAGCGCCGGCAGCACGCCCGATTCGGTGGCGCGCCTGCTCGCCCCCTTGCTCACCGAAAATCTCGGGCAGCCGGTGGTCGTCGAAAACCGCGGCGGCGCCGGGGGCGCGATTGCCGTCGAACTCGCCGCGCGCGCGCCGGCCGACGGTTACACGATCTACCTGATGGCCGCCGCCGATACGCTGCAGCCGGCGCTGCGTTCGAAACTGCCCTACGACCTCGAACGCGATTTTGCCCCGACCACCATTGTCGCCCTCGGCATGGCGGTGCTTGCCCTGCATCCCTCGGTGCCGGCGCGCAACGTCAGGGAATTGATCGCGCTGGCGCGCGCGCAGCCGGGCCAGCTCAACTACGGCTCGTCGGGGGTCGGCAGTTCCTCGCATCTGATGGGCGAACTTTTTAATCAACTGGCCGGCGTGAAGACCGCGCACGTGCCGTACAAAGGCTCGGCCGATTCGGCCATCGCCACCGCCTCGGGCCAGATTGAAATGAGTTACCCCGGGCTCGGCGCGACCCTGCCTCTGCTGGAAGCCGGCAAACTCAAGGCGATCGCCGTTACCGGCATGAAACGCGCTGCAGTGCTGCCGAAAGTGCCGACGCTTAATGAAGAAGGCCTCAAAGGCTACGAGCGCACGACCTGGTGGAACGTCGTCGCACCGTCGGCCACGCCAAAGGACGTGATGGCCAAACTCACGGCCGCCACCGTCAAGGCCGTCGGCACGCCTGAATACAAATCGGCGCTCTTCAAACAGGGCCTCGATCTGCAAATCACCACGCCCGAGCAGTTCGCGACGTTTCTGCGCAACGAGATCGTGCAGAATTCGAAGTTGATGAAATTGTCGGGCGCAAAAACCGAGTAAGGATCTGTCAATGAAAGTCTACGAAGCCATCGCCAACGCCTTTGTCAAAGAAGGCACCACCACCATCTTCGGCCTTCTGGGCGACGGCAACATGAACTGGGCGGCGGTGATGTCGAAGGTCCCCGGCATCGAGAACGTCGATGCGCGCGACGAGGGCGCGGCGCTGACCATGGCCGAGGGCTGGGCGCGCGCCACCGGCAAGATCGGCGTCTGCAGCGTCACCCACGGCCCCGGCATCACGCGCATGACGACTTCGCTGGTCAGCGTGACGCGCTGCCAGATCCCGGTGGTGATCTGCACCAGCGCCACCGAACTCAACAACGATCTGATCAATCAGGCGATCGACCAGCGCCGCCTCGTCACCGCTACCGGCGCCGGTTACGTCGAAGTATTGAAGCCGGCGTTTGCCGAAAGCGCGGTGCGCCAGGCCTTTCACAT
>CAZVDN010000084.1:0-6979 GCA_964625665.1 uncultured Streptomyces sp. | reverse complement strand
GGCGCGCACCGAACTGCGCCCCGTCGTGCTCGCCGTGCCGATGGACGTGCAGAAAATGGAATGCGATGCGGACGGCGCCGATTACGAACCGTCCACCGCCCTCTTCAGCGGTCAGCAGAAAATCCGCCCTGCGGTCGACCGTCTGCAGCAGGCCTTGGAGATCATCCGCGCCAGTAAAAAATGCGTGGTGGTCTGCGGCCGCGGCGCGATCAAGGCCGGCGCGCTCGATGCCGCGGCAAAACTCGCCAAACGCCTCGGCGCGCTGACCGCGACGTCGCTGCTCGCCAAGGGCACTTTCGGCGATCCTGAATATCACGCCGGCATCGCCGGCATGTTCTCGACCAAAACCGTGATGCAGTTGTTCGAGGAAGCTGATTGCGCGATTGCCATCGGCGCCAGCCTCAATCCGCACACCATCGAAGGCGGTTATCTGTTCCCGCAGGGCAAGATCATTCACATCGATGCCGAACCCTGCGTGGTGATGGGCAACGGCCGCGCCGCCGATTGTTATGTGCAGGGCGATGCCGCGGTGACCGTGCAGATGATCGACGACCTGCTCGCCAAAGAAAACTTTGCGCAGGAAGGTTACCGCACCGCTGCCGTCAGAAAAGCGCTGCTCGGTGCCGACCGCGATCCGGCCGAATACGACATCGAAGCGGGCACCGTCGATCCGCGCGAAGCCTGCCGCGTGGTCGACGAACATCTGCCCGCGGAAGTCGGCGTGGCCATCGGCCTCGGCCACGCCTTCGCCTTTCCGGTGATGGTGATGAACAAACCGCGCCCCTTCCAGATTTATTCGAACGGCTTCGGCTCGATCGGGCAGACATTCGCTACCGCCATCGGCGCTGCGGTTGCACTCAAAGGCAAACCGTTCGTCGCCATCGAAGGCGACGGCGGCGCCATGCAGAACATCCAGGAACTCGACACCCTGCGCCGCACCGGCGCCAAACTGCTCTTCATCATCATGAACGACGAAACGCTCGGCGCCGAATATCACAAGTTGAAGGCCGCCAAACTCGAACCGGCATTGGCGAACGTCGAATCACCGGATTTCGCCGCCGTCGCGCGCGGCTTCGGCGTGCGCGGCGCTACCGCGCGCACGCTCGACGAAGTCGCCGCAGGCGTGTATGAGTTCCTCAAAGGCGACGGCCCGATGGTGCTCGACATGCGCATCTCGCGCAGCGTGCTCAACATCACTTACCGGCGGATGTTTTACGGCGAGGATGTCTGAGTTTCGCAGCCGGCCGGCGTTATTCCTTGCCGACCTGTGATTCCGCAAACGGCGAATCGCTGAGGTTCTCTTTCTGCAGCCAGACGAGATAAGCGCCCCAGCCGAGACCGGCCAGCATCATCGCCTCACCGAGGCGGCCGACGATGATGCCGATGGTGGTGGCGCGCTGCAGCCACCAGCCGCCCATATAACTGAAGATGTTGACGAAGTCGTGGCCGTCGGTTTCGGCGCTGCTCTGGCCGTTGACCATCATGCCCTGCGGGTCGCCGGCGTCGTGCATATACCAGCCGGTATAAATCACCGAATAACCGAGCAGCCAGAACGCCAGCGCGGCGCCGAATGAATCGTGGCGCTTGATCAGCAAGGCCACGCCGAGAATGATCGGGAACAGATGCTGGGCGAGCGTGCCGCCGAGGATCATCATGAACTCGCCGAACGGGCGGAAGATGAGGTGCCCCGCTTCGTGCCAGGGCAGAATCACTTTACCGAGAAACCAGCCGCCGAGATCGCCGTATTTGATGTCGGTGTCGCGAAAAATTTCCAGCGTATAACCCGTCAACACGACCAGCGCAGCGATGCGCCAGTACCAATACACCCTGTAAACCTCCGCAGGAACGTGCAGCAGCCAGCGCGCAACGAAGCTTTCTTCAGCGGGTTCGTCAGCCTCATCGGCTTCGTCGATCGGCGCGCGCAGCGGCAGGCTGGCAAATTTCGCCAGCACGAGGCCGCAGGCCGGACACGCCGCCGGCAACGCCTGGTCCGCAGGCAACGGACTATGACCGCATTTCGGGCAGGCGGGATAACTCATGGCCGGACTATTCTGCGGTAATCCCCGCCGACTTCACGACCTTGCCCCACTTCGTCATTTCGGATTTCAGCATGGCGCCGAACTCCTCGGGCGTAGCATTCGGCGTCGTTTCGGCGCCGTCGTCGTTGAGGCGCTTTTTCACCGCCGGGTCGGCGAGCCCGCGCAGCATGGCGGCGTGCATTTTCATGACGATCTCGCGCGGCAGTCCGGCGGGGCCGACGAGGCTGTACCACTGCACGGCAACGTAACCGGGCAGGCCCATCTCGATGATCGTCGGCAGTTCGGGCGCACCGCTCGAGCGTTGCGCGCTGGTGACGCCGTAGGCGCGCAGGCGGTTGCTCCGCACATGCGGCACGGAAACGACGATGTTGGCCATCATCAGCGGCACGTGGCCGGCGATGACGTCGGTGGTGGCACTGGGCGTCGAGCGGTAGGGCACATGCACCATCGACAGCCCCGTCATGTTCAGCAGCAGCACCATCGACAGGTGCGCGTTGGCACCCACACCCGAGGTCGCATACTGCATCTGGCCGGGGCGCGTCTTGGCGAAGGCGATCAGTTCCTTGAGCGTTTTTGCCGGCACCGACGGATGTGAAGTCAGCAGATTGGGCATGGTCACCGCATTGGTGATCGGCGTGAAATCGCGGATCAGATCGAAGGGCACGTTTTTCATCACGGCGACGTTGCTGGTATGCGATGAAAACAGGGTGCCCAGCGTATAGCCGTCGGGCGCAGCGCGCGCAACGGCTTCGGCGCCGATGTTGCCGCTGACGCCGGCGCGGTTTTCAACAACCACCTGCTGGCCGAGATATTCGGTGAGTTTGGGCGCCAGCACGCGAAACGTGGTGTCGCTGCCGCCACCGGGTTGCGAAGTGACGATGATGCGCACCGGACGCTCGGGCCAGGCGGCATTCACGCTGGCGGCGGCAATACAGCACGCCAATGCGGCGCAGACGCGCACGCGGATCGATAACGAAGCATTCAAGATGATCTCCTCCGGTTTCTTCTGACCGCATGATGCCACAGCGCCGCGGCCTTTGACCGCGGCGACCGACTCGCCTATTCTGCGCCCATGCGCAAACACCTTCTGCTGCTCGCCGCCGCCCTGCTCTTCTCCGCCACGGCAACCATTGCCGCCGAAACCTATCCGGCACGCCCGGTGCGCCTCGTGGTGCCGAGCGGCGCCGGCGGCATCACCGACATCCTCGCGCGCAGCATTGCGCCGCGCTTGTCCGAAAGCCTTGGCCAGCAGGTGGTCATCGACAACCGCCCGGGTGCCAGCGGCGTGATCGGTTCGCAACTGGTCGCCACCGCGCCGGCCGATGGTTACACGCTGCTGATGGTGTTCCCGGCGCATCCGGTCAATCCGAGCCTGTTCAAGACGCTGCCTTATGACACGGAAAAATCCTTCGCGCCGATCACCATCGTCAGCACGGTCTCGACGGTGTTGATCGTCGGTAATGATGCGCCGGTCAAAACCACGCAGGAACTGATCGCGCTGGCCCGCGCGAAGCCCGGCGCCCTCAACTACGGTTCGGTCGGCAGCGGCAGCCTCGGTCATCTCGCGGCCGAACTGATGCGCTCGATGGCGCAGCTGCGCATCACGCATGTGCCCTATAAAGGCAGCCCGCAGGTGTTGACTGCGCTGGTGGCCGGCGAGATCCAGCTTTATTTCATCGCCTCGGCCGGCACCGTGGTGCCGCAGGAAAAAGCCGGCCGCGTGCGCGCGCTCGGTGTCAGCACGAAACAACGCCTGCCGATCCTGCCGCATGTGCCGCCGATCGCCGATGCGCTGCCCGGTTATGAAGCGATTGGCTGGAACGGCATCCTCGCGCCGGCCGGCACGCCGAAGGCAGTAATCGATCGCCTGCATCGCGAAATCGTGAAGATCGTGCGCACCGGTGAATTCGCGCAGCAGCTCGTCGGTGAGGGCGCCACTGCAGTGGGCAGCACGCCGGCGGAATTCGACGCCGTCATCCGCGCCGACATGCGCAAATGGGCCGCGGTCGTGAAGGAAGCGGGCATCAACCGCGAATAAATTTTGCGCCTTCACAATTCGGCACAAATACCGGGCCGCTGCGCTTGCGTGCACCGCCCCCTTGTTGCAGACTAGCGGTCGATTATTTTCAGATTGCAGCGGCCTGCCGGCCGCATGCAGCCCACCCGAGGAGAACACCATGAAAACGACGTTCACCGCCATCGCCGCAGGCATGGCGCTCGCACTGCCCGCGTTCAATGCAGCACTGGCCGCAGACGCCGCCTATCCGACCAAACCGATCCGCCTGATCGCGCCGTTTCCGGCCGGCGGCACCTCCGACACCATCGCGCGCACGCTCGGCCAGAAGCTCACCGAAGCGTGGAAACAGGGCGTGGTGGTCGACAACCGCGGCGGCGTCGGCGGCATCGTCGGCACCACCATGGCGGCGCGCGCGCCGGCCGATGGTTACACGCTGCTGGTAGGTAACGTGGCGCCAGTGGCGATCAACGGCAGTCTCTACAAACAACTCGAATACGATGCGGTGCGCGATTTCGTGCCGGTCACGATGGCGGCGGCCGGCCCCAACATCGTCGTCGTCAATCCGTCGGTGAAAGCGGCCAGCATCAAGGAACTCGTCGCGTATATCAAAGGCGGCGGCAAGATCGACTTCGGCACCAGCGGCGCCGGCAGCATCTCGCACCTCGCCGCGGAGATGTTCAAGAACATGACCGGCGTCAGCATGCTGCATGTTCCGTACAAAGGCTCGGCGCTGATCATCAACGATCTGCTCGGCGGCCAGATCCAGATTTCGTTCTCCGACATGCCGGTGGCGCTGCCGCACGTCAAGGCCAACAAACTGCGCGCGCTCGCTGTGACCGGCGCCAAATCGACGCCGCTGGTGCCCGGTGTGCCGAGTGTGGCCGAAGCCGGCATTGCCGGTTACGCCATCGAAAGCTGGTGGGGCGTGCTGGTACCGACCGGAACACCGAAAGACATCACGGCGAAACTCAACAGCGAACTCGTGCGCATTCTCAACACGCAGGAAGTCAAGGACCGCTTTGCCGCGCTCGGCGTCGAGGCGGTGCCGAGCACGCAGGCGCAGTTCGGCCAGACCATCAACACCGAAATCGCCAAGTTCGCCAAACTCATCAAGGACGTCGGCATCAAGATCGAATAAGCGGCATCCCTTTATCCACTACGGCAGCTGTTCATGAACACCACGCACAAACTGCGCGCCGCGCCGCGCCCTTTTGCCGAACTCGGCGCCTGGCACGCCGCCTATCGCGAAGACATTCTCGAACCGGCGCTGCCGATCATCGACCCGCACCATCACGCCTGGCTCGACGGGCGCGGGCGTTATGTGTTCGACGAGCTGTCGGCCGACGTCAACAGCGGCCACAATGTGCTGGCCACGGTGTTCGTGCAAAGCGGCGAGAACATGTACCGCGCCGACGGCCCCGCCGAAATGAAATCCGTCGGCGAGGTCGAGTTCGTCAACGGCATCGCGGCGATGGCGGCCAGCGGCCGCATCGGCAAGGCGCAGTTGTGCGCGGGCATCGTCGGCTACGCCGATCTTGCGCTCGGTGACCAGGTGCAGCCGGTGCTCGACGCGCTGATCGCCGCCGGCAACGGGCGGCTGCGCGGCATACGCCACAACATGGCCTGGGATGAAAGCCCCGCGACCGCCGATCACAGCAGCGTCAACAAACACAACCCGCGCTCGCGCCAGCTCTGCCTGAACGCCGACTTCCAGAAAGGTGTGGCGCGCCTCGCGAAATGCGGCCTGTCGTTCGATGCGTGGATGTTTTTTCCGCAGCTGCCGGAACTGATGGACCTCTTGCGCAAGAATTCGGAAACCAGCGTGATTCTCAATCACGTCGGCGGCATCCTCGGCGTCGGGCCTTATCAGGGCAAACGCGACGAAATCTTCGCGACGTGGAAAGGCCATATGCGCGAACTCGCCGCCTTTCCCAATCTGAAAATCAAGGTCGGCGGCTTCGGCATGCCGCGCTGCGGCTGGAATTTTCATCTGCGCGACACGCACGCCACCTCGGAAGAACTCGCCGCGGCGTGGAAACCCTACGTCGAAACCACCGTCGAAATCTTCGGCCCCGCGCGCTGCATGCTGGAGAGCAACTTCCCGGTCGATAAATTCAGCTGCGGCTATGCCGTGCTGTGGAACGCCTTCAAGCGCCTGACAAAAAACTATTCGGCGGCGGACAAGGCCGCGCTCTACAAAAACACTGCTGCCGAGACCTACCGCCTGCACAACGTGCCGACCGTATCCGCCGGTTAACCACGCAGCCGCTTCACTGATCACAGGAAAACAGCATGCCGTTTCTCGACCTGCCGCCCGACCTGCGGATGTTCTACACCATAGACGATCACACCGATCCGTGGATCGAGCCGGAAACCGTGGTCTTCGTGCATGGCTTTACCGAGTGCACCGAAGCATGGCGTTCGTGGGTGCCGCATTTTTCGCGCAAGTACCGCGTCGTGCGCTATGACCAGCGCGGCTTCGGCCAGAGCGGCGCAGTGCCCGAGAATTTCAACTTCAGCACCGAACTCATTGCCGACGATCTGGCGCGCCTGATTCATGCGGTCTCGCCGCACAAGCCGGTGCATCTGGTCGGCGGCAAGAGCGGCGGCATGCCGGTGCTCAAGCTGGCCGTGCTGCGGCCGCATCTGGTGAAAACCGTGACCGTGGTCTCGGCACCGGTCACAGGCCCCGCAGTGCCGGGCTGGGTCGATCACATGACGACCCATGGCATGCGCAGCTGGGCGCGCTGGACGATGGGCGGACGCCTCGGCGCGAAGATGCCCGAGCGCGGTGTGGACTGGTGGGTCGATCTGATGGGTCGGACTGCGGTGTCAACGGGGCTCGCCTATGTGCGCTGGGTCGGCGGTGTCGATCTCAATCCCGAATTGAAAGACGTGCAGGCGCCGACGCTGGTCATCGCCA
>CAZVDN010000083.1:2764-11598 GCA_964625665.1 uncultured Streptomyces sp. | reverse complement strand
CTGCGTGACAATGCGCATCACCACATCGGTCGCACTCGCCGTGGCCAGCGGCACCACCATCAGAATGCCCTTGTTCGGATAACCCTGCGCCGCCACGTGGCCGGCCAGCATCAGCGCCAGCGCGGCAATGCCGCCTTTGAGTGTTTTTGCATTCATGAATGGCCCCTGACCGTTTGAGTGATCAAATTGATTCAATTCAGCGCTTCGCGCAACGCTGCGGCGGCGCGCTCGACATCGGCGCGCGTGACATCGAGATGGGTGACCGCACGGAATGTCGTGCCGCCGCGCATCGCCATGGCGACGCCGCGCTGACGCAGGCGCCGGCTGACTTCCTCGGCCGTCAGCCCTGATTCAGCGACGTCGAAAAACACCAGATTGGTCTGCGTTTCATCGTAGACAAGTTTGAGCCCGCGCGTCTCGGCGACCAGCCGTGCAAAGTGTTTGGCGTTGGCGTGATCGTCGGCAAGGCGTTCGACATGATGGTCGAGCGCGTGCAATCCCGCCGCCGCCAGAATGCCGGCCTGGCGCCAGCCGCCGCCGACAATCTGTCGCAGGCGCCGCGCGCGCGCGATAAACGCCTTGCTGCCCATCAGCATAGAGCCGACAGGGCAGCCAAGTCCCTTCGACAGGCAGAACGAAATCGAATCACAGCGTTTGCCCCACTCCGCCGGCTTGATGCCCGAGGCCACCACCGCATTGAAAATCCGCGCGCCGTCGATATGCAGGGGAATGCCGCGTTCGTCAGACAATGCGCGCAACCCATCCAGGACATCCGGCGGGAACACCGTGCCGCCACCGGCATTGTGTGTGTTCTCCACCCACAACAGCGACGTTTTCGGTTGCATCCAGTTGTCGGAGCGGATGTATTTCGCCGCAGTCTCGCGGGTGTAGACGCCGCGCTCGGTCGGAATCATCGCCACCTGCACGCCGGAGATCAGCGCCGCGCCGCCGAGTTCGCTGCGCACCGGATGGCAGATCGCATCGGCGATGACTTCGTCGCCGGGCTGCGTATAAGCCTTGATCGAAATCTGATTGGCCTGAGTGCCCGACGAGACAAACAGCGCCGCCTCCTTGCCGAACAACGCGGCCGCACGCTCCTGCAGGGCGTTGATGGTCGGGTCCTCGCCCATCACGTCGTCGCCGACTTCGGCGCGCAACATGGCCTCACGCATCGCCGCGGTCGGCCGCGTCACGGTGTCGCTGCGCATATCGATCAGGCGTTCGCTCATGCCGCTTCTTTCGCCAGTTCGCGGACCACATCGGCAATGACGGCCATGCCTTTTTCGATGGTCTCTTCGCTCACCGAATAACTGATGCGCAGATGCTTTTCACCGCCGGTGCCGTATTCAGAACCGCTGCGCACCGCGACGCCGCGCTCGAAGAGGCGCGCCTTCACTTCGCGCGCCGATTGCGGCAGATCGAAGCGCGTCCACATATAGAACGCGCCCTGCGGCTGGGCCGGATGGAGGCCCGGAATCGCACTGGCCAGCCGGTGCATGAGCGCCGCGCGGGTTTTGTAGATTTTGTTGAATTCGCCGATGCAGTCCTGCGGGCCGCGCAGCGCGGCAATGCCGGCGCGCTGCACGAAATTGCAGATCGGCCCGTTGATCGCGCGGTGGATGCCGTAGAGATAGTCGATCAAATCGGGCGGCGCCACCAGATAACCGAGGCGCCAGCCGGTCATCGCGTAGGATTTCGAAAACGTCCCGAGCAGGATCAAACGATCGAGATGCTGGTGATATTTGAGCACCGGCACATGCACCTGACCCGGCTGCATCAGTTTGCAATAGGCCTCGTCGGACGCCAGCAGCAGGTCTTTCTCCGCGCAAAGGTCGAGCAGCGCCGCGATGTCCGCTTCCTGATACACGACACCGGTCGGATTGTTGGGGTTGTTCAGCATGATGAGGCGCGTGCGCGGCGTGATCGCGCGGCGCACCGCGTCGATGTCGAGCTGGTAATCCGGTTTGTGCAGCACCGGCACCGGCACCGCGCCCAACTGGCGCGCGACATGCGGATAGAGCGAATAACTCGGGTTAAAAACAATGACCTCGTCGCCCGGATCGAGAAAACAGCTCATCACGGCGTAAATGCCGGAGCTCGATCCATTGGTAATCAGCACCTGGCCCGGCGCAATCGCCGCGCCGGTTTCGGCCGCGATCGATTCGCAAATCGCTTCGAGCAGCGTCATCACGCCTTTTTCGAGGATGTAACCGGTGTGGCCTTCGTCGATGGCTTTTTTCACAGCTTCGACGATATGCAGCGGCGTTGCAAACGACGGACTGCCAGAATCAAGGCGGATCAGCCCGGCGGGCGTTTTGGCCGTCATGAATTTGGCGCGCTCGCCGCCCGAAGTGTCGATCACGTATTTGGCAATGTGCCGCATGCTGCGCTGCTCCTCCGCTGACGGGGGATGCCCCCGTGCAAATCACATATAATCGATGACGGATATGGTTCCGGCCATTGCATTGCGTCAGAATGCAGGCCTGTTCTTGTTGAAACCGTTTCAGCCGGAAATTGCCGACATGAATACTTCCCGAAATTCTACCAGCTTCGCGAACGTCACCCGCGAAGAAGCCGTCAAACGCGCAGCCGATCTGATCCCGCTGCTGCGCGCGCACGCCGCCGAGGCCGAAGAAGCGCGCCAGCTGGCACCCGCGGTGCGTGAAGCGCTGCACGCCAGCGGCCTGTTTCGTTTTCTGCAGCCGAAATCGCGCGGCGGCATGGAACTCGATTTTGCCGCCTGGGTCGAAATTCCGGAAATGCTCGGCCGCGGCGACTGCTCGACGGCCTGGAACGTCGCCAACCTCGCCTCGCACCACCGCACGCTCGCGCTGTTCAGCAAACAGGCGCAGGACGAAGTCTGGAACGAAAACCCCGACGCGCTGATCGCCGCCGGCATCGCCTACCCGCAGGGCCGCGCGAAGAAGGTCGACGGCGGCCTGATGCTGTCCGGCACATGGAATTTCTGCTCGGCCGTCAACGACTCGACCTGGAACATGCTGGCCTGCATGGTAATCGAGAACGACAAGCCGGTGGACTGGGTGCAATGCCTGCTGCGCGACGCCGAATACGAAATCATCGACGACTGGCAGACGATGGGCATGCGCGGCACCGGCAGCAGCACCTGCAAGGTCGAAAACCTGTTCGTGCCGGATTATCGCGTGCAGTCGATGGCAACGGGGTTGCCCGGACACCGCTTCGCAGGCGTCGAAGAAAATCCGAACCCCATGTACGTGATCCCGACATCGTCGGTCGGCGGCCATGCGCTCGGCGGCTGCGTGGTAGGCAATGCGCAGGGCGCGCTTGATGCCATGCTCGACTGGATCAAATCACGCAGCACCGTACAGGGCGCCAAGATGCGCGACTTCCAGACGGTGCAACTGCGCATCGGCATGGCCGGCGCCAAGATCGACGCCGCGCGCTTGATCCTGCGCAACGACTGCGTCGACGCCGAACGCGAAACCGCGGCGGGTCGCGCAGTCACCACCGAACACAAGCTGCGTCACAAGCGCAATGCCGCGCTGGCCGTGAAGCTGGCGATGGAAGCCATCGACCTGCTGCAGGACATGGCCGGTGCCAACGGCATCTATCAGAAAAGCCCGCTTGAACGCATTTTCCGCGACGCGCGCGCCGCCGGCGCGCACATCCACTTCAGCACCGACATGCAGATGACGCAGTGGGGACTGGTTGCGTCGGGCGGGGAATTTAAAAGTCCAACGCTTTAAACCGTCCGCCCGATCGTCGAATCGACGCGCGCGCCTTCGGCCTTGGCCTTTTCGGCGTCCTTGCCGAAGAACAGCAGTTCGATCTCGTTGCCGTCCGGATCACGAAAGAAGATCTGGTGCATGTTGCGCGCCGGCACGGCGAATTCCTCATTGTAGATATTGTGCTGCTTGAGGCGCGCGCGCACTTCGTCGATGTCCTGCACGCGGAACGCCACGTGGTCGTAGGAATCCGATTTGCCCTTGGTTTTCGGCACGCGCACGGTGCCGATATGCAGAATCGCATGGTCGCCCATGTACATCCACGCGCCGGGCTTGCCGAACGGCGGACGTTCGCCATCGCGAAAGCCGACCACCTCCGTATAGAATTTGCGTGCCCGCTCGATGTCGCCGGTGGCGATGTTGTAGTGGTCCAGTCCGGTAATTTTCATGCTCGGTCTCCCCGCGAATTTTATGGCTGCCCGATGTGAGCGGAAATCATACTGCCGCATGTCAACACCCGCAATCACCGGCGCAATGAAAACTGGAACACCGCCGCATGCCGGTTTAACATAGCGGCATTCCAACGCAGGAGCAGCCACACGTGGACAATCACGCGTCGCATCATTCATCCGTCAACCGTGTCGAAGACTTGCGCCTGATCACCGGCGCGGGCAAATATGCCTCCGACTGGAACGCGCCCGGTCAACTCTATGCGCACTTCGTGCGTGCCGACCGCGCCCATGCCGAGATCGTTGCCATCGACAGCACGCGCGCGCTGGCCAGCCCCGGCGTCAAACTGATCCTGACCGGCGAAGACGCCGTGCGCGCCGGTTATATCAAAGCGCCGCACGCGCTGACCTTCCCCGGCCGCGACGGCAAAAACGCCCATCCGCATGAACGTCCGGTGCTGGCAGCGAAAAAAGTGCGTTTCGTCGGCGAGGCCATCGCCATCATTGTCGCCGACAGCGCTGCCGCCGCACAGGACGCCGCCGAACTCGTTGAAATCGAATACCGTGATCTGCAGGCCGTGGCGCTCGCCGAAGATGCGCTGGCCCCGGGGGCCGCGCAATTGCACGACAGCGTGCCGGGCAACCTCGTGTTCGAAGTCGAAACCGGCGATGAAAAAGCAGTCGCCGCCGCGTTCGCGCAGGCTGCGCACATCACCACGCTCAAAGTCGAAAGCACGCGCGTCGCACCGAGCCCGATGGAACCGCGCGCCTGCCTTGTCGCTTATGACAACGCCACCGGCGTCTACCGTTTCAACGTCTGCAATCAAGGGGCGACGACGCTGCGCAAGCAGATGTCCTCCTATACCGGTGTGGCCGAAGACAAACTGGTCTTCGAGTCGCGCGATGTCGGCGGCGGCTTCGGCCAGCGCACGGTCGCTTACCCCGAATACTGCGCGCTGATGCTGGCAGCCAAGGCCACCGGCAAACCGGTCAAATGGGTATCGACACGCGTCGAGGGTTTTCTCACCGACACGCACGGCCGCTCCAACATCATCAACGGCAAACTCGCGCTCGACGCCGACGGCAAATTTCTCGCCATGCGTCTGGACTGGATCAACGACATGGGTGCCTATCTGTCGCCCGCCGCCTTCGGCCACATCCGCAACACCACCACCTGCATGACCGGCGTTGATAAAATTCCGGCGCTCTACGGTACCTATCGCGTCGCGCTGACCAATGCCACACCCGTGGGTTCCTACCGCGGCGCCGGCCGTCCCGACATTGCCTACGTGGTCGAGCGCCTGGTCAATGCCGCGGCTGACGAAATGAAAATCGACCCGGCCGAACTGCGCCGCCGCAACTTCATTCCGCTGGCGGCCTATCCCTACAAGACACCGACCGGCTCGGTCTATGAAATCGCCGACATGCCGGGCATGCTCGACAAGGCGCTGAAACTCGCCGACTGGAACGGCTATCCGCAACGCCGTGAAAAATCCGCAGCAGCCGGCAAACTGCGCGGCATCGGCATATCGACCGTGATTGAAAACTCCGGCGCCGGCAACTTCACTGACGAAGTCGAAATCACGCTCGACACCGATGGCACAGTGACCGCGCACACCGTGGCCAAATCACAGGGCCACGGTCACGAAACCACCTATGCGTTGATCGTTTCGAAAGCGCTCGGCATCCCGCTGGAGCGCGTAAAGATCGTGCAATGCCTGCCCGGCTTTACGCTCATCGGCAATCACACTGGCGGTTCGCGCAGCACGGTCGGCGCCGGAAGTGTCTGCCATCTCGCCGCGGTCAAACTGATCGAGACCGGCCGCGCGCTGGCGGCTCTCGAACTGAAACTTGAACCGTCGCAGATCAGCTATGCCAACGGCGTCTTCAGTTCACCGCAGAGCCAACAGAAAATCGAACTCGCCGCACTGGCAAAAACGAAACCGGTGGTGGTGAAGGCCGACGGCAAATTCGGCTCGACCTTCCCCAACGGCTGCCACATCGTCGAAGTCGAAGTCGATCCGGAGACCGGCGTCACGAAAGTCGTTTCCTACTGTGCAGTCGATGATTGCGGCGAAGTGATTCACCACGCGATCGTCGAGGGCCAGTTACACGGCGGCGTCATGCAGGGCGCCGGCCAGGTGTTCGGCGAACACGTCGTCTACGACCGCGATTCGGGCCAGCCGCTGGCGGCGAGCTTCATGGACTATGTAATGCCGCGCGCCGGCCTCATCCCGGCCATTCGCGGCGCGGAACACGCCACACCGAGCAAGATCAGCCCGCTCGGCGTCAAAGGCGTCGGCGAATCGGGTTGCACGGCCTCGATTCCGGTGCTGGTGGCCGCGGTGATCGATGCGCTGCGCCCGCTCGGCATCAAGCATCTCGACATGCCGCTGACACCGTCGAAAGTCTGGCAGGCGATGCAGGCGGCGCGCGCAAAATCGTAACGACGCCGGCGCCGGTTTGCACATCACCCGCGCGACCGCACTGCGGGACGCGCGGGGCGCATCCGGCAATCCAGCGGGAAATCAGTTGAACTGCGGAACCTTGTTCAGGTAGTGCTTGCGCATCTCCGGCCGCACGCGCTCCATCATTTCACGGTTCATGTCGAGCGGCGGTCTGGCATCCGGCGGCATCAGTGAAAAATATTCGATGCCTTTGGTATCTTCACGGAACTGCGCCTTGACGCGCTCGAGCAGTTCCGGCGTCGTCAGCAGATCGAGTATGGTGCCGGCCAGCACCTTGGCGCCAGCGACCGCGCCCTTGTGCGCAATCGAGTGGGCCTTGCCCACCGCCGCCTGCCAGTTGTGCGGCGACACACCGGGAATGCTTGCTGAAAAATCGAGGGCACCGGTCGGCACGTTCCAGGTCACATCCCCGCTGTCGTTCGACGAATAGGACTGCTGGGCCGCACCGAATTTTACCGGCTGCGTATTGAGCCCGACGGGTTTCAATCCGAGCGAGCTCTGGAAATCCTTCGCAAATTTCACTTCGTCGTCGCTCCATTTCGGCAGACCGACGGCCTCGATATTTTTCTGGATCGCCTCGGCCATCACCCGGTTGGCGAGCTGCGGCCACGCCGAAGCGACGAATTCCATGTCCATCGTCGTGCCGGTCATCAGCGCCGCGCCCTTGCCGATGTTGACCAGCTTGTCGAAATTCTCTTTCGCCGCCGGGCCGCTGGCATCGCGCACATACCACCAGATCTGCGCGAGGTCCGGAATCACGTTCGGCTGGATGCCGCCCATGGTGATGGTGCGGTGGCCGCGATAGGTCGGCCGCAGGTGTTCACGCAGCTTGTCGAAGCCGATGCTCATCAATTCCACCGCGTCGAGCGCGTCCCTGCCTTCCCAGGGCGCGACGGCACCGTGCGCCGTCTTGCCGTGAAAGGTGAATTTGGCGCTGATCGCCGCATAGTTGCGGTAACCGAAGGTCGTGCGCATGTTGTCGGCGATGTGCACGAGGATCGCGGCATCGGCATCCTTGAAATAACCGGCGCGCACCAGAAACGGCCGGCTGATCAGTTGCTCTTCGGCCGGACCGAAGGAAATTGCCACCGTGCCCGGCAGGTTGTAGCGCTCCATGGTCTGCTTCAGCGCATGCGCCGCCGCGACCGCCACCGCACCGTGCACGTTGTGGCCTTCCATATGGCCGGGTGCGCCGGCCACCATGGGCTTGCGCGGAAAACTGTGCGGATCCTGCGAGCCTTCGGGCAGCGCATCGATTTCGGTGACGATGACAATCTTCGGTTTGCCGCTGCCCCACTGCGCCCAGACATTGGTCGGCATGCCGGCACCGCCGACCTCGACCTTGAAGCCGATGCCTTCGAGCGTCTGTTTCAGGAACTTCGCGCTTTCGTGCTCCTGCATGCCGAGTTCGCCGAAATAAAACAGCGAATCGCCGACGATGGCCGTCGCCCCGGCATTGCGGTCAATCACCTCGTTGGCGTGTTTCTTTTGTTCATCGCTTGCTGCATGGCAGAGACCGGAAAACAGCAAAGCGGTGATAACGGCAGCCAATGATCTGCGCATGTAAATCTCCCTCTACGAAATTTCAATCCGGATATGCTGCGCGCCGATGATCAAGGCAGTTTGCCGGCAGCGACGGCTTTGCCGATCAGAACGGCAGTTGGAATGAATGTGACAATGTCGTCAAATTCCCCCCCCGCAGCCGCAGCGTTTGTTGAAGGGGTGCGCCGGTAAAACAGAGTGCTCGCAGTGTTGTTGGCGATTTCGTCGACGTTGGTTACGCTAGCAGAGTTATTGGAGCGAACAACACCCGAATTGTCGGTACCAAAATTTTCGGGACCATGCGACCAAATTACAACTGGAATATTTGTCGCGTATGGCGCAGCCGGCAATGGGAGTTCCTGAATGGTTTTTGTTCCTGTGGAGGTCAGCAAAAACGCACTATCAGCGAACGCCGGGGTTACGCTATATTGAATAATATTGCCCCATCCATCCAGCTTGGGTGAACCAAGGGTGGTCCAAGGTATAAACCCGGTGCAATTTACATCCGTCGTGCAAGTCCCGCGTTCAAGTCCATTTGTAGCGGAGGTCGCCGGGCGAGGCAACCGTCCATTGACCATGACAAAGCCAATCAGAGCCTCATGGATATCAGCGATTGCTTTTTCTGTGTCGCGAACCTTGCCTTGCTGAATTTGTTGATTGATTGGCGCCAG
>CAZVDN010000083.1:0-2754 GCA_964625665.1 uncultured Streptomyces sp. | reverse complement strand
GCACCTGGACGCTTTCCGGCGTGAACGTTTACTCCGGCACGACCACGATCAGTGCCGGCACCTTGGTGATCGGCGGCGCGGGCCAGTTGGGGGCGGGCAATTATGGCAGCACCATCTCGATCAGCACGAACGCCCTTTGAATTCTTATAATCTTCATCATGTCCCTGAATTACCGCCTGTTCCCAGCCTGAAATTTGGCCGAAGCGTGTTATATTTCCTATACTTAGGTAGACTGATTACGAGATTATCATGAAATATTTACGATTCCTATGACTTAGCCGGTCAGGTTTTCGAACTGTATGCCAAAAACACCTAAATTGCCGGTTATTGCCCGACGCCAGTGCGGCCAGGTCATTCTTTTGACGATGATCCTCGTATTGATGGTCGCCGCCATGGGTGTAACGCGCTATGCGCTTTCCGGCACATCAGTCGTGGCCGAGCAAATCTCCAATAATGCCGCGCAGATGGCCATCATCAAGTCGGCCTTGATTGCCTACTCCATCAATGGCCGCAATCCGGCACCTGCGGCGTGTCCGGCCACGACCAATGCACGCCCGGGTGAATTGCCCTGCCCCGACACCGACAACGACGGCATTGAAGAATGCCTTTGCACCGCCGCCGGGCGTGTTGGTCGCGTGCCCTGGAAAACACTCGGGATTGCCGAGCCAAAGGATGCTTCGGGCGAGACCTTTTGGTATGTGTTGAGCGCAACGCATCGGCCTTGGTACTCGACAGGTGGACCAGCCATCATCAACAGCGATAGCAAGGGTTCGCTGTCCGTCTGGAAAGACGATATGGTAACCAACTTGACCAACGAGGCAATCGCGGTCATTATCGCGCCGGGCCAGGCAATTGGCACGCAAAGGCGCTCGACCACAGTGGCCGAAGAATGCAACCTGACCAACTCGGTCATCGCGCAGAACCTGTGCGCAAACAATTATCTGGAAGGCACTCCCGGAGGCGGCTTCAACTGGAAGAACAACGGACCCTTTGTGATGTCGCTGACGTCACCCTCGCCGGGAACCTTTAACGATCAGTTGCTGCCGGTGACCACATCGGACATTCTGCCGGTCGTCGAACAACGCGTCGGCAAAGATGTCATTGGGCTGCTCAAGCAGTACAAAATCAAAAGCGCCTGCAACTGTTTCCCTTGGGCGGACAATAATTGGGATGGCGTCAGCGACACAACCGCGTTATACGGCAACGCACCGCTGGGAACCGCCACGCCCGAAGCGTGGGGCAGCGGTGCAATACCCGCACTGCCCAGCTATCTGACGCTAAACAACTGGTGGCGTGTCATCTATTACGCGGTGGGCGACCGCATCACTGCAGGGCCAACGGCTTTCATGACGATTGATCTGAATGGGGGCGGATGGGACACCAGCGCCCTCATCATCATGCCTGGCCCGGCTGGCAGCACCCGCCCGAGCACCAACTGGGCCGATTACGTCAGTGACAGCACCAACCGCGACAGCGACCTGCATTTCATCTCGCCGACCTCAACCAGCTACACAAAGAACCACCTGTATTCAATTGTCTATCCGTTTCCGTGATGACAGTTGTAGGCGTTGCGCTTGACCACGCGCAACGCTCCCTGTGTTGACGCGTTTTTTTTGGCAACTTTTCATGATTAGCCGCTTTTGCTGTGCCTTGCTTTGCATTCTTTCTTTGTCATTCGGCATCGAAGTTTTTGCACAGTCCTACCCGGCACGCCCCATCCGCCTCGTCGTTTCCTTTGCTGCCGGCGGCGGCGTTGATCTCGTCGCGCGTCTGGTCGGGCAGAAACTCTCCGAAGCGTGGAACCAGCAGGTCGTCATCGACAACCGGCCCGGCGCCGGCGGCAATGTCAGCGCCGAACTCGTCGCCAAATCGCCCGCTGACGGTTACACAATCTACATGTCGAGCGCCTCGGTGGTGGTCAACTCGAGCCTCTATAAATCGCTGCCCTACGACCCGCTGAAGGATTTTGCGCCGGTTACGCTGCTCGTCAGCGCACACAACGTGCTGGTCGCGCATCCGTCGCTGCCGGCGAAAAACATCCGCGAACTGATCGCACTGGCGAAGAAAAAACCCGGACAGATCAATTACGCCTCGACCGCCAGCGCCAGTTCAGGCCATCTGGCAATGGAACTCTTTCGCAGAATGGCCGGCATCGAACGCGTGCACGTGGCGTACAAGGTCATCGGCCAGACCACCGCCGACCTGCTCTCGGGCCAGGTCTCGCTGTGGTTCCCGACCATGCCGGGCGTCATGCAACACATCAAGGGCGGGCGCATGACGGCCCTCGGCGTATCCGGAAACCGCCGCGCGCCGGCCCTGCCGAACGTGCCGACCATTGCCGAAGCCGGTTTGGCAGGTTACGACGCGTCAACGTGGTATCCGCTGCTGGCACCGGCCGGCACACCGCCTGCCGTGGTTGATAAATTGAATGCGCAACTCGTGACCATACTGGCCATGACTGACGTGCGCGAAAAGCTGCAGGCCCAGGGCATCGAACCGGTCGGCTCGTCGCCGGCGCAACTTGCAGCACATCTTAAAAGCGAACTGGTGAAATGGGAAAAAGTCGTGCGGTTGTCGGGAGCCAAAGTTGATTAATCGTAATGTCATTGCCGCGGCGACGGCCGGCTGCTGCGCAATTTCGATGCAGGCCATGGCCCAACCGAATTACCCGAACAAACCCGTGCGCCTGATCGTCGCCGCCGGCCCCGGCGGTTCGGGCGACCTGCTCGGCCGCGCGCTGGCGCACAAATTGAG
>CAZVDN010000082.1:5899-11601 GCA_964625665.1 uncultured Streptomyces sp. | reverse complement strand
AAGTCGGTACTGGCGGGACGCTCGCGGATCCGGCGGTGGCTGGCTCGGCGGTGCGCAATGTCAAATTTCAGGTCGGTGCCAATGCTGATCAAACCATCAGTATTGCGTTGAAAGATTTCAGTTACGGCGAACAGGGCACGCCGGTGGCCAGCGAAAAAGCCACAAACCTGAACCATAGCGGCAATACGATGCTGTCCGCGCAAAACTTTTCTGTCGTTATTGGTAGCCATACTTTCACCGCCAGCATCGGTACTGCGGTAGCCGGGAGCTTTGCCACCACGGCGGAGGTCACGTCGATCAAGACGGCGCTCAGCAATCTGATTACCGGTACCGCTGGATACGAGGGCGTCAGCGTGACCTCGACCGGTCAAACCCTCAATATCAAGGATTCTTCGGGGCGTTCCATTGGCGATATCACCGCAGTTGGCGGCGGCGCCACTGTCGTGACGATTGCGGGTGCGGCTGTAACCTCTATTGCAACAGGAACTACCGGTGGTGCGGGTGCGGCACCTGCATCTGCGGCAGTCTTCAGTGGCAGCGCACGTTTGAACAACAAGGATCTGACCAGCCAAGCCAATGCAAACTCCGCGGTAACGGCGGTGGATGCAGCCCTGGCGGCTGTGAACAGCGAACGTTCGACCATGGGTTCGGTGATGAGTCGCCTGACACACGCGGTGGATAATCTGACGAGTGTTGCGCAAAACGCAACTGAATCGCGCAGCCGGATTGTCGACACAGACTACGCCGCGGCAACGACCAAGCTGTCGAAGGCGCAGATCATTCAGCAGGCCGCAACTGCAATGCTGGCGCAGGCCAACCAGCAACCGCAGACGGTGCTGGCGCTCCTCAAGTAACCGGGGATTGACCGCATGAAGGCCGCCGGCGCAAGCCGGCGGCCTTTTTTTATGTGTGCCCGGCACGGGCACACGCGTGCGGGCGGAAGTCCCGCCGCAAGTGGATCACAGCGCGCGAAGTGAAGAGCAACTGCATGAGGGCGACTGAATGCGGGGAGGAAGCGTGGCGCGAAACTGCGATTCGATGGACAAGAACCGGATAGTCGATGGACAACAACCGGATAGTCGGTGGACAAGAACCGGATAGAAGGCGTTGCCGAGCCTTGTAAATTCCCAACTTCAAAGTTTGCTTAAGAATGCACTGAATAACGCCCGTTCGCCCTGAGCTTGTCGAAGGGAAAACGAATGCGCCCCTTGTGTTTACTCCGCCCGTTCATGGTTCGACAAGCTCACCACGAACGGGGTGGGTTTACTCGGCATTCCGTTCATGGTTCGACGAGCTCACCACGAACGGGGTGGGTACTTCAGCGCTTCTTTAACAGCGGGTGGCGGCAGATGATATGCGCCGGCACAGTTAGCGTGCGTCCAAACGCCGGCTGAGGTTTTGCAGTAGCGTTGACCAGTCGCCGCTGGCGTGCTGTCGCAGCAGGGTGAGGCTGGGGTACCAGGGGCTGTCGCTGCGGTTGAGCTGCCAGCGCCAGTCGGGATGAAAAGGCAGCAGCACGCGGACGGGCACGCCGAGGGCGCCGCCGAGATGGACGGTGGTGTTGTCGACGGAGACGACTTCGTCGCAGGCGGCGACGAGGGCGGCGAGGCCGTCGAGGTCATTGAAGATATCGACGGCGGCGCAGCGTTGCACCGGCGGATGGTGGGCGGCGTTATGCGCGTCGATTTCGGCATCGACGTTGCCGTATTGGAGGTTGACCAGCGTGATGTCGGGGCCGTCGAGCGCAGCGGCGAGGGTGCTCAGGTCGAGACTGCGCTCGGCGCCGGTCTTGAGGCCACCGCTGCGCCAGGCGATGCCGCACAGGCGCTTGCCGGGCTCGCGCAGTGCGGCGCGCAGCGCGGCGCTACGCTCGGGGTCGGCGTACAGGCAGGCGCGTGGCGTGCGCGCGAAGGCATCGGCGTTCGGGCGCAGATACTGGCAGAGGCTGGCGATGGGCAGATGCGCATCGTAGCGGCCCTCATCAAGGGGAGACGATTTGGGCACGAAGGTGATACCGGGCATGCTGCGTGAGAAGAGCGGGATCAGGCGCCGATCCAGCATGACGAGCAGCTCGGGGGCGAGCGCGCGCGCTTCAGGCAGCAGGGTGCCGAACATGATTTCATCGCCGACGCCCTGCTCGGGCCAGATGAGCAGGCGGCGCGCGCCGCAGCCGGGGGCCCAGCGCGGGCGGGCGGTGGCCAGCGGGGTATTGATTCCGGACTGTTCCTGCCAGCGCCATTCGTAGCCCGGCCAGCCGTTTTCAAAATCACCCAGCAGCAGCCGGCACAGCGCCGAATTCCAGCGGGCGCGCGCGTCGCCGGGGGTGCGCATGAGCACGCAGGCGAAGGCCGCCAGTGCTTCATCCAGACGGTTCAGGTATTTCAAAGACGTGCCGCGATTGAAATGAGCCTGCGGGAAGTCGGGGTTGGCATTCAATGCATGCGTATATTCGATCAGCGCTTCCTTGCAGCGGCCGTAGCGCTCCAGCACGACGCCGCGATTGTTGTGGCCGATGGCACTGTTGGCATCGATACGGATCGCGCATTCGCTGTCCTGCAGCGCCAGTCCGAGATGGCCCAGTTCAAGGTTGGCGACACAGCGCTGGTGATGCGCCTCGATATAACCCGGCCGCAATTCAAGCGCTTTGTCGAAATGATTGATTGCCGCAAGCCAGTTGCCCATTGCGCACAGGGCAATCCCGCTGTTGAGGTGGGCCTCGGCATAGTTGGGCTGCAGGGCCAGTGCCTGTGTGAAAGCCTCCAGCGCCGCCTCGCGTTGCTCCAGTGCAATCAAGGCACTGCCACGACTGAGGTGGAACTCGGCATCACGCGGGTTCAGCGCAAGCGCCCGCTCGAAGCTCTGCAGGGATTCGGCGTGGCGACCGAGTTCGCGCAGGGCGCGGCCGCGGTTGTAGTGACTGATGTCATCCCCTGCGGCGAGCACTATGGCGTGTTCAAATGCCTCGAGCGCCTTGGCAGGCTGGTTCAGCGCAAGATAGGCGGCGCCGAGATTGCTCCAGCTCGGCGCGCGGTCGCGGCGGCGGGCGATGGCCTGTTCGAGGCTTGTCGCGGCAGCGGCGCAGTCATTCAACTGCAGCAATGCGGTGCCCAGAAGGTTGAGAAGGTCGAAGTTGTCGCGATCGGTGGCGAGTGCGTGGCGGCACAGGCCGACGGCTTCATGGCTGTTGCCGGCCTGATAGGCCATCAAGGCCCGCGTAAACGCATGGTCATGGACGACAGTCTTGGTCGGCGCGGAGGGCGGTGTCATGGAGGGCCTTCAATTCGGAAAATGAAGATTCAATACCCGGTGCGGGTGAACGGCACGCCGCGCCCGAGGTGTTGCAGCGGTGTTGACCAGTCGGCTGGGGCGCGCTGTCGCAGCAGGGTGAGGCTGGGGTACCAGGGGCTGTCGCTGCGGTTGAGCTGCCAGCGCCAGTCGGGATGAAAAGGCAGCAGCACGCGGACGGGCACGCCGAGGGCGCCGCCGAGATGGACGGTGGTGTTGTCGACGGAGACGACTTCGTCGCAGGCGGCGACGAGGGCGGCGAGGCCGTCGAGGTCATTGAAGATATCGACGGCGGCGCAGCGTTGCACCGGCGGATGGTGGGCGGCGTTATGCGCGTCGATTTCGGCATCGACGTTGCCGTATTGGAGGTTGACCAGCGTGATGTCGGGGCCGTCGAGCGCAGCGGCGAGGGTGCTCAGGTCGAGACTGCGCTCGGCGCCGGTCTTGAGGCCACCGCTGCGCCAGGCGATGCCGCACAGGCGCTTGCCGGGCTCGCGCAGTGCGGCGCGCAGCGCGGCGCTACGCTCGGGGTCGGCGTACAGGCAGGCGCGTGGCGTGCGCGCGAAGGCATCGGCGTTCGGGCGCAGATACTGGCAGAGGCTGGCGATGGGCAGATGCGCATCGTAGCGGCCCTCATCAAGGGGAGACGATTTGGGCACGAAGGTGATACCGGGCATGCTGCGTGAGAAGAGCGGGATCAGGCGCCGATCCAGCATGACGAGCAGCTCGGGGGCGAGCGCGCGCGCTTCAGGCAGCAGGGTGCCGAACATGATTTCATCGCCGACGCCCTGCTCGGGCCAGATGAGCAGGCGGCGCGCGCCGCAGCCGGGGGCCCAGCGCGGGCGGGCGGTGGCCAGCGGGGTATTGATTCCGGACTGTTCCTGCCAGCGCCATTCGTAGCCCGGCCAGCCGTTTTCAAAATCACCCAGCAGCAGCCGGCACAGCGCCGAATTCCACCGGGCGGAAACAAAATTGCCATCAAGGCGAATGGCCTGCGCGAAACTGTCGAGCGCGGGTTCCAGCCGGTTCATGGCCTTGAGCAGGTTGCCACGGTTATAAAAGGCGGCGCTGTAACCGGCGCGCAAGGCGATGGCGCGATCGTAGACCAGCAGCGCTTCTGCGTGGCGTTGCAGATCGCGCAGGGTATTGCCCAGATTCAGCAGGCATTCCGCATCGCCGGGATTCAGGTTCAGCGCACGCGCGCAGAACTGCAGGGCTTCCTCATGGCGCCCCAGTTCGCGCAGGGTCACCGCGCCGTTCGACAGCGCTCTTGCATCGGCCGGATCCAGCCGCAGACAATTTTGATAGCTGGCCAGAGCTTCTTCGCAGCGGCCGAGCCGCGTCAGTGCCGCGCCGTGGTTCAGGTGCGCATCCAGCAGCGCCGGGTTCAGCCGGATGGCTGTTGCATGACTGCAGGCCGCCTCGTCGAAGCGTCCCAATTCATACAGGACCGCGCCGCGGTTGTTGTGTACCTCCGCCAACGCAGGTTCGAGTGTGGTGACGGCGTTGTAGCTTTGCAGCGCTTCGGCATACCGCCGCAGCCTTTGCATCGTAACGGCTCGGCGCAGGTGCGCCTGGCGCGAGACTGGATCCGCCAGCGTGGCGCGCGTAAAAAAATCCGCAGCGGATTCGAGGTCCGCGCTTTCCGCGGCGATGACGCCGGACAGGAATAGTGCGTCGAAATAGCCGGGGTCGCGCGCCAGTACGGCGCGGCACAGGCGCGCTCCTTCGTCCGCTGCACCGGCCCTGCAGGCGGCGAGTGCCTGCTGCATCGCCTGCTGCTTTTCGTATTGCGCAGCACTGCGGCACGGCGGTGCAGCGGTCGTGGTTCTTGCAGTCGCTGACGGCGGAGGGGCGTGCATATTCTGCGGGATACCGTTGATGCCGCCTAAACCGAGCAGATTTCCACGCGGCCGTCTGCGGCGAGCAAGGGACGCAGCGCTTGGTCGCTGATCAACTCGATAAAATTCGCCGGATAGCGCTCGCCTTCAAAACGCATGGCCCAGGCGGCCGCGCCATTGACGCTCAGCGGATAAAAACGTACCCAGCGCGCGCTCCAGTTGCCGGCGAGGCCGGTGCTGCGATCGGCCAGATCAAGCAGCCGCGCGCGGAAATATCGACGGTCCCAGTCAAAATTCTGTTCGAGCATGACGTTCAGCGAACCTGCGACCATGTCCTTGCCGAGGATTTTCCGGATCTCTGCAATGCGCCGGCCGTCGGCGTGGCTGAACGCTTTGGCGGCACCGCCGGCGCCGGCCTGCGCGGTTCCGCGGTAGATCGCGGTCGCGTTCTGTTTGGGCTTCAGGCGCCAGACGCTGCGCGTGACCTCATGGATCGCCGGGCCTTCGAAGTCGATATCAAAATACTCGAGGGCGGCGGCACGGATCTGCTGCTCGTTGTAATCGGGCCACAGTTCG
>CAZVDN010000082.1:0-5889 GCA_964625665.1 uncultured Streptomyces sp. | reverse complement strand
CGCGGGCGAGATTCATTTGCACCACGACATCCGACGTGTCGACGGGATTTTCCCAGAGCAGGACCCCTGCGGTAACCCTCGAGAGCCAATACCAGATGGCGCGATGGTCGCCGCAGACGTTGAAGATGTGATGGTAGAGGCTCATGCAGAAAACAATGTCGAATTTCTGCAAATCCCACCACTGGGCGCCGGCTTCGTAATCATAGAACTGCGCGCATAGTCCGTTTTCGACGGCGGTCTGGTTGTTCAGCAGCGGGATATTGACGCGACCGAGATCGCGTACCGAGCGCGAGCGGTCGAGGCCGACCACTTCAGCACCGGCAGCCGCGGCCGTAAACGACCAGAAACCGAAGTCACAACCGATATCCAGAACACGCTGGTTGTCGAATGGCGGCAGCACTGGCTGCAGTGCGCGCAGCTTTTTCTGCAGGCGTTCGCCGACGCCGGAGATTTTTCCGTCGTTGACGCTGAAGATCTGATAATCCGAGCGCTGGCGGATTTCGGAATTGGCGAGTTCGCCGCAGGCCGAGATGACCGCCGGCGCGGCGATCAGGTCGTAGGATTCCTCGGCGAAATCGATCTCATAGGTTTTAAGCAGCGCGCTCCATTTCGGCAGACCGCCATCGGCCGTCGATTTGCTGCTGTAGCACTGCAGGGCGGCGAGCTTCTTCGCCTGTTCGTCCTCCGACAGCGTCAGCGCTATTCTGCCTTTGCCGAACCCGAACGAATAGATTTTTCCGCGGAAATGGCTGAGAAGATACTGGTGGACCTGCCGGTGATGCAGATGGCCGTATTCACCGGCTTCGTTGTGCGTGATGATGGTCGAATAGTGGTCGAGTTCAAGCAGATCGAGATGTGTCAGCGGCGAACTGGCGCTGCCTTCTGAAAACGGCAGGAGCAGCGGATGATGGCCGAGCAGTTTCATCGCCCTGAAAAAACCGATTACCCGCTCCGGGTCGCGGTGGGGAATGGAACAACAGATGACGTCCAGTCCCGGGTGTCGTGCCAGCAGGCCGCCGCCCCACAATATTTCATCATCGGGGTGGGCCACGATGACCGCAGTGCGGCCGTCGGCGAGGTCGGCGGCGAGATCGGCGGCCGACGGTACGCCGTTGATGGCGTTGTTGCCGATCCGGCGCCGGCGTGCGACGAAATCCGCGATTTCGCGTTCGACCGACGCCCGCCACTGCTGGCCGTCCGCCGAGCGCGGGCCGCGCGAGTGATGGCCGCGGCGATTGATGAAAAATACCGACTGCACTTTTCTGCAGCGATATTTGTCCCAGACTTTCAGGTAATAGCGAAAATCTTCGCCGGTATCCAGCGCTTCGTCAAAACGCACATTGGCGGCAATGCTAGCTCGCACAAAGTGCCCCATCTGCAATGTCAGATAAGGGTCCGTCTGCAGGATGTCTTCGATGTTGTCCGTTTCCGGCAATTGATTTTCGCGCAGCGTAACTTCCGTCGCGCCAAAAGCCGACTCGCAGATATTGCCCCAGACCGCGTCACTGTTTTCCAGGTGCGCCGCGACTTCCTCGAAGGCATACGGGCTGAGCAGATCATCCGCATCGAGAAAAAACAGCCAGTCGCATCCGCGCCGCAGGCCTTCGGCGATGCCGTCGTTGCGGCGCGCAGAGCGCCCGTAGCGGCCCTGCGGATCATTCATGCCGATGACTTCAAGGCCGGTAAATTTTCCACTGTTGTTGTGCCATGCATTCTGAATTGAGCCGAGACAGGCCTGATACGCTTCTTCGTGCCCCGGGCCGATTGGTGTGATGACGCCTAGCTTCATGGTTTACTCCGTTAAAGCGGGCCGATGGCATGCGGGCGTTTGCACGAGGGCGTGCCTTGCAGTTGCGACCAGCGCTGATTCTTGACGGTTGAAAAATTTCGATTGGTTTTTGCAGTTTCTGCTGTCGTATTGTTTAGAGCACTTATCGTGCCAGCCGCGCGCGGCCGCATTGCTGCAGGAATCCGCTGTGTTAGCGGGGTGTTGGTGGCACATTACGCCGCCGTCACGGCGGGGCGCGCGGCAAATATTTGCCGACTGCGGGAAAAAACTGGCGTTGCCCTGTGCCCACAAGCGCGGTGTTGCCGGTGCCGGCAAAAAATTGCCGCGCCGGTGGCCGGGTGCGGCAATAGCCGGCGGCCGTTAGTGGCATTTTTCTGCCATAAACATGAAAGATATTGAAAATATTGGAAATTAAAAGCTGGCACGGGTTTCGCTTAAAGGCTCCGGGCAAACCCCCGTCACGCATGGCGGGGGCAAAAACCGATAAACCGATTACCAATCTGGAGCAGTGGCGAAATGACAACCATCAACACCAACGTAAAGGCGTTGTTCGTGCGCAATGCGCTGCAGGCGAATGAAGCCTCACTGACTAGCGCGATGCAGCAGCTGTCCACCGGCAAGCGCATCAATTCGGCGAAGGATGACGCGGTCGGCCTTGCCATTTCGACGCGCATGACGCAGCAGATCCGTGCGCTCGACCAGGCGGTGCGCAACGCCAACGATGCGATCTCGATGGTGCAGACCACCGAGGGGGCAACGCAGGAGATCACCACCATGCTGCAGCGCATGCGCGAGCTGGCGATCCAGGCGATGAACGATACCAATGCCAACGACCAGCGCAGCTACCTCGATCTCGAATTCCAGCAGCTCAAGCAGCAGATTGTGCAGATCTCCAGCAATACCGAGTGGAACGGGTTCCCGATTCTGAACGGCACCGCGGGCCAGCAGGTCGGGCCGGTGCCGGTGTTCAAGACCGTCGCCAACGGCCAGCTTTCGACCGCCCTGACGTACGCTGCTGGCGGCATTACCACGAGCAATGCGGGAACGATCGCCACCGGCGGTACCGGCACGCTGGCCAAATCAGGCAGCCTCGCCATGACGGTTGCCGCGACCGGCACCGCGGTCAACGCCACGCTGACCATGGAAGACGGCAATCAGATCACGTTTGCCGGCAGCTTCTCCAACAAGATCATTACCTTCACCAATACCGCGCTGACCGACGGGGCGGGAACGTTTACGCTGACTTCCGGTGGGGCGGGCGCCGCGAACTGGGCTGCAGGCGACACGGTGTCGTTCGACATCACGCGCAGCATGCCGACCGTGGCGGCTGCCGGCAACGGCGATTTGATTATCAACGGCGCCACCGTGCCGGTGGCGGTGGCTGACGGCCGCTCGCCGACAGGCAACGCCACGGCGAGCGCGATTGCACGCGCCGCCGCCATCAATTCGGTGACGCATCTGAGCGACGTCGACGCGGTTGTCGGCGTAACCGTGATGAGCGGTACGGCCATGAAGGGCGCAGCGGTGACCTCGGGCATTTCGACCGGCACCGTCACGATCAACGGCTACACCTCGCCGTTGTTGACGACTGTTGAGAACAATCCGCATGCGACGCGCGAGGCGGTAATCACTGCAATCAACCGCATGGCGGCGCAAACCGGTGTGATGGCCTTTGACGGCGGTGACGACAGTAAGGGCGTGCGCCTGGAGGCGGCCGACGGCCGTAACATCGAGATCGCCTTTAATACCGAGTCCACGGCGGCCGATTTTGCCGCGCGCACCGGCCTCAAGCAGGGTGTGCAAACCGGCTCCTATGCGCTGGAGTCGAAAATCGACACGCCGGTGGTGATTACCAGCAGCCATGACATCACCACGACCGGGCTGCAGGCCGGCAGCTTTGCCGCCAACCGCTCGGTCATCAGTACCGAAGCCCGCAGCGTTGCTGCCGGCGCTTCTGACGTGCGCGTGCTGGGTGCCGGCGACCTGATCATCAACGGCGTGCCGGTGCCTGCAGCGAATGCCGACGACGATGTGGTTTCCAGTGAAACCGCCGCCAGCAGTGAAAAACGGGCAAGCGCAATCGCTGTGGCTGCAGCGATCAATTCGGTCAGCGATAAGACCGGCGTGAGCGCAACTGCAAACCCGGTAAGCACCGCAGGGGATTCAACTTCGACGTCCGTCACTGGTGTGCAATCCCTGTTTATCAATGGCCGGCGTGTTAACGTGACGCTGGGTGGCGACGCGGCCGTCAACCGTGCGGAGATTGTGGCCAAGGTCGCAGCCGCATTCGGCGACGGCGGTGTTATCGCGACCGACAATCTGAGCGGCATTACGCTGACCTCGACGGACGGCCGCAATCTGTCGGTCTGGTACGATTCCAGCGTTGCCGGGTTGGGGGCCGATAATTTCGGTCTCAACAGCGACGATGTGATTGGCATTGCAGGTGCAACGACGGCGTCTACTGGCGCAAAAACGCTCTACGCCGGTGTTAGCCTGTCTTCGACCGTTCCGGACGCGCCGGAGCCGCGTACGCCGGTTCCGGCCGGCAGCGCGCCGCGTGACGGCTTGATTCATATTGCCACTGGTAAAAATGGTTACGGCGCAACTTCCAGCTTTACAGCGCTCGGATTTGTCGAGGGCACGTTCGGCGGCAAATCCAGCGTCGAGATGTCCCCGCCGCGCGTGGGGCGCCTGACGTTCCAGATCGGTGCCTCGGCGGGGCAGGTAGTGACCATCGACCTGGCGGACTATGGCAGCAAGGGGCCGATTACCGGTGGAATCACCGGGGACGTTGACGCTGCTGTGCCGACGATACAAATCGGTACGGCAGAGGGCGCCAACGCCGTGTTGCGCGCGCTCGATAGCGCCATGGATAAAGTCAATGCCGACCGGGCGAAGATGGGGGCGGTGATGAACCGGCTCGCCCATGTCATTGAGAACCTGAGCAACGTATCGACCAATTCAGCGGCCTCGCGCAGCCAGATTGAGGACGCCGACTACGCGAAGGCCTCCTCCGAGCTGGCGCGCGCACAAATCATCCAGCAGGCCGCCACGGCGGTGCTGGCACAGGCCAACACCAGCCAGCAGACCGTGCTGAAGCTGCTGCAGGGCTAGTCCACGGCTGACGAGTGCGCGGTCCTGACGGCAGCCCGGCGAGCATGAGCACGCGTGAACGGCAGGCAGGTCAGGGCGGTGCAGCCGCACAGGCGGACGCCGCTGCGCCGGATTGCCGGTGCTGCCGCCATCTCGGCGTCAGCTGGCAGCCCGCCACGCCTTATTTGTGTCGCTTGATGGGTTTTCGCAGCCGTCAATGGCCTGCGCTCGTGGTGCTGCGCGCTGACGGGCGGCCGTGCCGGGGTTTTGAGCAAAAGACGGTCGGCACCGCACCGCGCGGCGCGGCTTGAGGACCTACGACAGCGGGCGGGGCAGGCGCGCGGCTGTTCAAGCTGACGGAAAAATGACATAAAGTATTAGAACTATGATTAATATCGCAAATAATGACTGGCATGGCGATTGCTTGAGGGTGGGGCGTCAATTCATCAATGACGTGCAACCGGAAACGCCTATGTCTGCAGTCCCCGAAGTTCTGTGGCTCGACCCGCTGGCAAAGCTTGACAGCATTACTCGGCTGCGCCTGCGCGATGCCGGCATGAACGTTCATGCCGTCACGACGCTCGATGAGCTGCGCTGCGGCTTCAGCCGCTGTCAGCTGATCGTGCTGCGCCTGCGCGATGACACCGCGTTGCTGCGCGAGGTGCGCGGCCTGATGGCCGAGGCGATCGTCGATATTCCAGTGATTTGCCGCGTTGACCGTGACCGCCTGGAGACTGCGGTGACGGCGATGCGCGATGGTGCCAGTCACGTGCTGGGCGCGGAAGACTGGGCGCGCGCCGTATGGGCTGATGCGCTGGCGCTGGTCACGCCTGACAAGCCGAAGGCGCAGACCTTTGTTTTTGCCGATCCGGTCAGCCAGAAACTGCTGGCCCTTGCGCAACGTGTTGCGCAGGCGGAAGTGACCGCCCTGCTCAACGGGCCCACGGGGGCTGGCAAGGAAGTGCTGGCGCGCATTCTGCACGAGGCCTCGCCGCGCCGCGGCGGGC
>CAZVDN010000081.1:9683-11733 GCA_964625665.1 uncultured Streptomyces sp. | reverse complement strand
GCACGCCGAGCAGCAGCGTATAGCCGTCAGCCGCCGCGCGCGCCGCCGTCTGTGTGCCGACGATGGCGTTGGCGCCGCCGCGGTTGTCGATCACGATCTGCTGGCCGAGCTCGTCGGCCAGCCGTCGCGCGACGACGCGCGCCACCACATCAGTGCCGCCGCCCGGCGGGTAGGGCACGATGAAGCGGATGGGGCGGTCTGGATAGCTGGCGGGCTGCGCCTGCGGCATGGCGGGGCGCAATGCAAACGCAAGGCCAACGACAATGAGGTATCGCATTGATTTGGTCATGGCCTATCGTTTGCCGAATGTTTCGACCGACCACCGGTATTGCAGGCTGGTGCCCGATTCGGGATTGGCCAGCACCAGAAAATTCGGCACGCGATCGTGGAGGCCTGCTGGATCGCGCGGCGGTTCGAGCAGCAGGACTGTAATTGTCCAGCGGCCTGCGGGCAGCGCGATGGTGCGCGCATCCGGCGCTGCGCTGCCGTTGATGTATTCGATGCCGCTCAGGGCAAGCGCGCCGTTCGACTGGAACAGATAAGGTGCGGAAACCTTCGTCGCCCACCGTTGTTCTTCGGCTGTGGGCGCCGCCGGGAAGCCGGTCTCCCCAACGCGGACTTCGAACAGCGGTGCGCCGTCGGAATGGATGTAGAGCGGCACAAAGCTGCCGCGACGCACGTATTCTTCAATCGTCTCGTTCCTGACGAAGATTTTCTCCCAGGCGGAAAAGTCGCAGAGTTCCGCAAAGGCCTTGGGGTCCCACAAGCCGTGCATGCCCGCATCCGTGCCCAGCACGGCCTTGATGCCCCTGGCGTTTTCGATGACGGCAGGGCGCGGACAACCGGGAAAACGCTGGCCTTGAAAGGTTGCGGGTTCCCGGGAACACGCGGCCAGGGAAGTCATCAGAACAATGACGATGAAGGCCACAACGTGTTTGCACTTCATTCGTCTGGCGGCCCGGCGAGTGGATCCGATCTGAACTGCTCGACCATTCGAGCGAACTCCTGCGCCTTGGCGGCCAGCAATGCTGCGTCCTTGCGGCTATCCAATGCGCGTTCGCCGCGTCCGTTCACTTTTGCATCGTTCAGGCGCCCGCTCTTGCCCGCAATCGCCACGCGAGACTGGTGTGATTCCAATGCTTCGCAACACACTGTAGAAGGCAGTCGGGCGCGCAGCCAGGCCAGTTGACCGCGCGTAAACAGGTTGGACGGAAAACGCAGATCGGCCAGCCCCTGCAGCGCGGCCAGCGGCTGGATGCGGCCGTCGGTGATGGCGACGGCATTGAAGATCAGCGCCTCCAGCTTCGTCAGCGCGGACAACGGTTCCAGCGAGCGATAGCTTGCCTTGTTCCAGATCATGTTGCCGAAGCCGAGTTCGCGCAGGCTTTGCGCCTGCGCCAGATCCGTCAGGTCATTGAGTTTGGGGAAGTCTGTGAAGTCGAGGCCGATAAGTTCCGGCGTCCTGCGAAAATCCCACAGGCGGCTGGCCTTGCGGTTGTGAAACATCAGCAGGTGCCTGAGCGATTGCAGCCCTTCGATCGGCGACAGGTCGCTGACCTGCGGGCATTTCCAAAGTTCGAGCGCGACAAACCGGTCCGGGTAGCGTGTTACCAGATAGTCGAGCGTTGCGTTGGTCAGCCCGCTGATCTTCAGCATGGTGACCGCCGGAAGATCGGCGATCGCATCGATCTCTTCGCGTGTGGTGATGCCGCCGTTGAGTTCGCGCTGAAGCAGGCTGTGGACCTGCGGCCCTTTTTTATAGGGCGACATCAGTTCACGGATTTGCAGGAGAGTGTGCATGGTTTCGCCGCACGTGGAGGGAAGGTTCAAACGTCGCGCCGGCGAAAAGCGACGATCTCGTCGGCCACTTCTTTCGGCGGGCGTTTGAGTTTCTTCGTTTCGCGTCCCTTGGTCAGAACAAAATCCCGCGCCCTGCGGCACTGTTCATCATGGCTGCGCACATGAAACGCAATCTGCGGATACGCCTGCGACAGCGCTCTCATGATGGGTTTGGGGTAGGCCCCTGCGGTAACAAAACTCAAGTCGATGC
>CAZVDN010000081.1:0-9673 GCA_964625665.1 uncultured Streptomyces sp. | reverse complement strand
TCGTCGGCATTCCATTTGCTGCCCCAATGTTCGAGGCACCAGCCATACCAGTCGCCATGGCCGTGTTTCTGCACATTCTCATGCCACGTTTTCGCCGGCACAAGATATAAATCCGCGCAATCGAAGGACTGCAGGCAGCGGATCACCTGTTCGCGCGATTCGAGCGGAAACGGAAAGCCGAACGCGTCAGCCGGTTCCTTGAACATGAAGCGCCCCGTTTCAAGGCGCCAGTCGCCGTAGAGTGCGGCGTAGCCTGTCTCGACCATGCTGTTTGACTCGATGTCCAGTTCGGGCGGCATCGGGTCAATGGTGTTGAAGTCAAAACTGTTTTTGGCCAGGTGTTTGGCGGCAAAGTCTGCAAGCGCACCGGCATCGCCCGTCAGTGTGGCGAGGGTGGTAACGAAGTCGGCCATGCGAAGTCCGCTGATTTAAATTGAAATTGGAGCGCGAATTTTCAGGTGGCTAGCGCGCTGCGTCGTAAACCACTTTCCCGCCCACCGCCGTCAGCACCGGTTTGAGCAAGCGAATGTCATCCTCGCTCACCGTAAGATAATCGCGATCGAGCACGATAAAGTCGGCGAGCATGCCGGGCACGATGGCGCCCTTGCGGTTTTCTTCCCAGCTGAACCATGCGGGCCCGCGTGTGTAGGCGCGCAGCGCCTGTTCGCGTGTCAGACGTTCGGTCGGACGCACGAGATCGCCGCGCCAGTTCTTGCCGGTGACCAGCCAGCCGATGGAAATGAACGGCCGATAGGACGACGAGGTGGTGCCGTCGGTGCCGCCGGCGAAGGGCAGGCCGCTGTTGACCACGGTCTTCACGGGCGGGATGTCGGTCGCGCGCTCACCCCAGTTGGCTTTCATCAATTCGCTGCCGAGCGACTGGCGGTTCTGCATCTGCACACCCATGCCGAGTTTTTTCATGCGCTCGATGATCGAGGGCGTGATCTGTTCGGCGTGCAGGAAGTTGATGCGCAGCTTGTCGATGGGCGATTGCGCATGCGCGGCTTCGAGCGAATCAAGCATCGCGTTCATGGTGGTTTCGATGGTGGCGTGAAACTGGAAGCTCACCTTGTTGCGCGCGCCGCTGGCGACGATTTTCTGCAACTCGGTTTTGGCTTCTGCAGAAATCGGGAATTGCTTCGGAATATAGCCGTCACCCATGGCGTTCAACACGCCCTCGCCGAGGCCGTTCAACAACAGCATGTCGTCGCCGAAACCGGCGGCCGGGTATTCGAGCCAGCGCTGCGCGTGTTCGAAATTCATGGTCGGAAAGTGCAGGCCGACGCGCACGGTCATCTGGCGCCGCCGCCACGCTTCGAACAGCACCTGATAATCGTTTTCTGATACGCCGATGCCGAAGGTCTCGCCGGTGCTGGTCAGGCCGGCGGCATTGAAATCGCGCATCACCAGACGCAGCCCCTCGACCTTGTCGTCGAACGATTGTTTGGGGAAAGAACGCTCGGCCAGCGTCTGCCCGGCAAAGCCGCGGATGCTGCCGTCGAACTGGCCGGCGGCGTCTTTGCCGATGCTGACCCCGGGCGGCAGCGGCATGGCGGCGGTGATGCCGCTCAACTTCATTGCCATGGAGTTCATCTGGCCGACTTCGCGCAGCGCCTGCACGTAGACCGGATGATTGGGGGCGGCGGCATCGAGTTCGGCGCGCGTCGGCATGCGGCGCTCCTTGATCTGGCTTTGGTGCCAGCCGCCGAGCGTCAGGATCCAGGTGCCTGGCGGGGATTGCTGCGCGCGTGCCTTGATGATGTCGAGGATCTCCGCCATGGATTGCGCTTCGTCGAGGCGCGCTTCGTATTTCCACCAGAAGCCGGCGCGCACCATGTGGATATGGCCGTCATTGAGGCCCGGCGTGACGGTGCGGCCCTGCGCGTCGATGATCTGCGTGCCGGCGCGTGCCAGCGCGCGGATTTCTTCATTGCTGCCGACGGCGAGGAATTTGCCGTCGCGCACGGCGAAGGCCTGCGCAATCGTCGAACGGTCATCGACCGTAATGACTTTGGCGTTGACGACGATCAGCGAGGGCGCGTTGCGCGGTGCCTCGACCGCGAGGTCGGCGCAGCCGGCACAGGCAAAAAGAAATACGAGCAGGGCTGAGATGGCAGAGGTCTTCATGATGGGCACCCGGTTCAGGTGAATTCGCGCATGATCCAGCGCGCGGCGGCGAAGAGATTGCCGTCGCGGTGGTCGGCGCCGAGCAGTTGAATGCCGAAGGGAATGCCGGCACTGTGCAGCAACGGCAGGGAAAACGCCGGAAAGCCCAGCCACGATCCCGGCGTGAGGAAGGTGCGGCTGCCGCTTTCCTTGAGTCCGCGCGGTGCCGGGCCCGAGGATGCGAGCGTGATATAGGCATCGGCGCCGAGTTCGCCCAGCAGGTCGCGCGCCTGCGCGCGGATGGCCCGGCGTTTTTCCAGCAGGGCGGCATAGTCGGCCGGTTGCATGGCATCCGCGCGCTTGATCAGGCCGTGGATGCGTTTGCCGATCTGTGTGCCGAAACGCGCGATGTAGTCGCGATAGGGCCATTGCATTTCATAGGCGACGATGTCGAGTGCGCCATCGACATCGCGTTCGAGCGCGTCTTCGAAGGCTTGCACGCGCGGTTCGTCGTCCTTGCCGACGATCTGCACGCCGGCCGCCGTCAGTGCCTTGAGCGTGTTGTTGAATTGCTGTTTGGCGTCATCGTCGATTTCATTCCAGCCGCGCGTGTAGAGCACAACGAGTTTCTGCGGTGCGACCGCCACCGGCAGCACATTGGCAGCGCCGTTGAGAAAGCCGTAGCCGGGGCTGCCGATGCCAAGCGAGAGCTGCGAAGCAATCATCCAGACATCCTCGATGGTGGCGCCGATCACGCCGAGGTGGTCGCAGGTTGACGACAGCGGGTGAATGCCCGCGGTATTGAAGGCGTGGATGGTCGGCTTGAAACCGACCGCGCCGCAGAACGACGCGGGCCGCAGCGTCGAACCCTGGGTCTGGGTGCCAAGGCCCACCGGCAGCATGCCGGCGCCGACGGAGGCGGCGGTGCCGCTCGACGAACCGCCGGGCGTGCGCTTGGGATCGAAGGGATTGGTGGTCGGCCCCGAGAAGCCGATGGCGAATTCAGTGGTGACCGTTTTGTTGAAGATCACCGCGCCGCCGCGGCGCAGCGCGTGCACGCAGGCGGCGTCCTGTCCGGAATGCCAGCCCTTGAACGCGGGGCTGCCCATTTGCGTCGGCAGATCGGCCGTGGCCATGATGTCCTTGATGGCGACCGGACAGCCGTCGATCGGTGAAAGCGGTTTGCCGGCACGCCAGCGTTTGCCCGATGCGTCCGCGGCTTTGCGCGCCATTTTCAGGTCAAGGGCGACGAAGGCTTTGACGCGTCCTTCATGGGCATCGATGGTGGCGATGCAGCGTTCGAGAAAGTCGCGCGGCGTTTGTTTGCGCGACTGAAAGTCGGCAACACTTTGCGCGAATGAAAGGGCATAGGGATTGCGCCAGGCTTGCATGATTTCTCCACGGGGCTGCGGGACGGGCCGCACGGGGCGGCTGTTATAATCGGCGCGGTGCTGCGCGAGGCGCCGGTGCTGCCTCCGGAGCACGTCCGGATCAGTTTCGATTGTAACCGATCGTATAGAGGTGTCTGGCATGTCGGTACTCAGGGTGTTGGCAGGTGTGGCGGTCATCGGTTCACTGGCGTGTGCCGCGGCCGCGCAGAATTTTCCGTCGCGGCCGGTGCGTTTGATCGTGCCGCTTCCGCCGGGCGGCAGCACGGACCTCGTGGCACGCGTGGCTGGCCAGAAGTTGTCCGAGGTGTGGGGGCAGCAGGTTGTGATCGACAACCGCGGCGGCGCCAACGGCATGATCGGTTCGGATCTCGTCGCCAAAGCGAGTGCAGACGGTTATACCGCGGTGCTCGGCACCATCGGGCCATTTGCGATCAACGCCGGCCTCTACAAAATGCCCTATGACATCGCGCGCGACTTTGCGCCGATCACCTATACGGCCAACATCGCCAACGTGCTGGTCGTGCATCCGGCGATTGCGGCGAAGGATGTAAAGGAACTGCTGGCACTGGCAAAAGCCAAGCCCGGCCAGTTGTCGTTCGGTTCCAGCGGCACGGGCGGTGCGCCGCATATGGCGGTCGAATTGTTCAAGCTGCTCGCGCAGGTCAACGTCGTGCACGTGCCGTACAAAGGCGGTGGTCCGGCGATGGCCGATCTGGTCGGCGGCCAGATCTCGGCGAGTTTTGCCAGCATGCCCTCGGCGATTCCCTTCATCAAGGCCGGCAAGCTGCGCGCGCTGGGCGTCAGCGCTTCGAAGCGTTCACCGGCGCTGCCGGATACGCCGACGGTGGCGGAGGCCGGCGTTGCAGGTTTTTCAGTGCTCGATTGGCAAGGGCTGTTCACCACGGCGAACACGCCGACGGCGATCGTGGCCAAATTCAACGCCGATGTGGTGCGCGTGCTGTCGATGCCTGATGTCGTCGAGCGGCTCAACGCGGCCGGCGTTGAAATCCAGACCAGCACGCCTGCAGCATGGGGCGATTTCGTCAAGGCCGAAGTGGCCAAGTGGGGCAAGGTCGTCAAGGACGCCGGACTCAAAGTGGAATAAGAATCGGTCGGATAAGAAGCAAGCGAATAAAAAGAGGTTGAACAAAACAACGCACGCGCGCACACGTTGCGCATGGAGGAGAGCATGATCCTGGCCATTCGTTTCATTCTTGGCGCAGCGCTGTTGAGCGGCGCGCCGTTTGCCGCTGCGCAATGGGCGCCGAAGATGCCGATCCGCGTGGTGGTGCCGTTCGCACCTGGTGGCCCGACCGATATTACGGCGCGCCACCTGTCGAAAAAACTCACCGAGCTGCTCGGCCAGCCGGTGGTGGTGGACAACCGCGCCGGAGCCAACGGCATGATCGGTGCGGAACTGGTGGCTAAAGCCAAACCCGACGGTTACACCCTGCTGATGCCGACGTCGAGCACGATGGCGATCAATCCGGCGGTCTACGCCAAGATGCCTTATGACCCGATCAAGGACTTCGCGCCCGTCACGCCGGTGGTCGGCGCGCCGGTGATGATGGTGGTGACGCCGAGTTTTCCGGCGAAGTCGGTGAAGGAACTCATTGCGATTGCGAAAGCGCGTCCCGGCGAAGTCGTGTTCGCGTCGTCGGGCGCCGGCAGCAATCTGCATCTGGCGCTGGAGTTGTTTCGCGATCAGGCCGGCATCAAAATCACCCATGTGCCTTACAAGGGCGCGGGCCCCGCGGTCACCGACGTGATCGGCGGTCAGGCGCAGGGGATGTTCGCCGATCTGCCGGTGCTCACGCCTTTCATCAAGGCCGGTCGTTTGCGCGCGATGGCGGTGGCCGGCGCCGAGCGCACGTCAATGTTTCCGCAGGTGCCGGCGCTGAAAGAGCTGGGATTCCCGCGATTCAACGCGCGCCAGTGGTACGGCATGTTCGCGCCGGCCGGCACACCGCGCGAAATCGTCATGAAACTGAACGAAACGATCCGTCAGGCGGTTGCCTCGCCGGATGTAAAAGACCGTTATGCGGAAATCGGCGCCGATGTATTTGTGTCGAGCCCCGAGGAGTTCGCGGTGTTTGTGAAAAGTGAAATCGAGCGCTGGCACGATATCGTTAAGAAATACGGCATCGTGCTCGAGCCGTGACAGGCAAAGTCGGGAAACAAGCAAGGGGCAAAAGGATGCAAAAATCACTGCAGATCATCGGCATGGGTATCGCAACGTCGCTGTCATGGTTGACGTTGCAGGCGGCGGGGGCTGCTGAGTTTCCGAGCAAGCCGTTGCGGCTCGTCACCGGCTCCGCGCCGGGGGGCGGCTCGGACACCGTGGCGCGCACACTGTCGGAGAAACTCAACGAGCGTTTCGGCCAGCCGGTGCTGGTGGACAACCGCGCCGGTGCCGGCGGTACCATCGGCGCGGACATCGTGGCGAAGGCGCCGCCCGACGGTTACACCTGGCTTGTGGCAACCAGCAGTTCGATGGTGGTCAATCCGGCCATGCAGAAGCTGCCCTACGACGTCGAGCGCGATCTGGCGCCGGTGACGCAGATCAGCACTGTGCCGTTCATTCTGGCGGTCAACCCGAACGTGCAGGCGAAGACGGTCGGCGAATTGATACAGCTCGCCAAATCCCGGCCGGGCAAGATGAGCTACGCCACTTCGGGTGTCGGTGCGATGTCGCATCTGGCAATGGAGCTGTTCAAGTACATGGCCGGCGTCAATCTCGTGCATGTGCCCTATCGCGGCAGTGCGCCGGCGGCCTTCGATCTGATCGGCGGCCAAGTGCAGGCTGCATTCAATAATCTGATTCCGACCTTGCCGCACGTGAAGTCGGGGCGCTTGCGCGCGCTTGGCGTGAGCGGCCTGGCGCGGGTGTCGCTGCTGCCCGATGTGCCGACGGTGGCTGAGAGCGGGTTGCCGGGCTATGACGCCATGCAGTGGTACGGGGTGCTGTTGCCGGCGGGCGTACCGAAGAGCATGGTGACGTTTCTGCACAAGGAAATCACCACGGTGCTGAAAATGCCGGCGGTGCGTTCACGGCTGATGGATGAGGGCGGCGAAGTCATCGGCGGCACCCCGGACCAGTACGCCAAAGTGATACACACCGAACTGGCCAAGTGGACCAAACTGGTCAAGGCGGCGGGCATCCGCGCGGAATAGCGGGCATTGCTGCGCCGGTTTGAACGCCACGCCCGATTTGCCCATAATGCGCGTCTGTCCGAAAGGAGCTTCATGCAAACCAAGAAAATGATGCTGGTGGTTGCGTCGGCACTGCTGGCTGTCGCAACGGCACCGCTGCTCGCGCAGAACTATCCGGCAAAGCCGGTACGCGTGCTTATTCCCTGGCCGCCCGGCGGCTCCAATGACGTGATCGGCCGCATCGTCATGCAGAAACTGAGCGAGACGCTCGGCCAGCAGTTCGTGGTCGAAAACCGCGGCGGTGCTTCCGGCGCAATCGGCGCCGATCTGGTGGCCAAGGCGCCGGCGGACGGATACACCATCATGGTCCATTCGACGAGCCATGTCGGCAACGCGTCGATGTACAAGAAGCTGCCCTATGACACGCTGAAGGATTTTGTCGGCATATCATTGCTGGCGAACCAGCCGGGTCTGCTGACGGTGCATCCGGCGCTGCCGGTGAAATCGGTGCGCGAGTTCATCGCACTGGCACGCGCGCATCCGGGCCAGATCAATTTTTCTTCTTCGGGCAACGGCAGCACGCCGCATCTGTCGATGGCGCTGTTCGCCGCCATGGCCGGACTCAAGATGGTGCATGTGCCCTACAAGGGCGGTGCGCCCCAGGTCACTGCGCTGATGTCGGGCGAAACGCAGTCGTCACTGGCGACGATTTCGACGGTATTGAGCCATGTGCAATCAGGCCGTCTGCGCGGGCTCGGTGTCGCATCGCTCAAACGTTCGACCGCTTTGCCGGACATGCCGCCGATTGCCACGGTGGGCCTGCCGGGTTATGAAATGGATCCGTGGGTCGGCGTGTTCGCGCCGGCCGGCACGCCGCGGGCGATCGTCGAAAAGCTCAATACCGAAATCAACCGCGCCATGAAACAGCCGGACGTGCTGAAGAACTTCGCCAGCCAGGCCAGCGATCCCTGGTACAGCACCGTCGATGAATTTGACGCTCGGCTGAAGGCCGATTACGAGAAATACGCCAAGCTTATCAAGCTGACCGGCGCATCGATCGACTGATAATCATTCAATGGGAGGGCGCATGAAGCTCTACGGGTCACCTTTTTCGCCGTACGCGCGCAAGGCGCGGGTTGTGATTCTCGAAAAGAACATCAAATGCCCGTTTGTCGAGGAAGACCCGTGGGCGGCCGGTACGGCCATTCCCGGGATGAATCCGCTCGGCAAGGTGCCGGTGCTCGAACTGGCGCCGGGCAATTATCTCTTCGAGTCGCCGCAGGTCGTGCACTATCTGGATCATCTCAACGGCAAGCCGCTGCCGCCGCAGGATGCCGTTGGTTACTGGGAATCGCAGCGCTGGCAGGCGCTGGGAAACGGCATCATCGATGCGGTGATCGCGCGCATTCTCGAATCGCGCCGTCCCGCCGATAAACAGATGCCGGAGAAAATGCAGCGCGAAGAGGCGCGCATTGCTCGCGCACTCAAGCTGGCGGCTGAAATGTACGACGGCGACGAGTTCCTCGCCGGCAAAAAGTTCGGTTTGGCTGACGTGGTGATGGGCGTCGCCCTGCAATACATCGACATCCGTTATCCGCATGCCTGGCGTGCCGCGCATCCGGAACTCGCCAAATGGTGTGCGCGCATCACGGCACGCAAGTCGTTCATGGACACAATGCCGCCCGGCTTTTCACGGGTGGTCTGACAGGCGGTTTTTTCAAGTGGTTCTATCAGGGAGAGTGGTGTGAAGATCTGTTATTTCGATGATTTCAAACTGGGTATCGTCAAGGGCGACAACGTGGTCGATGTGTCGGCGGTGGTGAAAGACATTCCGCATACCGGCCCGCACAATCTGATCAGCGGCCTGATCGAACGCTTTGACGCCTATCGCGGCAAGCTCGAAGCGGCCGTGGCCAAAGAGGCCGGCGTGCCGCTCAAATCGGTGCGCCTGCGTTCACCGCTGCCGCGTCCCTACAACATCGACTGCATGGCCGTGAACTACATGGAAGACGGCACGCGCAGCGAACCGGCACCGATCAACGCGTTCCACAAATCGCCGAGCTGCGTCATTGGCGACGGCGACACCATGGTGCTGGAAGACATTCCCGCCACCATTTTTGAAGGCGAGGCCGAGCTGGCACTGGTGATCGGCAAGCGCGCCACCAACGTCAAGGCCGCCGATGCGATGCAATACATTTTCGGTTACGTGAACTTCATCGACGGTTCGGCGCGCGGCCTGCCGCCGCCCACCAACGTGTTCTATCAGATGAAATCGCGCGACACCTACGCGCCGATGGGGCCCTTCCTCGTCACTGCCGACGAGATCAAGGACCCGCAGAAAATGCAGATCACGCTCAAGGTCAACGGCATCGTCAAACAGAACTTCAACACCGACGACATGGCGCACAAGATTCCGCGTTGCATCGAGTGGGTGAGCTCGATCCACACGCTTGAGCCGGGCGACGTGCTGGCCACCGGCACCAACCACCGCGGCCTCAATGCCTTCATGGATGGTGACAAGGTCGAGCTGGAATGCGCAGGCCTCGGCGTGCTGCACATCAATGTGCGCGATGACCTGAAGCGCACCTGGTCGCGGGACACGCGCCTGGAGCATGCCAACAAGGGCTTGCCCGGCGTGCAGACGCCTCAGCTGACGGGCAAATACGCGCCCGCCAAAAAGTAAACTCGTAAAATTCGGAGATAACGAAATGGCAAAAGCCTATTGGATCGCGTGTTATCGCGCGATCAAGGACGCCGACAAGCTCGCAGCTTATGCAAAACTTGCCGGCCCCGCCATTCAGGGCGCGGGTGGCAGGTTTCTGGTGCGCGGTATGCCGGCGAAGACCTACGAGGCTGGCGAGAACCAGCGCACGGTCATGATCGAGTTCGACAGTGTGGCGGCTGCGAATGCCGCGCACGACAGCGTGGCCTATCAGGCGGCGCTTGCAGCGCTCGGCGACGGCGCAGTGCGCGATATCCGGATTGTAGAAGGCGTCTAGCAGGACGTTCGTGGCGGAGTGATT
>CAZVDN010000080.1:0-11739 GCA_964625665.1 uncultured Streptomyces sp. | reverse complement strand
TCGTTCGTGCGCTGGGCCGTCGGCGAAGGCCACACGGTGTTCATGATTTCGTGGGCCAATCCCGACACCGCGCACGCCGCCTGCACCTTCGACGATTATCTGAAAGCCGGACCGCTCGCCGCCCTCGATGCGATCGAGCAGGCGACCGGCGAAAAATCCGTCAACGCGATCGGCTTCTGCCTCGGCGGCACGCTGCTTGCGGCAACACTCGGCTACCTGACAGCGAAAGGCGACAAGCGCATTGCGAGCGCCACGTTCTTCGCCACCATGATCGATTTTTCCGAGCCCGGCGAACTCGAGGTTTTCATCGACGAACAGCAGGTGGCGAACCTCGAGAAGAAAATGCAGGAACGCGGTTACCTCGAAGGCGCCGAAATGGCGAACACCTTCAATCTGCTGCGCGCCAACGATTTGATCTGGTCGTTCGTCGTCAACAATTACCTGCTCGGCAAGGCGCCGTTCCCGTTTGACCTGCTCTACTGGAATTCCGACTCGACGCGCATGCCGGCGGCGATGCACAGCTTTTATCTGCGCAACATGTATCTGCGCAATCTGCTGCGCGTGCCCGGCGGCATCACGCTCGACGGCGTGCCGATCGATCTGACCAAAGTGAAAACGCCGACGTATTTCATCTCGACCCTCGAAGACCATATCGCGCCGTGGAAATCGACCTACGCGGGCGCGCAGTTGTTTGCCGGCGAAACACGTTTCGTGCTCGGCGGCTCCGGCCACATTGCCGGCATCATCAATCCGCCGGCGGCGAAAAAATACTGCTATTGGACCCGCGATGCGCTGGCTGATGCACCGCAGGCCTGGTTTGAATCGGCGAACCAGCAGCCGGGATCGTGGTGGACGGACTGGGCGCAGTGGGCGGAACCCAAGGGCAAGGGCAAAGTGCCGGCGCGCGAACCGGGCAGCGGCAAACTGCCGGCAATCGAGGCTGCACCCGGCGCCTATGTAAAGGTTAAACTGGCCGCTGGCTAAACATTTTCTTCGCTGCGTCCGCCATGCAAATCAAGGACCATTGTTTTCTGATTCCCGGCGGCGCATCCGGGCTGGGTGCCGCCACCGCGCGCCAGCTGGTGGATGCAGGCGGCAATGTACTGTTGGCCGACCTCAATGCCGAAAGCGGTGAAGTCGCTGCACGGGCGCTCGGCAAACAGGCACACTTTGTGGTGGCCGATGTCACGAGCGCCACGCAGATGCAGGCGGCGGTCGATTTCGCGGTCAAAACGTTCGGCGCCCTGCACGGACTGATCAATTGCGCAGGCATTGCGCCGGCTGAACGCGTCGTCGGCCGCGAAGGCCCGCATGCGCTCGAGACCTTCAGTCGCGTCGTCAACATCAATCTGGTCGGCAGTTTCAACGCGCTGCGGCTTGCCGCGGCGGCCATGACGGGCAATACGCCGAACGCCGACGGTGAACGCGGCGTCATCATCAACACCGCATCGGTGGCGGCGTTCGAAGGACAGATCGGCCAGGCGGCCTACAGCGCGTCGAAGGGCGGCGTCGCGGCCATGGCTTTGCCGATCGCCCGCGAACTGACGCGCTTCGGCATTCGCGTGATGACGATTGCGCCGGGCATATTCGACACGCCGATGCTGGCGGCCATGCCCGAGGACGTGCGCGCCTCGCTGGGCGCGCAGGTGCCGTTTCCGTCGCGCCTTGGCAAACCCGAAGAATATGCGCGGCTGGCAGCCTTTATCATCGAAAACCCGATGCTCAACGGCGAAGTCATCCGCCTCGACGGCGCCATCCGCATGGCGGCGAAATAAGCAAACGACGTTTTGCGGCCGCAGACCACTCTCCGGAACGCCGCGGACTTTCACCGCGGCGGCGGCGTCGATTCAAGCTTGTGCCGGTTCCCGCCGTTGACACTCCCTGCGTCGTTGGCGCCACCGTTCGGCCGCTTCAATGCGATGATATAATGACGAAAAATCGCACAGCGCCAAAAGCGCAAAGGGCGGTTCCGGGGTGTCTTACCAACCAGACACCGACAACCCCACAAAGGTAGAACTATGGATATGCAGGATATTCCTGACGTTGATCCGCAGGAAACCCAGGAATGGCTTGATGCCCTTGAAGGCGTCATCCGTCAGGAAGGCGCCGAACGCGCGCAATATCTTCTCGATCAGCTCGTTGAAAAAGCACGGCGCAATGGCGCCTACCTGCCGTTCACAGCAAATACCGCTTACTGCAATACGATCCCGGCCGGTCAGGAAGAACGCTCGCCCGGCGACCACGAAATTGAAGACCGCATCCGCGCCTATGTGCGCTGGAATGCGATGGCCATGGTGGTGCGCGCCAACAAGGACACCAACGTCGGTGGCCACATCGCGAGCTTCGCCTCGGCAGCGACGCTCTACGACGTCGGCTACAACCATTTCTGGCGCGCGCCGAGCGACAACTTCGGCGGCGACATGGTGTTCGTGCAGGGCCACTCGGCGCCCGGTGTTTACGCGCGCGCGTTCCTGCTCGGCCGTTTGAGCGAAGAGCAGATGGACAATTTCCGCCAGGAAGTCGACGGCAAGGGCCTGTCGTCCTATCCGCATCCGTGGCTGATGCCGGATTTCTGGCAGTTCCCGACAGTGTCGATGGGCCTCGGCCCCCTGATGGCGATTTATCAGGCGCGCTTCATGCGTTATCTGCGCGACCGCGAAATCATCCAGCCGCAGGGCCGCAAGGTCTGGGCCTTCATGGGCGACGGCGAAATGGACGAACCCGAATCGCTCGGCGCGATTTCGCTGGCCGGCCGCGAGAAACTCGACAATCTCGTTTTCGTCATCAACTGCAATCTGCAGCGGCTCGACGGTCCGGTGCGCGGCAACAGCAAGATCATCCAGGAACTCGAAGCGAATTTCCGCGGCGCCGGCTGGAACGTCATCAAGGTGATCTGGGGCGGCTACTGGGATTCGCTGTTTGCGCGCGATACCAAGGGCCTGCTGATGAAGCGCCTCGACGAATGCGTCGACGGCGAGTTCCAGACTTTCAAGTCGAAGGACGGCGCCTATGTGCGCAAGCATTTCTTCGGCAAGTATCCGGAACTGCTCGAACTCGTTTCGACCATGAGCGACGACGACATCTGGCGCCTGAATCGCGGCGGCCACGATCCGCACAAGGTCTTTGCGGCCTATGCGGCGGCGGTCAAACATACCGGCCAGCCGACGGTGATTCTCGCCAAGACCATCAAGGGCTACGGCATGGGCGAGGCGGGCGAATCGCAGAACATCACCCATCAGCAGAAAAAAATGGGTACCTCGTCAATCAAGACGTTCCGCGACCGTTTCAATGTGCCGGTGCCGGACGAGAAGCTAGAGGAAGTGCCCTATCTGAAGTTCGAAGAAGGTTCGCGCGAACTGACCTATATGCGCGAGCGCCGCGCCGCACTCGGCGGTTATCTGCCGGCGCGCCGTCGCAAGGCGGCGCCGCTCGAAGTGCCGCCGCTGTCGGCCTTCGACGCACTGCTCAAGGCCTCGGGCGAAGGCCGCGAAATGTCGACGACCATGGCCTTCGTGCGCATCCTGACGACGCTCGTGCGCGACAAGAAAATCGGCAAGTACGTGGTGCCCATCGTGCCCGACGAATCGAGGACCTTCGGCATGGAAGGCATGTTCCGTCAGCTCGGCATCTATTCGCACGTCGGCCAGCTCTACACGCCGCAGGACGCCGAACAGCTGATGTTCTACAAGGAAGACAAAAAGGGGCAGATCCTCGAAGAGGGCATCAACGAGGCCGGTGCCATGAGCTCGTGGATCGCCGCGGCGACGTCGTACAGCACGCACGGCATCCCGATGATTCCGTTTTACATCTACTACTCGATGTTCGGTTTCCAGCGTATCGGTGATCTGGCGTGGGCGGCGGGTGACATGCGCGCGCGCGGCTTCCTGCTGGGCGGCACTGCCGGACGCACCACGCTCAACGGCGAGGGCCTGCAGCACGAAGACGGCCACAGCCACCTGCAGGCGGCAACCATTCCGAACTGCGTTTCCTACGATCCGACGTATGCCTATGAACTCGCCGTCATCATGCAGGACGGCATGCGTCGCATGTATCAGGAGCAGGAAGACGTTTATTACTACATCACGGTAATGAACGAGAACTACGAACATCCGGCGATGCCTGCCGGCGCCGAAGCCGGCATCCTCAAGGGCATGTATCTGCTGCGCGAGGGCAAGGGCAAAAAGGGCGCGCCGAAGGTGCAGTTGCTCGGCAGCGGCACCATCCTGCGTGAAGTCATCGCCGGCGCCGACCTGCTGGAGAAGGAATACGGCGTTTCGGCGGACATCTGGAGCGTCACCAGCTTCAACGAACTGCGCCGTGACGGCCTCGATGTGCAGCGCTGGAACATGCTGCACCCGGAAAAGCCGCCGCGCCTCTCGCACATTGAAGAATGCCTGAAAGACCGCAACGGGCCGATCGTGGCTGCCACCGATTACATGAAGCTCTACGCCGACCAGGTGCGCGGCTTCGTGCCGGGGCGGAAATTCTTCGCGCTGGGCACCGACGGTTTCGGCCGTTCGGACACGCGCGAAAAGCTGCGCGGCTTTTTCGAAGTCAACCGCCACTATGTCACGGTGGCTGCGCTGAAGTCGCTGGCCGACGAAGAGATCGTGCCGCAATCGACCGTTGCCGCGGCGATCAAGAAGTACGGCATCAATCCCGAGAAGCCGAACCCGACCACGGTATAAGCGCCCATGAGCCTCGTAGAAATCAAAGTCCCGGACATCGGCGACTACAAGAACATCCCGGTGATCGAAATTCTGGTCGCGGCCGGCGATACCGTCAGCGCCGAAGACCCCCTGATGACCCTGGAGTCCGACAAGGCGACCATGGAAGTGCCGGCGCCGGTCGCCGGTGTGGTCAAGGAACTGAAGGTCAAGGTCGGCGACAAGGTTTCGGAAGGCACACTGGTGCTGACCCTGGAAGCCGGTGCAGCACCGGCGGCGCCGGCGAAAGAAGCGGCCAAACCGGCGCTTGCGCCAGTCGCTGCAGCACCGGCGAAAGCGGCCGCCCCGGCGCTGGCAGCGCCGAAACGCGCCGCGGTTGCGCCGTCACCGCCGCCGGTCATCAGCGAGGCTGCCGGAGGTCTCGCGCACGCAGGCCCGTCGGTGCGCCGCTTTGCACGTGAACTCGGCGTGGATATTTCGAAAGTCGCGGGCAGCGGCCCGAAGAACCGCATTCTGCGCGAAGACGTGCAGGCCTATGTGAAGGCTGCACTGGCGCGGCCCGCGGGCGGCGGCGGACTCGGTTTCAATCTGCCGCCGATGACGCCGGTGGATTTTTCGAAATTCGGGCCGGTCGAGACGCAGGCGCTGTCGCGCATCAAAAAACTCTCGGGTGCATTCCTGCACCGCAACTGGCTGTCGATTCCGCACATCACGCAGAACGACGAAGCCGACATCACTGAACTTGAGGCGTTTCGCAAAAGTCAGGCTGATGAAGCGCGTGCCGCCGGCATCAAATTCACGGTGCTGGGTTTCCTCGTCAAGGCGGCGGTGGTTGCGCTGAAGGAATATCCGCATTTCAACGCATCGCTCTCGCCGGATGGCGAGAGCCTGATCGTCAAACAGTATTTCCATATCGGTGTTGCCGTCGATACGCCGAACGGGCTGGTCGTGCCGGTGATCCGCGATGCCGACAAAAAAGGCCTGCGCGAAATCGCCAAGGAACTCGGCGAAGTGAGCAGCCGCATGCGCGACGGCAAGATCAATCCGGCCGACTTGCAGGGCGGCTGTTTTTCGATTTCAAGCCTCGGCGGTCTTGGCGGCACGCATTTCACGCCGATCATCAACGCGCCGGAAGTGGCCATTCTCGGTGTCGGCAAGGCGGCAATGCGTCCGGTGTGGGACGGCAAACAGTTCGTGCCGCGTCTGATGCTGCCGCTGTCGCTGTCCTACGATCATCGTGTGATCGACGGCGCGCAGGGTGCGCGGTTCATTTCCTTCCTGGGCAGCGTGCTGTCCGATATCCGACGTCTGGTGTTGTGAGGCGCAAGGCGGGCGATGCGAAATCGAAACCCGGCGATGCCGCCGGCGTTTGTTTCGCATCGGCTATCGCACGCTTAACACCCCGCGAAATTCGCTGACGCATGGCCATCGCTCCCATCGGAATTTTCGGCGGCACCTTCGATCCGGTCCATTTCGGGCACCTGCGCCTCGCGCAGGAACTCGGCGAATCGCTGCGGCTTGCCGAGGTGCGCATCGTTCCCGGCGGCACGCCGCCGCATCGTGCCGCGCCCCAGGTGACAGCCGAACAGCGGCTGGAGATGGTGCGCCTGGCGGCCGATGGCAATCCGCTGCTGAGCGTGGATGATCGCGAAGTTCGCCGCAGCGGCCCCGGTTACACCGTCGATACGCTGATCGAGGTGCGGCAAAGCGTCGGCGCGGCGCGCCCGCTGTGCCTGTTGCTCGGTGCCGACGCGTTTCTCGAACTCGCGACCTGGCACCGCTGGCACGAACTCTTCGGCCTCGCGCATCTGGTGATTGCCCACCGCCCGGGCTTTCCGCCGGATTCGTGGATGGCGCGCATGCCGGAACCGCTGGCGCGCGAATACTCGGCGCGGCTGTTGCGGCAGCCGTTCGGTGTGCACCTCTCGCCGGCCGGCGGCATCGTCACCCAGGCCATTGCGGCACTCGACATTTCCGCATCCATGATCCGTGATTCGCTGTCACGCGGGGTCAGCCCGCGCTATTTGCTGCCGGATCCGGTTCTCGACTATATTCGTCGCAACAACTTGTATGTCACGCAGGAGGTTAATGAAAGCCGCTAAGTCAGGGAAGCAGGACAAGCTGGTGAAGGCCGCGGTCGCAGCGCTCGAAGATATCAAGGGACGCGATATCGTTGTCATCGATGTGCGCAAGATGACCGCGTTGTTCGACCAGGTGATCGTAGTGAGCGGCGAGTCAACGCGCCAGAACAAGTCGCTGGCAAACAACGTGCAGGAAAAGCTCAAGGCGCTCGGCGCCACGGTGCACGGCGTCGAGGGCGTGGACCCCGGCGAGTGGATCCTCGTGGATCTCGGCCAGATCATCGTGCACGTCATGCAGCCGGCGGTGCGCGCGCATTACAACCTCGAAGAACTGTGGGGCGCGGAAGCGCCGACACCGCTGCGACGGGCCGGCGCAGCCCGCTAGGGTCGGCGATGAAGTTTCTCGTCGCCGCCGTCGGCCACAAAATGCCGGCGTGGATCAGCGCCGGATTCAACGAGTACGCGCAGCGCATGCCGCGCGAATCGCGCATCGAATTGCTTGAGATCAAGCCGGCGACGCGCAGCGGCGACAAAGCCGCCGATAAATGGATCGCCATCGAGGCCGAGCGCATTGCGGCGGCACTGCCGGCCCGCTGCGTCAAGGTCGTGCTTGATGAACGCGGCAAGGCGTTGACCACGGCTGAACTCGCAAAACGCATCGAACGCTGGCGCCAGGATGGCGGCGATGTCGCATTCATCATCGGCGGTGCCGACGGCACCGCACCGCAACTGCGCCAGGATGCCGATCTTCTGCTCGGTTTGTCGGCGTTCACGCTGCCGCACGGCCTGTGCCGCGTCATGCTCGCCGAGCAACTCTACCGCGCGGTGTCGCTGCTTGCCGGGCATCCGTATCATCGAGAATGAAGCGTGAGGAGAGTGGTGTGAGGCAGTTGCGCGGAGCGGCGGGCAAGGACATTGAGGTCGGTGGCGCCTTACGGCACGCACCGTACGAGGCACGCTTTTATCTCGCATCGCGCAGCCCGCGCCGTCGCGAACTGCTCGAACAGGCCGGTTTTGTCTATGCCGAGTTGCCGGCCGGCGCGGCCGATGTCGATGAAACGCCGCGGTCCGGCGAAGCCGCAGTGGACTATGTCGTGCGCGTGGCAAGCGAAAAGGCCGTTGCGGGTTGGCGCGCGATTGCGACCCACGGTCTGGCCGCATTGCCCGTGTTGACGGCCGACACCACCGTGGTGCTTGAAGGGGCCATTCTCGGCAAGCCGGATAATGCGCGGCACGCCGGCGAAATGCTGTCCCTGTTGTCGGGCCGTGTGCATCAGGTATTCACGGCCATTGCATTGGCCGATGCGGCGGGGGTAACGACGCGGTTGTCGACCTCTGCGGTGGAATTCCGCGACCTTTCGCCCGCGGAAATCGAGTGTTACGTCGCCACCGGCGAACCGCTCGACAAGGCCGGTGCCTATGCGGTTCAGGGCCGCGCGGCGGTTTTTATCCGCACCATCAGCGGCAGTTATTCAGGCATCATGGGCCTGCCGTTGTTTGAAACGGCAGAACTGCTCGGCACGCTGGGCATAGGCCCGCGTTAGCCGCGGAATACACGCGTAATGGATCCAGACAGGGCATCGTGAGCGAAGAAATTCTCATCAACGTGACGCCGCAGGAAACCCGCGTTGCGGTCATCCAGCAGGGCGTGGTGCAGGAGGTGCAGATCGAACGCACCTCGGCGCGCGGCTGGGTCGGCAACATCTACATGGGCCGCGTGGTGCGCGTGCTGCCCGGCATGCAGTCGGCTTTTGTCGACATCGGCGGGGCGCGCGCGGCGTTTTTGCATGTTGCCGACCTCTGGGGCCAGCGGCAGGAGGGCGTCGAACCGAAACCGATCGAGCGCCTTTTGTCGGAAGGCCAGAACATCATGGTGCAGGTGATCAAGGACCCGATCGGCACCAAAGGCGCGCGACTGTCGACGCAGATCAGCCTTGCCGGCCGCCTGCTGGTCTACCTGCCGCAGGAATCGCACATCGGCATTTCACAACGCATCGAAGACGAAGAAGAGCGCCAGCATCTGCGTGACAAGCTGCAGCAGTTGCTGCCGCCGGACATCACCGGCGGTTTCATCATCCGCACCATGGCGGAAACCGCCAGCGACCGCGAACTGACCACCGACGTTGATTACCTGCGCAAGCTGTGGCGTGATATCCAGGAAAAGGCGAAAAGCGCCGCGCCGGCTGCCGCGCTTTATCAGGACCTCAATCTCGGCCTGCGTGTGGCACGCGATTTCGTCAACGACGACACCACGCGCATCCTCATCGATTCGCGCGAAACCTTCCAGAAGGTGCAGGCCTTCGCGCAGGAATTTACGCCGAATGTGGCGCCGCGCCTCGAGCACTATGCGGGCGAGCGGCCGCTGTTCGACATGTACAGCGTCGAGGACGAAATCGAAAAGGCGCTGGCGCGCCGCGTCGACCTCAAATCCGGCGGTTATCTGATCATCGACCAGACCGAGGCGCTGACGACCGTCGACGTCAACACCGGCGGATTCGTCGGCGGCCGCAATTTCGACGACACCATCTTCAAGACCAATCTCGAAGCGGCCCAGGTGGCGGCGCGCCAGCTGCGGCTGCGCAATCTCGGCGGCATCATCATTGTCGACTTCATCGACATGGACAATGAAGAGCACAAGAACGCCGTGCTCAACGAATTCCGCAAGGCGCTGGCGCGTGACCGCACGCGCATGACGGTCAACGGCTTCACCCAGCTCGGCCTGGTGGAAATGACGCGCAAACGCACGCGCGAAAGCCTTGCCCACGTGCTCTGCGAACCCTGTCCGGTCTGCGAGGGGCGCGGTGAACTGAAAACGGCGCAGACCGTCTGCTACCAGATCCTGCGCGAACTGCTGCGCGAAGCGCGCCAGTTCGATGCACGCGAATTCCGCATTCTTGCCTCGCAGGTCGTCATCGACATGTTCCTCGACGAGGAATCGCAAAGCCTCGCCATGCTCTCCGATTTCATCGGCAAGCCGGTGTCGCTGCAGGTCGAATCGCAGTACAGCCAGGAGCAGTTTGACATCGTTCTGATGTGATCCCCCGGACGGTGCCGGTCATTTGACTGAAATCAATGGTCCCGGCCCCGACTGCCGGGAGAATGTCCGCAGGGCTGCCTTTCACGGCGGCGGGAGACGCGCATGTTTGAATCGGCCGAACTCGGACATTGCATTGCCAAAAGCGAATATGCCGCGGCGGTGCCGAAGCTGCGCGAGGCCCTGCTCAAGGCCCAGTACGAACTGCTCGCCGACAAGACGTTTCCCGTGGTCATCATCATCGGCGGCGTCGATGGCGCCGGCAAGGGCGAGACCGTCAACATCCTCAACGAATGGATGGACCCGCGCCACATTCATACGCACGCCTTCGGCGAGATGTCTGACGAGGAGCGCGAACGGCCGCGCATGTGGCGCTACTGGCGTGCCCTGCCGCCCAAGGGCCGCATCGGCATCCTCTTCGGCGCCTGGCATACCGACCCGATCGTCAACCGGGTGCTCGGCAAGACCGGCGACGCGCAGATGGAACTGGCGATGGAAGAAGTGGCGCACTTCGAGCGCATGCTGGCCGACGAGGGCGTGTTGCTGCTCAAATTCTGGTTTCATCTTTCGAAAAAAGCGCAGAAGAAGCGGCTGCAGGCGCTGGCGGCCGACCGATTCCGACTGGCAGCGCTACAAGCTCTATGACCGTTTCCGCAAAATTTCAGAGCGTGCCCTGCGCGAGACGAGCACTGCATATGCGCCATGGATCGTGGTCGAGGGCAGCGATCCGAATTATCGTTACCTGACGGTCGGCAGGGTGGTGCTTGATGCGATGAAAAAACGCCTCGCCGGCAAACGCCTGGCCACCAGCCGTGCCGCGGCGTTGCCGGAACCTGCGGTCGATGGCCGCACGCTGCTGTCCAGTGTGGATTACAGCAACAAGCTCGCGCACAAGGATTACGCCAAAAAGCTCGAAAAGTATCAGGGCGAACTCAATCGGCTCAGCCGGCACAAAAAATTCCGGCAGAAGTCACTGGTAGTGGTATTCGAAGGCGCCGACGCTGCGGGCAAGGGCGGTGCGATTCGCCGGATTACCGGCGCGCTCGATGCGCGCCACTACCAGATCACGCCGGTGGCGGCGCCCAGCGAGGAGGAACGCGCGCAGCCTTATCTGTGGCGTTTCTGGCGCAACTTGCCGCGCACCGGGCGCGTGACCATTTTCGACCGCTCCTGGTACGGGCGCGTGCTGGTCGAGCGGGTGGAAAAATTCTGTTCCGAAGACGACTGGATGCGCGCCTATCACGAGATCAACGATTTCGAGGAGCAACTGGCCGAAGCCGGCGCCGTGGTCGTCAAGTTCTGGCTGACCATCACCAAGGAAGAGCAACTGCGGCGTTTTCGCGAACGGGAAAAAACCCCGTTCAAAAGTTTCAAGATCACCGAGGAAGACTGGCGCAACCGCAAGAAATGGGGCGACTATGAACGCGCGGTCTGCGACATGATCGAGCGCACCAGCAACGAGCATGCGCCGTGGGTCCTGATTCCGGCCAACGACAAGTATTTTTCGCGGATCGAAATACTCAAGTCGCTCTGCGAGCGGCTGCGCGAAGCGCTCTAGGCGCCGGACTGCTTAAACCGGCGCGGTCGCCGGCATTCTTTCCGGCGTGGCGGGCGCCGGCGCCATTGCCGGCATGGCGACGGGCATGGCATCGTCGCCATCGAGGCTGGCCTGAATGCGGGCCAGTACTTCACGCTGCTGTTCGAGCACCACGCGTTGCGCTTCGAGTTGTTTGATGCGGCCTTCGACGGAACCGATGTTGTCGCGGATCTTCTTGAAGTTCTCCAGCCGCTTCGACAGCACCGCTTCGTGTTCCTTGATCTGCAGGTTCAGCGGATTGAGCGCCGACTTCAGCCACGCGTCGACATCGACGCGCGTCATTTCGAAGACGCCGCGCGCTTCGCCGACCAACCCTTCGTAGAATTTCTGCACGACGAAATGTTTGTACTTCGCCACATT
>CAZVDN010000079.1:0-11779 GCA_964625665.1 uncultured Streptomyces sp. | reverse complement strand
ACGTGCGCATTCAATAACACCTGCGCAAAAAAAAGCGGGCTTCCGCCCGCTTTTGATTTTCACCGTTTTGGCTGTTCTGGATTATTCATCCATGCCGTAATGAATGCGGCGATACGGCAGTGAAATCACGCTGCGCGAGATGCGCACGTCGATCACCATCGGCCCCGGATTGGCAGCCCATTCGGCGGCGGCCTTGCGCACCTGCTCGATGCTGGTCGCCATCACGCCGCGGCCGCCGAAACCGCGCGCCACCGCGCCCATGTCGGGCGTCGGAATGGTCGATGTCATGGCGTCCATCTTGTGCGCGTCGAGTTTGTAGTACTCGGCACCGAGCATCTCGTTGTTCTGCACGACGATCAGCAGCGGCACCTTGTGGCGCACCATGGTGTCGAATTCGTTGAAGTGCATGAGGATGCTGGCGTCACCGTCAACCAGCATGGCCGGCTTGTTGCCCTGCGCCATCACCGCACCGATGGCCGCCGGCATCATCTGGCCGATACAACCGTAGAAATGCCCGGGCATCACCACCGGACGGCGGCGGCGGAACATGATGTTCGAGAAGCCGGCGGTGCAGCCGCTGCCGGTAAAGAGGCCGACGCTGTCGGGCACCACTTCGTCGAGTGCGAGCACAGTCTGGCGCGGATCAACGGTATTCGGCTCGATCTCGAACTCGTGACGGTCTTCCCAGGCATTGCCCAGACGCTCGCGGACTTCGCCGGTGCGGTAGCCGGTCTGTTTGAAATTGCGTTTGGCCAGCACGCCTTCGAGCGCCTCGGTGCCGATCTTCGCATCCGCTTGCATGTAAATGTCGGCGGCCGTCGTGCCGTGCAGCATGACGTGCTGCTTGGCATCGATGTGAATGAACTTGGCGTTGGCGTAGAGATAACCGTGCTCGGTGGTGTAGCGGTTGAGGCTGGCACCGATGGCAACCACGCAGTCGGCCTCCTCGCAGAGTTCCATCGCGGTTTTCGTCGCGTAGGTGCCGGAGACGCCGAGATGGAAGTCGTCTTCCGACAGCCAGGTTTTCGCCATCAGCGTGGTGATGATCAGCGCGCCCGAACGTTCGGCGAGTTTCTTGATCGCATCGCCCGCACCGGACCACATCGCGCCGCGCCCGACCAGAATGATCGGATGTTTGGCTTTCGACAGGCGGTCGGCGGCGCGCTCAAGCACATCCGGATCGGGACGCATCTGCAGCGACGGCATCAGCGTCGCCGAGGTGACATAGGGATCGTCGTCCTCGAATTCCTGCTGCTGGATGTCCATCGGCGCGCTCAGCATCACCGGTTTGGAATTGAGCTTGGCGAGATAAAACGCCTTGCGCACCACCTCGTCGGCGGTCTCCGCCGAAGCGAGGCGCACGAATTGCGTTTCGCAGGCGGCGGCAAACGGCCCCTGCTCCATGCGCTGGTTGTATTCGTCGTCGTTGGTCGGGTGCTCGCCGACAAAGGCGACCACCGGTGACGAAGCGCGCGAAGCGGTGATCAGCGCCGTTGCCAGCTGCGATACACCGGGGCCGCAGGTGGCCGTGGCGCAGGCCGGTTGCCGGGTGGCGCGTGTCCAGCCGTCTGCCATGCCGAGACCGGCGCCCTCATGGCGCACTTCGACGTCGGTGGCACCGAGTTTTATCATTTCGTTCAGCCAATACATGTTGCCGTCGCCCATGATGCCGAACGTGTGCGTGATGCCTTCAGCCCTGAATGCGCGGGCCATGCGTTGATACACCTTCATCGTGCTCCTCCCGTTTTTGTCATACCGATTGCTGCAGTTTCAGATCGTTGTTCAGGCATTCAGACCGGCGCAGCGCGCCGCCAGCCGCTCGGAAAAATCCGCGGTCATTTTTTTGACCACCATGCCGGCGCCCGCTTCAACCACCGACGACAGGCGGCCGGAAATCTCGACCTCGGCCTTCAGATCAATGGTCGAACCCCGCGGCTCGGCCTGCGGCAGCACCTTGAACGTCATCTTCGCGTTGAAGCGCGTGCCGCCCTGGTTGTCCTTGCCGCGCGAACTGACATTGCCGGTCATGGTCGGCGCATCAAGTTCAAGACCGACACGCGCCTTGAAAGTCACCCTGGCCGGGCCGAACTTGACGACGATGCCGGCATCGAAAGTGCCGTCCTCATGGTGTTCGCCCAGCGAGGCGCCGGGCACGCATTCGACCACCGCTTCGGGATGCGACAGCAGTTCCCACACGGTCTGCGGCGCGGCCGGCGCGTAGACCTGCTCGTTCACTTCAATCATTTCGGGATTTCTTTTGAAAACCTGGGTGGATCGGAACCCGCCTCCTGCGGGCCGTGGCCTGCGGTCATGACCGCATTTGCACGGCGTTATTATGCTACGGTCTGCCTGATTCGTCAGGAACCCTGTTAATGACTGCACCTTTGGCACCGAAAACAAGACAAACCCGCCTGCGCTGCGCCGCTGTGCTGCTGCTCGTGATCGCGCTGGCCGCCTGCGGCCCGCTGGGCGAACTCATCTCACCGACTGCGCCCGCGGTGACCGCGGAATGGTCCGGCTTGCTGGCCGAACTGCGTGAATTCGAACGCAGCATCGGCTTTCGCACCACCGCCAACTTCAGCGATACCGCAAAAGACCAGGCATCGTTTCCGTTTTGCGGCCACGCGCCGCGGCTGGTGCTGCCATGGTCCTACGAAGACCGGGCCATTGTCTGGAGCGATGCCGACAACGAAGCCGATTGCCGGACGCGTGCCGCCGACAACGACATCTTTTTCCGCCATCTTGAGGCGAAAGGCGAGTCCGCCACACCGGTGACCGCTGCCATGCTCGCCGGCAAACTCGACCGCTTCGTCTACCTCGTGATTCACGAGGACTGCCACGACCAGTTCGAACTGCCCTACGGCGTGGAAGAGACGGTGTGCGACTTTCTCACGCATCAGGCGATGATCGCATTCGCCCGCGCCAAATATTCAGCGGGCTCGCGCGAACAACGCTCGATTGTGCGTTACGCCGAATCACAGGCGGCCATGTCGCTTGCCACCATCGACGTCTACCGAAAAATAGAAGCGCTCTATGCGCGACATCAGCGCGGCGAACTTTCCGCCGAAGCCCTGCTGCTGGAGCGCCAGGCGATTTATGCAGCGTCAGAACGGCCGCTCGGCTTCGCTGCCGGCACGCTGAACAACGTCAGTCTCGCCAGCAACATGACCTACAGCCGTTACTACCCGCAGCTTGAGGAAGCGTTTGCCGCCAACGGCCGCGATCTGGCGCGCACCATCGCCTTTTTCAGAAAGATCGATGCCGGGCAGCCGACGGCTGCCAGTGTGCAGAAACAGCAGCGCATCGAGGATGTGCGCAGCGTGGAATTTCTGCGGGCGTATGAAAACGCGGTGATCGGTGCCATGCGCGCGGCATTGCGCAGCGCAGGCGCCGAAAGCGCGAGGAAACTCTAGGCGAGCGTCATGCCGAACGCGGCGCGCCAGACGCCGGCGGCATCGCGTTCGATCTGTGCCACACCCTGCGCGCTGCCGTTCGACGCGCGCGTGAAGTTGAGTTCGTGCACACGCGCATCGTGCGCCGGATGCGTGACAAGGTAGGACAACTTCGGCTGCGCGCCATCCGCGGCAGGCACTGCAGTCACCAATACAAAGCGGCCATCGGCATCGGTCGTGGTGCTGACCGGTGCCGTTGCGCCATGCCAGGCCTCGATGATGGCGCCGGCAAGCGGCTGGCAATCGACGCCGAGGATGCGGCCCGACAACACGAGTTTCTGTCCGGCACTGCCGGCAGCAAACGGATTTTCGCTGGCGGCGACGATGCCGCCGCCACAGCTGGCGGCCAGCGCGCCGGCCGGCAGGACTGAAATCACGGCGCCGGCCATCATCAGCTGGCGGCGTTTGGCGGAAAATTTTCCGGTCGACTTCTGGTTCACGGTGTTCTCCTCGCATGGCGGGCATTGGGCCCCGGATCGCGCGGTCGGCAGCCGCCGCGCTTTTCCGGAATCATACGCCGGGTTGCGGACAAAGTGATAGTTTGCCGCGAGTTTGCCATGTTCAACCCGTTGGAATAATATGCCTGACAATATCGGGGCCTGCGCGCGGCACACGCGCCATGCCCTGCGCCGGCAGCGCCAATCCGCACGCACACTGCCGGTGACCATAACAATTCGTGCACCATCTGTCTGGACGAGGGGAAACCATGAAACTGCTCTGCTTCAACGACTATCGCATCGGCGTGCTCAAGGGCGCCAACGTGGTGGATATCACCGCGGTGATTCAGAACATTCCGCACAACGGCCCGGGCGACCTGATGAACCGCATGATCGAGCGTTTCGCCGACGTGCGCGCGCGCATCGACGCCGCAGTGGCCGCCGGCAGCGGCCTGCCGGTGGCGCAGGTCAAACTGCGTCCGCCCCTGCCGAAACCGGTCAATATCGAATGCATGGCGGTGAACTACATGGAAGACGGCACGCGCGCGGCGCCGGCGCCGATCAACGCCTTTCACAAATCGCCGAGCTGCCTGATTGCGCACGGCGAGACCATGGTCCTGCCCGATATCCCTTCGACCATTTTCGAAGGCGAAGCGGAACTCGCGCTGGTCATCGGCAAGGCCTGCAGCAACGTGCCGGCGTCGAAGGCGATGGATTACGTTTTCGGTTATCTGAATTTCATCGACGGTTCTGCGCGCGGCGTCATCCCTGAGGGCAACAGCTTCTACCAGATGAAATCGCGCCAGACCTTCGCGCCGATCGGGCCGTACCTGGTTACCGCCGACGAGGTCAAGGACCCGCACAACATCCAGGTCAAACTCTGGGTCAACGGCACGCTCAAGCAGAATTACAACACCTCGGACATGGCGCACAAGATCCCGCGCTGCATCGAGTGGATGTCGCAGATTCACGACCTCGAACCTGGCGACATTCTCGCCACCGGCACCAACCACCGCGGCCTGTCGGCCTTCATGGACGGCGATACCGTCGACCTCGAATGCGAGGGCATGGGCAAGCTGACCATCAAGGTGCGCGACGACCTGAAACGCACTTGGTCGCGCGAAACCCGCCTGGAGCGCGAACAAAAAGGCCTGAAGGGCACGACCCCGCAGCTGACCGGCAAGTACGCCAAAGCCCAATAGCAAACAGCCGGCCGCAGGCACAACAGGATGGCGGCACGGGTTTGCGTGCCGCCATTTTCATTTCAGGTTGTCATTTCAGCGCGTGACCGCTGAATCCGGGAAAAACTCGCGCATCATGAAGTCCTCGAGATAGGCGTTGTCCCGCAGGCGCGCCGACAGCAGGATGTTGCGGCCGAGCATTTTCGATTCCCAGTTGAAATCTTCCTTCACCTCTTCGCGGATCATTGAAATCATCTTGCGCACCATGGCAATGCGGATGTCCGCGTTGTTGCCCTTGCTGACCTCGATGATCTGCATAGTCTTGCGGCGGATTTCGCGGTTCCAGCCGAAGAACGCGAACTCGGCATCGTTGATGCTCATGCGGCGGATCTGAAACACGCCGCCGCCGGCCGCCGGGTCGTAACCGAACACCTGCTGCTTCGGCTGCAGGTTCGCCGCGGTAATGCGCCGCGCGCGCTCGGCTTCGGTTTCCGCCGGGGCCGACGCAATCATGCCCGGCGACGGCGGCTGCGGCGCCTGCGCTTCGCGCGCGCGGCGACGCGCTTCGACGAGCGCCGAAAAGTCTTCGGCCTGCGGCCTCGGCGGCGGCGCCGTTTCCAACGGCGGCGCCGGTACGGGTGGGGGCGTCGGTGTCGGCGCCACCGGCGGTTTGTTGATCGCCAGCACCGGTGGTGCCGTGGCGCGCGACGGCCGTTGCGGTCGCTCGATCACACGCGGCACGGCGGCGGGCGGCGGTTCCGGCAACACCGCCTGCGCGCCCGGCGGCGGGGCCAGACGCACCGCCAGCGATCCGCTGTTCTTGCCCTGTTCGGGTTCATCGAGCGTCAGATGACGCAAATTAACCTTGGCCTGATAAAAGGCCGCAGCATGAATCAGGATCGACAGGCCGATCGCAATCCAGAAACGCGGGATGTTGACGCCCTCGCGCGGCCGCGCCAGTTGGTCGATCGTCATCAGGGTTGCGGCCTGCGTTACTCGGCCTTGACGCCGGCACGCCGGATGACCTCGGCCCAGCGTTCGAGATCGTTCACCATGAGACGGCCGAATTCATCGGCCGTGCTCGCCCGCGCGTCGACGCCCTGATTGTTCAGGCGCTCGCGCACATCGGGCGCATTGATCGCGGCAACGATTTCCGCATTGAGACGTTGCGCGATTTCCGCCGGCAGTCTTGCCGGCCCGACAAAGCCGTACCACAAACTCGCTTCGTAGCCCGGCACGCCCGCCTCGGCGACCGTCGGCAGGTCAGGCAATGCCGGTGAACGCTGCGCGCCGGTGGTGGCGAGCGCGCGCAGGCGCCCGGTGCGCACATGCGGCACCATCGACAGACTGGTGCCGAAACTCATCGAGACCTGGCCGCCGATCAGATCGGACACCGCCAGCGACATGCCCTTGTAGGGGATGTGCACCATCTTCGTGTTGGTCATCGTTTCGAACAACGCGCCGGCGAGATGGCCCGAGGCGCCGATGCCCGCCGACACATAGGTCAGTTGGCCCGGCCGCGTTTTCGCAATCGCAATCAGCTCGCGCACGTTCTTCGCCGGTATCGACGGATGCAGTGCCAGCACCATCGGGCTCGAACCGGCCAACGACAGCGGGGTGAAGTCTTTGATCGAATCGAACGGCAGTTTTTTATAAAGGCTGGCGTTGACCGCGTGGCCGCTGGGAATCAGGGTGATGGTGTAGCCGTCGGGCGCGGCACGTGCCACCGCTTCGGTGCCGATGATGCCGTTCGCACCCGGGCGGTTTTCGACGATGATCTGCTGCTTCATCGTCTCGGTCATTTTCTGCGCCACCGCGCGGCAAATGCCGTCGTTGCCGCCGCCGGGCGGAAAAATCGAAATGATGCGGATCGGCCGCGACGGATAGGCGCCCTGCGCCGCCGCCAGAACAGGCGCCATCGCTGCAAGCGCAATGCACAGCGCCAGTATTCGGTTCATGTTCATGAAAGTGTTTCGCCAGTTCACGCGCGTTTTTGCGCCGCCGCGCGACGGTTCCGCGCAGCACAAGTCCCTGATTCTAAACCGCCGCCACCGCAAAGGGGGATTCCGGCACGCGCCGGGACCCTGCAACTAGGCCGGGCGTCACGGACGGCGGGTTCGACCGCCCGGTCAGGGCAACAGCAGGTTGGGCTGCCCGATCTGCAGCAGGAATCCCATCTCGTCGGCGAAGGTCCAGCTCTCCACCCATACACCTTTATCAAAACGCGCCAGCATCGCCACCGGTATACCGACGCGTTGGCCGGTCGGCGCAATACCGGCATGGCTGCCTGCATGGGTGCCGCCTGTGTTAAACCGCATCCATACCATATCGCCCTCGGCCATCATTGCTTCAACGCGATCAACGCGACCGTGCACCGCCTGATCGACGTCAAATACGCCGTGGCCCTGCGCCTTGCTGTAGGCACGCAGATGATGAAAACCGTTGCGCAGCGTGCTGTGCCCCGGCGCACGCACACCGCCATGGTGCTCGCCGCGCGATTGCGCGAGGACGATCTTGTTTTGCGCCAGCGGGGACGATTGCGCCGACAGATTTTTGACCGCCGTCGCGATGTCGTCGCCGCCCGCCGCCACCGGCGGCGCGATGATTTTGCCGTCGGCGCGCGCCGGCAATTTCACACCCAGCTGTTTTAACAGCGCGATCTCGTCCATCATGAACCAGCCTTCGACCATCTGACCGTCCTTGATCACCAGCCAGGCAATCTCATACACGTCGATACGCCTGCCGGTCGGCGCAATGCCGAAAAACGCGCCGGTGTGCGTGCCGGTCACGCGAAACAGCAGGCCGACGCGGTCGCCGTCGGCAATCACCTGCTCCATCACATCGACGCGATCGGGAAAAGCATCGCGCAGATACATGCCCGGATGCGCCCAGCCCTGGTCGCGCGCATTGCTGGCGAGATGGAAGTTGCCGCCGCGCGCGCGGTCATAGTTGGCGGCCAGCACTTCTTTCTCGACCTGCGGCATCGCCGGCGTGCCCTGCGATTTTTTGAATCGCAGCGCGATGGCGACATTGGCAGCGAGTTGTCCGCTGCGCTCGGGGTTGGCGTGTTTCATGGGCTTCTTTCCGTGGTGAGCTGTAATCAATGTTATTCGGGTTTGATGCCGGCGACCTTTACCAGCCGCGCAATGCGTTCGTAATCGGTGCGCATGAAGGCGGCGAACTGTTCCGGGCTGTCGCTGCCCTGCGGCGTCAGGCCCTGATCGGCGTATTGCTTTTTGACATCATCACCGGCGAGCGCCTTCTGAAATGCAGTGTGCAGGGCGCGCACGATGGCACGCGGGGTGCCTTTCGGCGCAAACACGCCGTTCCATGCGTTGTATTCATAGCCCGGCACGCCGGCCTCGGCGATGGTCGGCAGCTCGGGCAACACCGGCGAACGTTTCGCGGTTGAAACGCCGAGTGCGCGCAGGCGCCCGGCCTTGACCTGGGCAACCACCGCGGCGGCCGGCACGATCGTCCAGTGCGTTTCTCCGGCGATGATCGCCGCCGCCACCGGACCACCGCCCTTGTAGGGCACATGCACGGTTTCAATGCCGGTCAGCGAAGTAAAAAGTACCCCGGCAAGATGGCTCGACGAACCGACGCCGGCCGATGCCATGTTGAGCTTGCCCGGTTGCGCCTTGGCCAGCACGATGAATTCCTGCACGGTCTTCGCCGCCACGCCCGGATGCACGACCATCACCGCATCGGCATTGACGATCATCGACACCGCCTCGAAATCCTTAAGCGGGTCATAGGGCAGGTTGCGGTTGGTGAACCGTGCGATCAGCATGCTCGCCGCCGCACCCACCACCAGCGTATGGCCGTCGGGCGCAGCACGCGCGCCGGTTTCGACGCCGATCACGCCGCCGGCACCGCCGCGATTGTCCACCACCACGGCCTGGCCGAGCAGGTCCGTCAACTTCGGCGTGAGGATGCGCACCAGAATGTCCATTGATGCACCCGCCGACTGCGGCGTGATCAAACGGATCGGCCGCGCCGGGAATGGTTCGGCACCGCAACAGGCAGCAGAACAGGCTGCAAGAACAGCGAAAACGAATACGCGTGTCATGATATGGTTTGAGTTCGCGCGCGCTGGAAGACGGGCTAAATGGTAATGCTTTTTGCATCACGTCGCGCACAACCGCACCGCCGGACAAAAAAAATGCCTGCAACGACTCTGGACCGCCCATGTACCGCCTGACCGCCGCCCTCGCCTGCATCGCGCTATGCACGGGATATGCCATGGCCGCCGAGGCCTGGCCGAACCGGCCCGTGCGCATCGTCACCTCGGAACCCGGCGGCGGCAGCGACTTCACCGCGCGCGTCGTCGCGCAGGGCCTGACACAAAGCCTCGGCCAGCAGGTCATCGTCGACAATCGTGCCGGCACCATCACTGCGGCACAGATCATGACGCGGGCGGCGCCTGACGGCTATACGCTGCTCTCATATAACAATTCGCTGTGGACGCTGCCGCTGCTGCAGCCGATGTTCTACGACGTGCTGCGCGATTTCATTCCGGTGACACTGGCCACGCGCTCGCCGAACATTCTGGTCACCCACCCGTCGGTGCCGGTCAACTCGGTGCGCGAGCTGGTCGCCTATGCCAAGACCAATCCGGGCGCGCTAAACTACGCCTCGGGCACCGTCGGTTCGACCAATCATCTCGCCGCGGAACTGTTCAAGGCACTGGCCGGCGTCAACATCGCGCGCGTCGGTTACAAAGGCAGCGGTTTCGCTGTCAACGATCTGATCGGCGGCCAGGTGCAACTGATGTTCGCCACCACCGGTTCGATCGCGCCGCACGTGAAATCGGGCCGCCTGCGCGCGCTGGCCGTGACTTCGCCGCAACCGTCGCCGCTCGCGCCGGGCCTGCCGACCATTGCCGCCGCGGGCGTTGCCGGCTATGACGCCGTCACCATGTACGGCCTTTATGCACCGGCCAAAACACCCGCGGCCATTGTCGAACGCCTGCAACGCGATGCGGCGCGCTTTCTGCACACTGCGGACATACGCGACAAACTGTTCGGCGCCGGTGTCGAAACCGTCGGCACCTCGCCCGCGGAATTCGCGACGGAAATCCGCGCCGACATCGCGCGGCTGTCCAAAGTGATCAAGGACGCGGGCATTCGCGCGGAGTAATGGCCGGCTTCACCACCTCGACGCGCTATTCAGGCTGAATCTTCGCCGCGCGCACGATTTCGGCGTATTTGCGGATTTCCGCCTGCACGAATTTGCCGAAGTCAGCCGGCGTATCGGCCACCGGATCGTAACCGGCGGCAACGATCGCATCGCGAATGCGCGGCACCTGCAGCACCTCGCGGATCGAACGGTAGCTGCGAACGATGATCGCCGGCGGCGTGCCGGCCGGCGCGAACCAGCCGTCCCAGTTGCCGACGAAGCGGAACCCGGGCACACCGGCCTCAGCAATGGTCGGCACCTCGGGCAGTGCAGGCAGGCGTGCCGTGCCGGTGAAACCGAGCGCCTTCACCTTGCCCGCCTTGATGTGCTGGGTGGCGACGATTGGCGGAATGAAGCCGACCTGCACTTCGCCGCCAAGCAGCGCATTCATCGCCGGCGCCACGCCCTTGTAGGGCACATGCAGCAGTTGCACGCCCGCGCGCAGATTGAACAATTCGCCGGCGAGGTGCTGTCCGTTGCCGAAACCCGGCGTGCCGTAACCCAGCCGGCTGTCGCCCTTGCGCGCCAGCGCGATCAACTCCGGCACGCTGTTCGCGGCGAGCGAGGGGTTAACGATCAGGATGTAACCGCTGCCGAGCGCGAGATTGGTCACCGGCAGTATGTCGCGCCCGGTGTCGTAGGGCAGCTTGCGGTAAACGCTCGGGTTGATGGTAACGGCGACCGTGTTGACGAGAAAGGTGTAGCCGTCGGGCGCCGCCTTGGCCACGATGTCGGTACCGATGATGCCGTTGGCGCCGGCGCGGTTATCGACGACGATCGTATAACCGAACTGTTTTTCCATCTGCGAGGCGACCGGGCGCGCAATCAGGTCGGCCGCACCGCCCGGCGCTGATGACACGACCAGACGGATCGGCCGCGCGGGATAATCGGCTGCCGCCACCGACACCGATGCCAGCAGACAAGCCGCCGGGCCCGCGCGCATCAGCATGCACAGCAGTTTTCGCATCCGCGTTCCCTCCAAGGCCGCCGCATGAATTGGCAGAGCGGGAACTTTACAGGCAAACTGCGGGCTGCGAAACCATCCGGATCTGCGCCTTGGTGATCCGTACCGCCGGACAAGACTTCCTGTGCTTGCCTCACTGATCAAGCGATTGTTCGCCGCCAAACCGGCGGCGCGTGCCGGCGCGCCGTCGCTGCGTTTGCACATCGGCGGCCAGCAACCGCATCCCGACTGGAAAATCTTCAATATCGAGCCGGGCCCGCACGTCGATTTCGTCGGTCACTGCGCCGACCTCTCGCGTTTTGCCGACGGCAGCGTGCTGGAAATCTACGCCTCGCACGTGCTCGAACATCTCGGTTACCACAAGGAACTGCCGGCGGCGCTGCGCGAATTCAACCGCGTGCTGGTGCCCGACGGCCTGTTGCGCGTCAGCGTGCCCGATCTCGAAACGCTGTGCCGCCTCTATCTCGACCCCGAACTCAGCACGCAACAGCGCACACGCGTCATGCAGATGATGTTCGGCGCGCAATCGAGTCCCGCCGATTTTCACCATGTGGGGCTGAACGA
>CAZVDN010000078.1:0-11792 GCA_964625665.1 uncultured Streptomyces sp. | reverse complement strand
GATGGCGAAAATCAATCTGGTGCATGTGCCCTACAAGGGCGGGCCTGCGGTCATCACCGACATGCTCGGCGGCCGCATCGATCTGATGTTTTATTCGCTGGCGGTCGTGCAGCCGCAGATTCGCGCCGGTCGTCTGCGCGCGATCGCCGTGACCGGGCTTGCGCGCGATCCGCTGCTGCCCGAAGTGCCGACGATGGCAGAAGCCGGCTTGCCGAAATACGAGATCGGCGGCTGGCATGGTCTGTTTGCGCCGGCCAACACGCCGAATGCCGTGGTCACGCAACTGAATGCGGCGATTGCGCGCATATTGGGGACGGTCGAGATCAAAGAGCTCTGGATCTCGCAGGGCATGGGCATTGTCAGCGGCAGCCCCGAGGCGTTTGCCGCGCTGGTGAAAAGCGATTACGAAAAATACGGCGCATTGATCCGCAGCGCGGGGATCAAGCCCGAGTGAAACAGGAAAACTGAATATGAACCGAATTGCCGTTCTGGCCCTGCTCGGCGTCGCCTGCGTGACCGATGCGTGGGCGCAGGCGTGGCCGTCGAAGGTCGTGCGCGTTGTCACCGGTTCGGTGGCCGGCGGCGGCGCCGACGTCACCGGCCGCCCGATTGTCCAGCGCATGAGCGAAATGCTCAAGCAGCAGGTCATCATCGACAACCGTCCCGGTGCGGCCGGCCTGCTCGCCAACGATCTCGTCGCCAAGTCGGCGCCCGACGGTTATACGCTGTTGCTGACGCCGGGTTCGTTTCTCATCATCACGTCGTATCTCAACGCGCGTCCGCCGTATAACCCGCAGACGGTGTTGACGCCGATCGTGCAGGCTGACGTCTATAACTTTGTGGTGGTCGTGCATCCTTCGGTGCCGGCGAAAAACGCAAAGGAGCTGCTGGCCGTGGCCAAGGCGCGGCCGGGTGCGCTGACCTTTGTTTCCTCGGGTGTCGGCAGCAACTTCCATCTCGCCGGCGAACTGTTCAAGCTGCGCGGCAACGTCGATATGCTGCATGTGTCCTACAAGGGCAGTCCGCAGGCCATCGTCGATCTGATGGCGGGGCGCGCCGATGTCATGTTCGTCGGCATTCCGGCGGTGATGACGCATATCAAGAGCGGGCGCCTGCGCGCCGTCGGCACCACCGGGCTCAAGCGCAATCCCTTGTTTCCCGAGGTGCCGACGGTCGCCGAATCGGCATTGCCCGGTTATGAAATTACCGGCTGGGAAGGGTTCTTCGCGCCGATCGGCACGCCGCGTGAAATCGTCAACCGCGTCAATGCCATGGTCAATGAAATTCTGCAGACGCCGGAGATGCGCGAACTGTGGGCAAGCAAGGGCGTCGATTTCGTGCCAAACACGGTGGAGCAGTTCGCCGCACGGGTGCGCGACGACTACGAAAACACCGGTAAGCTGATCAAGGCCGCCGGCATCAGAGCCGAGCAATAAACAACGAAGCGGGCGCGATTTTTTCGCGCCGCAGTTTGGCGCCGCAGCGCGGGCAGAACAAGTCCTTGTTGCCGACCGGGGCATTGCATTCGTGACAGCGGCGCAGGAAGCAGCCCGCGGTCGCGCTGCGGATTCGGTATCCCGGTGTCGGCATCAGTTCATCCGGATTTGACCGGCATCAAATAAACGGCACATGGCGCATGATAATTTGCCGGCGTGCCTGAACAAAGTCCCGCTGATCGATTCATTTTGCCGGCCGTCGCTGCGCCATGACCATTCGCTATATTCCATTTGCCCACGACAAGCGCTTTGTGCGGCGCGAGCGCGAGCTTGCAACCATGCGCGCGATGGTAGAGATGTATTGCCGCGGCCACGCGCATAACGATGGCGCGGCCTTGTGCTCTGAGTGCGACGCGCTGATGGACTACGCCGGGCGGCGCCTCGAACGCTGCGTGTTCGGCGATGCCAAGCCGACCTGTGCCAACTGTGCGGTGCATTGTTACACCGCGCAGATGCGCGAACAGGTCCGTGTTGTGATGCGCTGGGCCGGTCCGCGCATGCTGCTGCGCCATCCGATTCTCGGCATTGCACACTTGCTTGATGGCAAAAGGCCGGTGCCGCTGTTGCCCGAAAAACCCGCGAAACCGGTTACCCCCGCGCCTTAGCGTGCATAGCGCTCGCGGACCGCGCGGGCATTGAGCAGCAGCCCCGCCAGTATGGTGAGCAGCGCGACGGTGCCGAGAATGGCCGCCGCCGCGGTCCAACTGCGGCCTTCGAGCTGGCGCTGGTTGATCAGGTGCAGCGCGGTCACGATCCAGATACCGCCGGCGAGGTAGGCGAAGGCCTGCAATGCGATCGGCACCCAGCGCCGGCGCCACAGGAACAACAGCGGCGCGGCACTGCAGAGCGCGACTGCGATGAGATTGGCTTCGCGCAGAAAATGCGCGCCGAGCAGCAGCGCCGCAACGACATAGAGGCAGACGCGCAGCGCCACCGCTGGCCGATCGCGAGACCGCGGTTACTTCAGCGTTGCCGCGATCTTGCGGATTTCATCGGGCGCGTGTTCGCCCCCAAGAGGCGTGCCGGGGATCAGATACTTGCCCATGGCCGCCAGCGTGCCGACCAGTACCGGCTCGTAGCCGACGTCGCGCACCAGGCCCGAAGCAATTTCGATGGCGTTCGCATCGTCGCCGGCGATCGGCATGCCGACGCGCACGCTGCTCGATGCGGCAACCGCCATCTTGGCGAAGCCAATCGCGTTGAAGGCGCGCACGATGCGCGCGCCGGGAAAGTATTCCGAGGTCGCGAGTCCTGCGCCCTTTTCGCGCGCGGCTGCGCCGACTTCACCGTCGCGCGCAACGATCGGGTTGGAGGTGTCGACGACGATCTTGCCTTTGAAGAGGCCGCCGACTTCCTTGGCGATTCCCGGCACTGCCGCATAGGGCACTGACAGCAGCAGTACCGTGCCGAAGGTCGCCGCTTCGCGCGTCGTGCCCGCGCTGGCCTTGCCGCCGAGGCTGGCGGCGAGTTTTTTGTCGGCCTCAAGATCGAGCGAGGAAAACATCACTTCATGGCCGGCCTTGACCCACGCGCCGCCGATGGCGCCGCCGACCTTGCCCGAGCCGATGACACCGATTTTGTATTTCGTGCCGGCGCTTTGCGCGAATGCGGCGAACGGCAGGTTGGCGAGCAGGGTTGTTGCTGCAGCGGCTTGCAGAAAGGTGCGGCGTGCGGTCATGGGGAATCTCCTCGAATTATTTTCGGCAAACGGATGAACCGGGGCTGACAATGCGGTTGGCGGTGGATTCTGCACGCTCGTCGGGGCTCTGGCAATGCGCGGCGCGGTTCCGGGTCATTCGGGCATCAGGCCGATGTCGCGGATGACTTTTGCATAGACTGCCGATTCGCGGCGCATCAGATCAGCCAGTTGCTCCGGCGGGCCGGCGATTGCTTCCGCGCCCTGGCCGGCGAGCCGCTCGCGCATGTCGGCGCGTTTCACCACCTGAATGAAATCGGCGCCGATTTTGGCGGCCAGTTCGCGCGGCGTGCCGGCCGGCATGAAAAGCCCCATCCACGCCGTGACGTCGAACTGCGGATAGCTGTCGGCCACCGCGGGCACCGCCGGCAGCAGCGACGAACGGGTGGCCGATGAAACGGCGACCGGGCGCAGGCGTTCACCCTTGATGTGCGGCAGCGCGCCGACGATGTTGGCGAACATCAGATCGACCTGACCGGCAATCAGATCGACCAGCGCCGGCGCCGCGCCCTTGTACGGCACGTGATTCATCTTGCCGCGCGCCATCGACATCAGCAGTTCCATGGAGAGATGCTGCAGGTTGCCGACGCCGGCCGAGGCGTAATTGATGCGGCCGGGCCGCGAGCTGACCAGTGCCACCAGTTCACGCACGGTCTTCACCGGCATCGACGGATGCACAACCAGCACCATCGGCGCCGACATGATGAGGGTGATCGGCGTGAAATCGCGCTGGGTGTCGTAGGGCAGTTTTTTCTGCAGCAGCGGATTGATGGCCATCGGCCCGGCGTTGCCGAGCATCATGGTGTAGCCGTCGGGCGCCGCCTTGGCGACGTAGGCGGCGCCGATGGTGCCGCCGGCGCCGGCGCGGTTTTCGACGACGACCGTCTGGCCCCAGATTTCCGTCAGCCGCGGGCCCAGCGCGCGCGCGACGTCGTCATACGGGCCGCCGGCTGAACTCGAGACGACCAGACGCACCGGTTTCTGCGGCCAGACGCCGGGCTGCGCCTGCACCGCCATTACCGGCAGCAGCAACAGCGCGGCGGCGATGAACTGCCGCCGCCATTGCATCGGATGATTGCACCATCGGTGCTGCATATGATCCCTCGCGTGCAGTGGATCTGCTGCAAACAATGCCTGTTACTGCGGCGGCGCGCCGCCGTTGCCTTACTTCGCCGGAATGATCGGCAGCAGCAAGTACGTTTCCTTGTCGCCGCCCGAATACACCGTGTTGGTGGCACCGATATTGTAGTCGGCGCTGTAGTGCGTGAAGTGCGCCGAACCGACGCCGTCGCGCGGGCCGACGTCGAGGCGGATCTTGTGGCCTTTTTTGAAGACCATCGAGGTCGGCCAGACTTCGACGCGGCACTCGACCACTTCACCCGGCTTCAGCCACTGGCGCTCGTTGTGCGCATGGTAGGGGCGGTAGGGCAGCGATTTTTCCGCATCAAGCTTGCGGTGCGAGGCGCGCAGCCAGCCCTTGGTGACGCCGGGTTGCGGCTCGCCGCGCTGGCCGGCTTCGAGCACGTCCTTGCCGTCGGGCCCGATGTTGCGGATGGTGGCGTAGATGTCGCAGTCTTCCGAGGTGCTCGAGACCCAGATGTTGAGCACGATCGGGCCGGTGACTTCGGTGTCTTCGGTGAGCACCGGCGTTTCGAAGGTGATGCCGCCGGCCGGGTTGTGGCCGTGGCCGCTGGTTGCCGAATAGGACGCCGTCGTGGTTTTGGCGAGCGGCGCTTTGACCAGTTCACCCTCGACGCCGTCCGGATCAGGCAGCGGCTCGCGGTCGATCTTCAGATAGAACTTGGTCCACTGCGTGCGCGCGATCGGCCATTCATTTTCGAAGCGGTACGGGTAGCGGCCCTTGACCTGGCCACCGGTGCGGATTTCGAGTTTGACCGGCGGTTCATCCATGAGCCCGGTGTCGTTGTCCTTCAGCCAGTGATCGAACCAGCGCAGCTGGTCCATGCGGCCTTCTTCGGCGTGGAAGGGATGGAAATGCGAGCCGTTGTGGATGCGCAGCTTCTTGTGCTTCGAGGCGGCGTTCATATAACCCTCGGTGTTGCCGCGCAGGTGCATGGCGTAGCCGCCCCAGTTGCCGACGCTGTAAACCGGCACCGTGATCTTGTCCCACTTGGCGCTCTTGGCGCGCCAGAATTCGGAATCAAGATCGTTGCGCATGTAGGTCCAGAGCAGATCGTTCTGGAAGGCGTCCGGGTTGTACTGGCGCGGGCGGCCGAGCAGGTGGTGGGCGGTCTGCGCGTTGTGCCAGGCGGCGAGAAAGCCCATCGCAAAGATGCCGCCGTGATAGGCCTGGTCGCGATACTGATCGGCGCGGCCTTCCCACGGCATGATGGCTTTCAGCGACGGCGGATTGAGGCCGGCGACTTTCCACTGGAATGCGGCGTGGTACGAAATGCCCAGCGTGCCGACCTTGCCCGACGACCACGGCAGCTTTGCCACCCATTCGATGCAATCGTAGGAGTCGATGGCTTCCTGCATCGAACTCGGCTCCGATTTGCCCGGCGATTTGCCCGAGCCGCGCGTATCGACGCGCAGCAGGCCGTAACCGCGCGGACACCACCACAGCGGATTGGCCGTTTCCCAATTCATGTACTGGTTGGGTGCTTCCTCGACATCGGCCGGCGGCGTCCAGACCTTGTCTTTCTGGTAGGGGCCGATGTTCATGATCACCGGCACCTTTTCGGCGCAGTCGGGGCGGTAGATGTCGCCGTAGAGAAAGCCGCCGTCGCGCAGCGGGATCTTCACGTCTTTTTCGACGATCAGTTTGTAGTCTTTCGGTTGCGAGACTTTTTTGGCGTAGTCGGGGGTGGCGGACATGCTTCCTCCTGAAAATTCTGATTGGCCGTCATGCCCGCGCAAGCGGGCACGCGGATTTTTGATTCAACCCGCGTTCCCGCTTGCGCGGGAACGACGGATTGTTGTTTGTGCGGCAGTGCTTATTTCGACGGAATGATCGGCAACAACACCGCCGACTGATGTTTCGGCCCGGTGTGCAAAGTGACCTTGCCGCCGAAGATCGCCGGCGGACGGTCGGTCTCGTCGTCGTGTTCGAAGGGGCCGCAGCCGCGCATCGGGTTCTTCATGTTTGACAGCGTGGCGATCTCGCCGTCGTAGACATAGTCCTTGCCGCGCAACAGCAGCTTCACCGTGTAGCCCTTCGGCACGACGATGCAGGTCGGCCAGATTTCGACGTCGAGCTCATAGACTTCGCCGGGTTTGAGCGGCTGGTCTTCGTCGTGCGTGTGGTAGGGCCGGTAGGGCAGCGTCAGTTTCGGATCGAGCTTGCGGTGCGAAGCGCGCAGCCAGCCCTGGGCGATCGGCGTGTGCGGATCGAGCGCGCCTTTGAAGACCACCTCTTTGCCCTGCGGATCGTAGACCGTGATGACGGCGAAGATGTCGGTGTTGGTCGTCGAGTTCGAGATGAACACCTTCAATGCCGACGGGCCGGTGATTTCGGTTTCCTGCGCCAGCGGGCCGGTCGAGAAGACGAGACCGTCGCCCATCGCGTCGTAGGTCATGGTCTGCTCGGTGGCAGGCGGGGTCGGCGAGAGCTTCATGCCGTCGGTGTCGAGATAGAAGTTGGTCCACTTGGTGCGTGCCAGCGGCCATTCGTTTTCATGACGAATGACGAACTTCTCGCCGGGGTGGCGCACGTTGAGCTGAACCTTGGGCTGTTTGTCCCAGCCGTTCTGTTCGCCCTTGAGGAAATAATTGAAGAACTTCTTCTGCAGGCCGACGCCGTAGTCGGTGTAGAACGGCGCCCAGTGCGAGCCGCCGTGCACTTCGAGCCATTTCTGGTTGGAGGCTGCGCGCACGAAGCCTTCGAAATTGCCGCGCGTGTGCAGGCCCTGGCCGCCCCAGTTGGCGGTCGACAGCAGCGGCACCTTGACCTTCGACAGGCCGCCGGTGCGGTCACGGTAGTACTCGCTGTCGCGCGGCCCCGCGAGGTATTCACCCCACATGTTCTCGCGGTTCTTGACGAGTTCTTCTTCGCTCAATGTTTCCGGGCCGCAAACCAGTTCGCCGGTCAGCTTGCTGCGCGCGCCGCGTTCGCCGACGCCGTGCTGCACGGTCTTGACCTGCATGTCCTGCCAGTTCTTGCGGAACACGCAGATGATGCCGCCGTGGCGCGCCGAATCGCGATAGTTGTCGACCCAGCCTTCCCAGACGCAGATCGCAGCGAGGTGCGGCGGTTGCGTGGCGGCCGCGCGCCACTGGCTCGCGCCGAAGTACGAAATGCCGTTGAGGCCGACCTTGCCCGAACACCAGGGCTGCACGGCGGCCCATTCGATGCACTGATGAAAGTCATCGTTCTCGCGCTTGTTGTTGTGCGCGAGATAACCGGGCGAGCGGCCGGCGCCGCGCGAATCGACGCGCACCACGGCGTAACCGTCCGGTACCCACTTCTCGGGATCGACCACTTCCCACGACTGGTATTTGTTCGACGTGCCGGAAACCGCATCGGGGTTTTCCCTGCACATGATTTCCCACGCCGTCTTGTAGCCGTCCTGGAAAGCGAGCCCTTTGCCGTAGGGGCCGTAGCTCATGATCGCCGGATACTTGCCGTCGCCGATCGGGCGGAAGACGTCGGCGCGCAGCACGATGCCGTCGTCCATTTTGATCGGCACGTCCCAGTCAATCTGCATGCCGTCGCGGATTTCGCTTTTCAAAGGTGCGTTCATTGCTTGCTTCCCTGGTTATCAGTAGAGGAGGTGGTGCGGGGTGAAACGCCCGCGCGCGCATCGCGCGCGGGGTGAAGGGGGGAAGCAGGTGAGCTGCGTAGCAGGTTTTCTTCGAACCAGTTCCACATGTCGGCGACCACCAGCGTCAGATAGTCGCGCTGACAGTGCTGCGAGCCGCCTTCTTCCGCGGTGTAGACGCGGAAGGTCTTGTCTTTTGAACCGCAGGCATCAAACTGCTTCTGCGCGTCGGCCAGCGGAATCTGCTCGTCTTCGGCGCCGTGCACCAGCAGGAAGGGGCAGCGCATTTTCTGCATCACGCCGTCGAGCTTGAACGGTTCGAGGGTCTTCAGTGCCTGGTCGAGCGTATCGACGCCGAGGATCCAGTTGATGTGATGGCCCGGCACCGACAGCGAGGTCTTGAACTGGGCCTCAATGCGTTTTTTCCAGGTGGCGTGGTAGTCCCACTGCGCGCCCCAGGCGATACAGGCGGCATAACGATGGTCCATCGCCGCGCAGCGCGGCGAGTAGTAGCCGCCGAGGCTGATGGCGACGATGCCGATTTTTTTCGCATCGACGTCGCCGCGTTTTTCGAGGTAATCGATGCAGGCGCTGCCGGCGACTTCATAGTCGTAGCGCAGGAAATGGTTGCGGAAGCGGATCGCCTCGCCGGTGCCCGGGCCGTCCATCACCAGCACGGAAATGCCGCGCTTGATCAGGTCCGGCACGCCGCGCATGTACTGGATCTCTTTGGTGACGTCGAGGCCGTCGAAGAACACCACGCAGGGCGTCTTGCCCGGTTTGGCGTTCTGCGCGTGCACGAAATAGCCGGGCAGTTTGCCGTCCACAAACGGCACTTCGACGATTTCGATCTTGACGTCGGTGAGCTTGATGAAGCGGTGAAAGCATTCGACGCCGCGGCGGAAGGCGCCCAGCGCGCGGTCGTCCTTCGGCGTGCGGAAGCGTTCGGCCATCTGATAGTAGTTGCAGGCGCGCAGATAGGCGTGTGCGGCGGACGGTTTGTAATTGCCGTCGGCAAATTTGCCGGCGTAGGCGCGCACGCCGTCGGCCACTTTGACGCAGGCGTTGAACCAGGCCTCGTCGTCTTCCGGCGCCTTGCCCTTGAGCATGGTGCCGATCTTGTGCAGCTCGCCGATTTCGGAGCCGCCGTAGGGCGCCGAACTGATCATGTTGATGAAGGCCGCCGACCAGCGGTAATTGCCGGGGAAGTATTCAAAATAGGGGGGGTCTTTTCTTTCGGCCATGATCGTTCTCTTTTCTGGGGACTGGATGGTTGATGCGGTTGGATGGAAATTTATTCGCGGATATTGGCGGCTTTGGCGACTTTCGCCCACTTCTGGATTTCGGCGCGGATGAAGGCCGCAAATTCTTCGGGGTCGCCGCCGCCTGGCTCGTGGCCCTGGCCCAGATACAGTTCCTGGCCTTCGCGGGTGGCGAGCTGTTTCGACAGCACGTCGTGAATGCGCGTAATGACGGCCTTCGGCGTGCCGGCCGGCGCGAGCACGCCGTTCCAGTTGTAGCTGACGAAACCCGGCACGCCCTGTTCGGCCACCGTCGGCAGATCGGGCAGCAGATGCGTGCGCTTCTCGGAGGTGGCGCCGATCGCGCGCAGGCGGCGCTCCTTGATCAGCGGCGCGCAGCCGGCGAACTGGATGATGGCGAGCGGGATGTGGCCGGCGATCAGATCGATGGTGTCGGGCGCGGCGCCCTTGTAGGGCACGTGATTGAGCTGGATGCCGACCTGGGTCGCAAACAGCTCGGTGGCGAGATGGCCGACGGTGCCGACTCCCGGCGAACCGTAATTGATCATGCCGGGCTTGCTTTTGGCCAGCGCGGTAAATTCCTTGACGCCCTTGGTCGGCAGGCTCGGGTGGATGGCGAGGCAGCTGGCGCTTTTGGCGATCAGCATGATCGGCACCAGGTCGCGCAGCGTGTCGTACGGAATGCGCGGATTGATGGTCGGCGAAATCGTCAGCGGGCCCGGATTGCCGGCAAGCAGGGTGTAGCCGTCGGGCGCAGCCTTGACCACCGCCTCGGTGCCCGGCACGCCGCCGCCGCCGCCGCGGTTGTCGACGATCACCGGCTGGCCGAAGGCCGTATTGAGCTGTTGCGCCGCCCAGCGCCCCTGCACATCGGTGGGGCCGCCCGGCGCGAAGGGCACGATCATGCGGATGGCCTTGGCCGGGTAGGGCTGGGCCATTGCCGTTACGGCGCCGATGCCAAAGACAGCGGCAAGCAATGCCGGCAAGCAATTCAAACGGGCGGCCATCAGGGTTCTCCAGAACGCGCGATTTCTTGAGGGTGGTGCTTCAGTGTGGGGCGCGTCCTGCGAAGATAGTAGAGCGCGAGGGTGCTGTCAACGCGAGGCGGCACCCCGCCGTCCGCTAGCCGTCGGGTTGCCGCGATCTGGTAAAATCTCCGGCTCAGTTGCGCGCTTGGTGCGCAGCGCCGAAACATTCATTCGAGGGGACATCATGGCAGTAAAACGCAAACCAGTGCGCAAATCCGCGGCGAAAAGCAAATACAACGACATCCTGTTCGAGGTCAAAGACCAGGTGGCATGGATCACCATCAACCGCCCGCGCGTGCTGAACTCCTTCCGCGAGCAGACGCTCGATGAAATGATCGAGGCCCTGAAATCGACGCGCGAAGACCCGTCGATCGTCTGCGCGGTGGTGACCGGCGCCGGCGACAAGTCGTTTTCGGCCGGCGGCGACTTCTACGCCATGAAGCGCCTGAACTTCACCAACGCCTACATGTGGAACGACCGCATGCTGGGCCTGGCGATGACCATCCGCGGCCTGCCGATCCCGGTGATCGCCATGGTCAACGGCTGGTGCATGGGCGGCGGACACGAACTCGCCCTCTGGTGCGACGTCGTCATCGCGTCGGAAAACGCCGTGCTCGGCCAGACCGGTGCCAAAGTCGGTGCCTGCCCGACGGTGGGCGCAACGCAGTATCTGCCGCGCATCATCGGCGAGCGCCTCGCGCGCGAAATGATTTTCTGCGCACGCCGCTTCACGGCGAAAGAAGCCGTCGAAATCGGCCTCATCAACAAATGCGTGCCGCAGCGCGACCTGCTGAAAGAAACGCTGAAGTGGACCGAAACCATGAAGGGCCACAGCGCACTGACCATCCGCATGACCAAGCGCTCGCTCAATTTCGAATCCGACAACCTCTACTCGTCGTGGCAGCACGGCATGGAACTGCTGGCCCATGTCTGGGGTTCGCCCGAAGCGAACGAGGGCATGGACGCCTTCCTCGCCGGCCGCAAGCCGAACTTCCAGCAGTTCCGCATGCGCGACAAGCGCGAACTGGCGAAGTACATGGACGGATTCCACCGCAACCTGAACGAACCGCCGTACATGCGCAAGAAGAAAAAGTAAGCGGATTGCTGAATGCCGAAGTGCACTTCACAAAGAGAACCCGTGGGTTCTCTTTGTGTTTGGGCGTTTGACCCGTTGAATTTTTTTGATCTCATTTGATGCGGTAACCGATATGACCACTGAAAACACCGGCGCGCTCGCCGGCCTGCGCGTACTCGATCTCACCCGCATTCTTGCCGGCCCGCTCTGCGCCATGATGCTGGGCGACATGGGTGCCGACGTCATCAAGGTCGAGCCGCCCGCCGGCGACGACACGCGCAGCTGGGGTCCGCCCTTCGTCGGCACCGAAGCCGCTTATTTTCTCGGCCTTAATCGCAACAAGCGCTCGATGACGCTCAACATGGCGTGCAAGCCGGGCCAGGAAATCCTCGCTGCACTGATCAAAAAATGCGACATCCTCGTTGAAAACTTCAAGGCCGGCACGCTGGAGAAGTGGGGCTTTTCCAATGAATGGTTGCAGGCCAATGCGCCGCAGGTGATCCGCTGTTCGATC
>CAZVDN010000077.1:8479-11899 GCA_964625665.1 uncultured Streptomyces sp. | reverse complement strand
CGCCGATGCCGTGCCGTTAACGGCAACCGGTGATACTCAGCGACTGCGGAAAGGCGCGATTGATTCCGCCTTCATGCGGTAGCCCGCAGTGCCCATGCCGGTATCCGAGCGCACCGTCTCGATCACACCATGGACCCAGACGGCATCCGCGGCCAGCTCGCTTTTGAGCGGCTGTGCTGGATTCACATGAATGATCTGGTTGGACGGCGGCGGCGGCGTATGAATGCACGCGCCGAAATACGGCACAAGCAGAAACTCCGAAACTTGTCCCTTCTGGCCTTCCAGGGGCACGACGAAACCGGCGATGCGCACACGCGTGCCGTTCAGCGCGGGATCGACCGGCGCGTTGTTCCATGCCTCGCGCATGGCGTCGAGCGCTTTTTGCGCGCGCGGATCGCCGTCGTTCATGGCACCGAGGTTCATCGCGTCAAACCCTTTCATCGGGTTCCAGTTCGCCGGCATCAATGAGTCCCAGTTGATTTCCTTGAATGCGGCGGATTTCGCCCCCGGCGCGGCGCTACTCTGGGGCAGGCGGTCGCCGACGCGATAGCCGCCCTTGTCGGCCGCCGCGGATTCGCGCGTTTGCGCCGCTGCAACCAGCAGCAATCCCGTCACAAATGTCATTGCCAACATCATCGTTCTGGTCATTTGCATCACTCCTCCATTCAGATTCTAGGCGTCAGCCCGTCGGCCAACGAAAGTTTGTATGCGCGATAACCGGGGATCAGGCAGGCAAGCATGCCGACCCCGACGACCGCGCCCAGCAGTTTCAATTCTTGCGGATCGATCATGCGCATTTCGACTGCGAGACCGAACCGCGCCGACGCCAGCGGTCCGAGCAGCGCCGTCAGGGCTGCCAGCAGCACCACGCCCAGCAGCGCACCCAGCACGGTCACGGCGAGACCTTCCATGCTCAACAGCGCGAACACGGTGCCGGGACGCGCGCCCACCGAACGCAAAATGGCCAGTTCGCGACGGCGTTCATTCAGCCCTGCCATGATGACGGCGATGAGGCCCGCAAGGCCGACGGCGACGACCATCGCGGAAACCGCGAGCAGCGCGCGTTCGGCAACGCCGACCACCTGCCACAGCTGATCAAGCGCCACGCCGGGCAGCACCGCAGTCAGCGGCTCGCCGGAATACTCGTTGATACTGCGCTGCACGCGGAACACCGCGGCGCGGTTTTTCAGGCCGACCAGCGCGGCAGTGATCGTCTTCGGTTTGAGGTCGAATTTGCTGACAAATTCAGGCGGGATCGACATGCCGGGTATCGGCGCACCGCCCTGCCAGTCGAGATGGATGGCTTCGATGGCCGCCAGTCCGACATGCACGCTGCGGTCCACCGGCGTTCCGGTGGACTCAAGAATGCCGACCACCCTGAACGGCTTGTCCGAATGTTCCGCGAGACCGACGTCGCCGCTGCCGTGGTTGAGGACGATGCTGCTGCCGATAACGTAACCCAGGCGTTCGGCGACCGTGGCGCCGATGACGACTTCGAAAATCTGCTCGAAGCGGCGGCCCGTGCGGAACGCAAGCGGCTGTGCCTGCCCGTAACGGAAACGGTCGAAATATTCGGGCGTGGTGCCGACCACCGAAAACCCGCGATGCGAATCGCCCAGCGACAAGGGCACTGCCCATGCAACCAGCGGCTGCGCCGCCAGCGCCTGGAAACTCTCCCAGCGCATGTTGTTGGTCGCCTCACCGATGCGAAACACCGCGTACAGCATCAATTGCACCGGGCTTGTTCTCGCGCCGACCACCAGGTCGGTGGATGACACCGACTGCGAGAACCCCTCGCGTGCATCGTGCCTCACGCGCTCCACGCCGAGCAAGAGGGCCACGCTCAACGCAATGGCCACCAGTGTCAGGCCGAGCGTGAGCCGGCGGTTCCAGGCGCTGAGAATCGCCAGCTGCATAAGATGTTTCATGCCGCCTCTCCCGGCACAGCCGCCAGATTCAATTCGGCCAATGCAATCTCGCGCGTGAAATGCGGCGCCAGGCGGCGGTCGTGGCTGACGAACACCAGGGTCGAACCGGCGTCATCGCATTCGCGCAACAGCAGATCGAGAAATGCAGCCTGCCGTTCGGCGTCCAGCGCGGAAGTCGGTTCGTCGGCGATGATCAGTTCCGGCTTGCCGAGAAGCGCGCGTGCCGCCGCCACGCGTTGCTGCTGGCCGACGCTGAGTTTGGTGACGGGGCGCTCAAGAAGAACCGGGCCGATGTCCAGCTGGGAAAGCAGGCGCACCGCCTCGTCGTTGATCGATCTGCCGCCGGCAGTCACACGCTCGCGCCGGCGTTGCGAGAAGTGGCACGGCAGCAATACGTTGTCGATGACCGAGAGATAGGGCACCAGATTGAACATCTGGAACAGAAAACCGATGTGGTCGGCGCGAAAGCGATCCCGCAGGGACGGCGGCATGCGTGAAAGGTCGGCGCCCAATACATTCAACACGCCGCGCTGCGGGGTCAGCACCCCGCCCAGCAAGCCGAGCAGTGTGCTTTTGCCGCTGCCGCTCGGGCCGTGCAAAAAAATCCGCTCGCCCTGCCGGATCTCGAATGCGCCGAACTCGAGACAGGCCCGCGCCTGTCCGGGCCAGCGAAAGCTTAGGTCGGCGATTTGAATGACGGAAGCGGCAGTCATGCGGAACTACCAGGCTGCGCGGCGCGCACCGGCCGACAGGCGCAGCGATTTCTGCCCGCGTGCGCCGGCAATCTGGACATCGATGCGCTTGACGCCGGGGAAGCTGTCGAAAAGCATCACATCGAGATCGCGCAACTGGCCGGGCCGTTCACAGCGGAAAACGATATTCCCGTCGATGTCGGCATGTCCGTCAGCCGCGCCGTGACCGGCATGTGCCGCCCCGCCTGATCTCGCTGCTGCGCCCTTCTCCGCCACCAGCACCGGCGAATCAAAACGGGCCGATTGCAATACACATTGCGCAGCTGCTGACGGAATGAACAGACGGTCGGCCTTCTGCAGCACCTCCGACATGCGCTGCACCGCCGCCTTTTGTCTGTCGTTGCGCGGTGCATGTTCGAAGCCGAGAAGATTTTCGAGCGGACTCCCGAATTCGAGCGTCACCGTATTTGCGTCGACCGCGATCGTCAGCCGGGCGCCGCCGTGGGAATGCGCGGCCGCCGCGGCCGGCTTCGCCTGCGCCATGGCGTTACCGCACACCATCACACACATCAGGCAGACCGGCAATTGCACGGCGGCAATCAACCTGGGAATAAACATTGGCCTTATCCTCCAAAACAAAGGAAACCGGCGACCGCGCGCGGCGGCCACTCCGATGCAGTTCTAGAGGATGGCAGGCGGTCCGCGCGAGCGCTGGTCGGCCGGTTGCGCAATGCAGCTGTGCCAGACAAAAACGTCATCCGGATTGTCTACACCCGCGCACAACGCCGGCGCTGACACGC
>CAZVDN010000077.1:0-8469 GCA_964625665.1 uncultured Streptomyces sp. | reverse complement strand
AGCGACCGCGCCGAGAACTTCGGCAAACACCATATGGAAATCGCATAACGACGCCGGCACTCTCTGACCGCTGCCGTCTTCCTGCAGCGCCGTGGCAGACAGGCTCTGCTGTGCGTGAACCAGTCCGTGCGCCAGCGCGGCGTACTGCGCGGCAAGCAGCGATGCTGCGAGCAATATCTGCAGGATTCCGCGCTTCAGATTCATCGTCGTGCCTGTCTGTCCGCACACGGGTTCAGGGCGGCTAGATTACGCCGATCAATGCGACGTTGCAAAGCCGGCGCAGCGGGACGCGGGCTATACTCGCGATTCCGCAACCGACCGTCCGCCGCCACGATGAAGCGCCTGCTGCTCATCGCCATTCGCCTCTACCAGCTCTGCCTGAGCCCCTTTGTAGGCGGTCAGTGCCGGTTCTACCCGAGCTGCTCGGCGTATGCGAGCGAGGCGATCGATACGCACGGCGCACTGCGCGGCAGCTGGCTGGCGCTGCGCCGGCTGTTGCGCTGTCATCCCTGGCATCCGGGAGGCGTTGATCCGGTGCCGCCAAGAGCCGTGAAGAAGTGAAGGCGTGAAAGAGTGCGTCCCCTCACCCAGCCCGCTCCCCCGGTAACAGCGAAGCGGGTGAGCCACCCCTTCACGCCTTCACTCCTTCACTCCTTCACAGTTCCTACCGCACGACGCTGCAAACCAAACCCTTGAGATACTCGCCTTCGGGAAAATTCAGTGCGACCGGATGATCGGCACCGGCGCTCAGGTGATTGACGATGCGCGCATCGACCCCGGCGTCGAGCGCGGCGCCGGCGACGATTTTCTGGAACAGATCGCGCGACACGCCGCCCGAACACGAGAAGGTAAACAACAGCCCGCCGGGCTTGAGCATTTTGAACCCAAGCAGATTGATGTCCTTGTAAGCGCGCGCCGCCTTTTCAGCATGCGCCGCTGTCGGCGCGAACTTCGGCGGATCGAGCACGATCAGATCGAAGCTGCGCGCCTGGTCGCGCATTTTGCGCAGCACCTGAAACACGTCGCCCTCGATGCATTCAGGTGCCGGCAGTTTATTTAGGATGGCGTTGCGCCGCAGGATCGCCAGCGCCGGCCCGGCGCTGTCGACGGAGGTCACGCTCTTCGCGCCGCCTTTGAGCGCATTGATGGTAAAGCCGCCGCTGTAGGCGAAACAATCAAGCACTTCGCAACCGGCCGCGAGATCGCGCACGCGCAGGCGGTTGTCGCGCTGATCGAGATAAAAACCCGTCTTGTGGCCATGCGGCACGTCGATTTCAAATCGGGCGCCTGCATCGGTCACCGTCATGTCCGACGGCGGCGGCGCGCCGCGCACGAGACCGATCTGCGGCTGCAGGCCTTCGAGTGCCAGCACATCGGCGTCGGAACGTTCGAAAATGGTTTTCGGTTTGACCACCTGCTCGACGGCATCGGCAATCGCGTCACGCCAGCGCATCGCGCCGGCGCTCGATAACTGCATGACGACAACATCGCCATAACGGTCGATCACCACGCCGGGCAACCCGTCGGATTCGGCATGCACCAGCCGCACCGCCTCGCAGGCCGGCAGCAGGCGCTCGCGCAGCGCCACCGCGCGCGCAATGCGTTCGAAAAAAAACGTGCCGTCGATCTCGCGTTCGCGCCAGTCCCACACCCGGCCGACGATCTGCGATTGCGGATTAAACGCTGCCAGCGCCAGAAACTCGCCGTCGGCGGCGCCTACCGCAACAGTGTCGCCGGCATCGGCGCCGGCCGGCATCTTCGCCACAGCACCCGAAAAGACCCAGGGATGGCGGCGCTTCAGCGATTTTTCGCGGCCGGGTTTGAGTGTCAGTATTTTCATGGCAAGGAGAGAGTAATTCATAAATGAGTGAAGAAGTGAAAGAGTGACGGAGTGAGCCCCCTCACCCTGACCCTCTCCCCCGGTTCCGGGGGAGAGGGAACTTCACCCATTCACTTTTTCACTCCTTCACCGCTTCAAACCTTCCGCTTCGCCCGCGGATGCGCCTGATCATAGACCTTTGCAAGATACTGAAAGTCTAGATGCGTGTAGACCTGCGTCGTCGAGATGCTGGCGTGGCCGAGCATTTCCTGCACGGCACGCAGGTCGCCGCTCGATTGCAGCACGTGCGACGCGAATGAATGGCGCAGCATGTGCGGATGCAGCTCGCCGGGCAGCCCGAGCTTTTGCGCCCATTGCTTCATGCGGTGCTGGATGGTGCGCGGCGACACGGCCTTGCCGGCGGCATTGACGAACAACGCCGCCGTCGCCGGCGTTGCCAGCGCCGCGCGCAACTTCAGCCACTCGCGCAGTGCGGACAGGGCCTGCGTGCCGACCGGCACCACGCGCGTCTTCGCACCCTTGCCGGTGACGCGCACCACGGCGTCGCTGTAATTGACGTCGTCCACCGCAAGCCCGGTCAGTTCCGACAGCCGCAAGCCCGACGAATAAAACAGTTCGAACATCGCCCGGTCGCGCACCGTCATAGCGTCATTGTCACCGTCGCCCAGCTCCATCAGACGCGCGGCCTCATCGGGCGACAAGGCCTGCGGCAGCGATTTTTTGGCTTTCGGCGCGCGCAGGCCCGCGCAGGGATTGCTGGTGAAACCGTGGTCGCGCGCAAGGTAACGGAAAAAACCGCGCCACGCCGACAGCATGCGCGCGAGGCTGCGTCCGTCGAGTCCGCGCGCATGCAACTGCGCGACGAAACGCCGCATCTGGTGGATCTGCAATTTGGCCAGCGGCGCGTCGCCGGCAAGTTCGAGCAGCGCACGCACATCGTGGGCGTAACCGCTGACGGTGTGCGGGCTCAGGCGCCGCTCGTTCGACAAATGCGCGAGGAACTGGGCCAGCAATCGTTCTGCGGCAGAGTCCGGCATCACCTGCGGTTTTGCCTTTTCCGCCTCACTGCTCACGCGGTGCGCCTCACATAATTCACGCCAGATAACGCAGCAGCGTCACCGCCGCGAGATCACCAAGGCGCTTCAGATAGAGGGTGCCCATTTCCGGATAGAAGCGCTGCGCATCCTCGCTGGCCATCGCCAGCAGGCCGATGGTTTCCTCACTCTTCAACGTCACATAGGCGAATGAACGCAGATGCTGCGCGTCGTCACCGAACCATTCGGCGGTATCGACCATTGCCTTGGCGCAGCAATAGGGGTTGGCGAGGCTGGCGGCAAAATCGCGCGCCGCCATGCTGACTTCGGCAAACTCCGGCGTCTGCGGATGGTCCCACTGCGGCCACAGGCGGATCACCGTATGCGGCACCGCAAAGTCCTCGCGCAGATGAAAGTACAAGGCGTTGATGGCAGCCTCGGCATCGCGCGCGGCGATCAGCGCCAGTGTCAGGCGGTGCATTTTTTCGCCGATGGCGTCGTTCTGCTCGCCGAATTCGATCAGCTCGCGCAGCTTGTCCTCGAGCTGCTTGCCTTTTTCGCGCAGCGTCAGGATCTGCCGTTCGCTGATCGACACCGTGCGCCCGCCATGCGGATGCGGCAGAACGACGGTCGACAGAAACTCGCTCTGTTCATCGAAAAATTCGGGGTGCTGCTTGAGGTAATGCACGACTGCTTCGGGTGTCATAGTGGCCGCTTTAGATTACGTTGCGTTTTCAGGTTCGATTTCAAGTTCGCCTTCAAAAACGGTGACGGCAGGCCCGGTCATCAGCACCGGACTGCCTTCACCCTCCCATAATATACTGAGGTCGCCGCCCCGCGTAGTGACGCGCACGCGCGCATCAAGCAGGCCGCGCTGGATGCCGGCCACCACGGCAGCGCAGGCGCCGGTGCCGCAGGCCAGCGTTTCGCCGGCGCCGCGCTCGAACACCCGCAGGCGGATGTGCGCACGGTCGAGCACCTGCACGAAGCCGGCGTTCACGCGCCGCGGAAAACGCGCGTGCTTCTCGATCAGCGGCCCGTCCCGTTCCACCGGCGCGGCATCGACATCGGCGACGAACTGCACCGCATGCGGATTGCCCATCGACAACGCATTGATTTCGACGGTGCGTCCGCCGACATCCAGCGCATAGGTCGGCGCGCACTGCGGCGCCTCGAATGGAATGCGCGGCGGCTCGAATTCCGGCGGCCCCATGTCGACGGTGACGGTGCCGTCCTTTTCCAGCCGCGGCGCGATGACGCCGGACACCGTGCCGACCCTGATCGCAGCCGACCCGGTCAATCCATGGTCATGCACATAACGCACGAAGCAGCGCGCGCCGTTGCCGCATTGCTCGACCTCGCCGCCGTCGGCGTTGAAAATGCGGTAATAAAAATCGGTGCCGGCATCACGCGGCTTTTCGACCTGCAGGATCTGGTCGCAGCCGACCCCGAAGCGGCGATCGGCAATGCGGCGCAACTGCGCCGTGCTCAGCGCCAGCGGTGTGCGCGTGGCGTCGAAAACAACGAAGTCGTTGCCCAGTCCGTGCATCTTGGTGAATTTGAGCTTCATTGTTTTTGCGACGGCACGCTTCTGCGCAAATACTCGTTTTTGTAATCGCGATAAATGCAGCGATCCATGACGACGAACATCCCGGCATCGCGCGCACGGCAGGCCGCGGCCTCGTCGATCACGCCGTCCTGCAGCCACAGCGCCTTGAAACCGAGCGCGATGCACTCATCGACAATGCCGCTGACGAACTCGGGCTGGCGGAACACATTGACCAGATCGACCGGCTCCCGGATATCGGCGAGCCGCGCAACCGCTTTCACGCCGAGCACTTCCTTGACGGCCGGATGCACCGGAATGATGTTGTAACCGAAGGACTGCAGCGCCGCCGACACGCCGTGGCTCGGTCGCGCCGGATTCGGCGAGAGGCCGACGACGGCAATCGTTTTTATGCGTGCCAGCAAATCGCAGCGCGCATCAAGCCCGGGGTTGTCAAACATCCTTCACCATCAGGTAATCGTCCATCACAAAACCGCCGCCGATGTCCTGCACCATGGCTTCGCGGATGCGGAAGCCGTATTTCGTATAGGCCGCGATCGCCTTGGCATTGGCCTTGTTGACGGCCAGCACCAATGCACTGCAGCCCTCCTTGCGCGCCGCCCCCAGCGCGCGCGCAATCAGCAGGCCGCCGAAACCGCTGCGCTGGTTGCGCGGATGCACGTAGAGTTTGTCGAGTTTCATCTCGCGGCCGTCGTCCGTCTTGAAATAGGACACATAGGCGACGATCTTGCCGTCCACCAGCAGCTTGTCCCAGGCAACGCCGCGCGCGAGCTGATCACGAATGACCGCCGGATCGTAGCGCTGCTGCAGCATGAATTCGATCTGCGCCGCGGAAATGATGTTCGCGTAGTGCTCGCGCCAGATGAGCGCCGCCAGCGCACTGACCGCGTCCGCATCCTCATCGGCGACGCGCACGATCTGCACCGTCGATTCGCCATGGCCTTTCAGGTTTGCGTCGTCCACCGTGGTCTCAGGGTTCATAGGGGTTCGCCTCGCCGGCGGGCCTCGTCTTGAAGCGTTTATGCAGCCAATAATACTGCGCCGGCATCTCGCGCACGCGTTCTTCGATAAAGGCATTCATGCGGCAGGCGTCGGCTTCCAGATCATTGCCGGGGAAATCGGTCCACGGCGGATAGAGGCGCACCACATACCCTTCGCCGCCCGGCAGCTGCCGGGTAATGCAGGGCACGATGGTTGCGCCCGCAAGTTGCGCGATCCGCGACAGCCCGGTAATCGTCGCTGCCGGTTTGCCGAAAAACGGCGCAAACACCGAATCGCGGATGCCAAGGTCCATGTCGGGCAGATAGTAAAAGGGCTCGCCGCGCTTCAAGGTCTTGACCATGCCGCGGATGCCGTCCTGGCGCGCGAACAGCGTGGTCTGGCCAAAACGCGTGCGCCCGTGGATCAGCAGGCGGTCGAACACGGCATCCTTGGTGCGGCTGTAGACCGAATTCAGGCGGTACTCGGCCGCCAGCCGGATGCCGCCCATGTCGAGACCGACGAAATGCGGCGCCAGCAGGATCACCGGTTTGCCGTCGAGGTTGCGCCAGTGTTCGAGGCCCTCGATTCTGACCAGCGACTGCACGCGCGCCTTCGAGCCCCACCACAAAATGCCGTGCTCGAACACGCTGCGCGCAAAGGCGCGGAAATGTTCCCGCGCAAGTTTCCGGCGGGCGGACTCGTCCAGATCGGGAAAACAAAACTGCAGGTTGAGCAGCACCACGCGACGGCGCGGCGCCGCAACGTAGTAAAGAATGGTGCCGAGCCCTGCGCCCAGCCGCGACAACAGTGCCAGCGGCAGAAAATGCAGCAGCCAGATGCAGGCCAGTCCCAGCCGCACCATCACGCCGCCCGGCTCCGGCCAAAAACTGCCATCAGTTGGGGCTTTCGCCGCATAGACCCGCCTTTGTTATAATCCCGCCCCTTACCAATCCACTTAAGCGGCTGCTTACCATGAGCGATTTTCTGTTTACCTCGGAATCGGTTTCCGAAGGCCATCCCGACAAAGTTGCGGATCAGATTTCGGATGCGGTTCTTGATGCGATTTTAGCGCAGGACAAAGGCTCCCGCGTCGCCGCGGAAACGCTGGTCAAGGACAATCTCGTCGTGCTCGCCGGTGAAATCACCACCGGCGCGAAAGTGAATTTCGCCGAGGTGGCGCGCAAGACCATCAAGCGCATCGGCTACACCGATCCGTCGATCGGCTTTGACGCCGAGACCGCGACCATCATCGTGCAGTATGGCCAGCAATCGCAGAACATCGCGCAGGGCGTGAACGAAGGCCAGGGCCTCGATCTCGATCAAGGCGCCGGCGACCAGGGCCTGATGTTCGGCTTTGCCTGCGACGAAACCGCGCAACTGATGCCGCTGCCGATTCACCTCTCGCACCGCCTCGTCGAGCGCCAGTCGGAACTGCGCCGCGACGGCCGCATGCCGTGGCTGCGCCCGGACGCCAAATCGCAGGTCACGATCAAGTATGTGAACGACAAGCCGGCGGCGATCGACACCATCGTGCTGTCGACCCAGCATCAGCCGGGCATGTCGCACAAGCAGATCGAAGAGGCGGTGATCGAGCAGATCATCAAACCGGTGCTGCCGAAAGAACTGGTCAAGGGCGAGATCAAATACCTGGTCAATCCGACCGGCGTGTTTGAAATCGGCGGCCCGAAAGGCGATTGCGGCCTGACCGGCCGCAAGATCATCGTCGACACCTACGGCGGCTACTCGCGCCACGGCGGCGGCGCGTTCTCGGGCAAGGACCCGTCGAAGGTTGACCGTTCGGCCGCCTACGCCGCGCGCTACGTCGCCAAGAACGTGGTGGCCTCCGGACTGGCCAGCAAGTGCGAAGTGCAGATCGCTTACGCGATCGGCGTCGCCAAGCCGACCAGCGTCATGGTCACCACCTACGGCACGGGCAAGATTTCCGACGAAAAGCTGTCGGCCCTGGTCTCGAAGCATTTCGACCTGCGGCCGAAGGGCATCATCCAGATGCTCAACATGCTGCGCCCGATCTACGAAAAGACCGCCGCCAACGGCCATTTCGGCCGCGACGAGCCGGAATTCACCTGGGAACACACCGACAAGGCGGCTGCACTGAAAGCCGACGCCGGCATCAAGTAATTCCGCTGCACTGCTGCGCAAAAACGCCGACGAAAGTCGGCGTTTTTGTTTTGGACCCCACCTGGGTTACAATGCGCGCCTCGCCGAGGAGCGTTGCGACGGGTTTAACGGGTCTCCCCCGATTGAATCCGCCAGGCTCGGTGGGGGCTTACACCGCAACGGCGCTCACGTACTTTTTTTCTGTAACCTGGAAAGGAGGGCGTGATGAACGCCGCAACCAAATCGCAAGACTACATCGTTGCCGATATCGGCCAGGCCGACTTCGGCCGCAAGGAAATCGCCATTGCCGAGACCGAAATGCCCGGTCTGATGGCCATCCGCGAAGAGTTCAAGGGCAAGAAACCGCTCAAGGGCGCGCGCATTGCCGGCTCGCTGCACATGACGATCCAGACCGCCGTGCTGATCGAAACGCTGGCGGACCTCGGCGCCGACATCCGCTGGGCCTCTTGCAACATTTTCTCGACCCAGGATCACGCCGCGGCTGATCGAGTACTGGGAATACGTGCACCGCATCTTCGAATGGGGTGACGGCGGCACGCCGAACATGATCCTCGACGACGGTGGCGACGCCACGCTGCTGGTCACGCTGGGCGCCCAGCACGAGCGCAACAAAACGGTCCCGCCCGAAGGCACGAACGAAGAAGAAGTCGTGCTCTTCGCCGCGATGCGCAAGACGCTCAAGGAAAAGCCGGGCTTCTATTCGAAAATCGAAGCCAACATCAAGGGCGTCACGGAAGAAACGACGACTGGCGTGCACCGCCTCTACCAGATGCAGAAGGAAGGCCGTCTGCCCTTCCCCGCCATCAACGTCAATGACTCGGTGACCAAATCAAAATTTGACAACCTCTACGGCTGCCGCGAATCGCTGGTCGATGCCATCAAGCGCGCCACCGACGTCATGATCGCCG
>CAZVDN010000076.1:4445-12136 GCA_964625665.1 uncultured Streptomyces sp. | reverse complement strand
GAAAAAACTCGAGCCCTACAAACTCGACGGCGTGGTGCAGAACATGCGCTGTCCGTTCCTGATTACCCACGGCGCCGACGACGAGCAGGTGCCGCTTGCGGATGCGGAAGCGCTCTACAACGCCGCCGGTTCTAAGGACAAGACGCTGCGCGTGTTCACGCCGGAAGAGGGCGGTGCCCAGCACTGCATGCGCGACTATCTGACGCTCGGCGTCGCGGAAATGTGGAACTGGCTTGAAGACAAGTTGGTGAAACAGTAGGGCGCACGATGACAGACGCTGCACGCCAGGGGCCGCACATCCGCCGCATTGTTACCGGTCACGATGCCAACGGCAAATCGGTGGTGTGGAAAGACGGCCCGGCGACGAACCACAAGTTTCCGGACGAGAAACTCAGCGCCACGCTGATGTGGGTGACCGACCAGTTGCCCGCGGATTACACCGATGGCGAAGACACCGGCAAGCGCATCACCGGCACGGCGCCGCCGCCTGGCGGCACGCGGCTGGCGGTGCTGGAAATCCAGCCCGGCAATACGCTGCACGACCTGCATCACACCGACACCATTGATTACGTCATCTGCATCGCCGGCGAAGTCGAGATGGAACTCGACGATTCGACGGTCAAAATGAAGGCCGGCGATGTATTGATCCAGCGCGGCACCAACCACGGCTGGGTCAACCGCAGTACTGCGCCGGCACGCATCGCCGTCATGTTGACCGATGCGCGGCCCAAACGCGGCGATTCGGTGGCGGGCACACAAAACGCACGTTGATAACAATCGGGGGAAGTCATGTTGGGTATTGAGAATCGGTGCAGGCGCGCGCTCGTCGCGCTGGCCGCGCTGTGCTGTGTCACGGCGAGCATTGCGCAGGACTATCCGTCGCGCCCGGTGCGCATGATCGTGCCCTTCGGCGCCGGCGGACCCGATCTGATCGCGCGCATCGTTGCGCAACAACTCGCCTCGCAGATGGGCCAGCCCTTTGTCGTCGATAACCGCCCGGGGGCCAATGGCATTGTCGGCACTGATACCGTCGCCAAGGCGGTGCCCGACGGCCACACGCTGATTCTGGTGTCGGCGTCGTTCGTGGTGAACCCGAGTATTTACAAAAAGCTGCCCTACGACACGCTGAAGGATTTTGCGCCGGTGACCAATGTCTGCGCGCAGGAGGCCTTCATTCTGGTCGTGCATCCGTCGGTGCCGGCGCAGAACGTGCAGGAGTTCGTTGCGCTCGGCCGCCGGCCCGACAACAAGCTTTCGTATTCGTCGCCGGGCGTGGGCAATACCATGCACCTGGCCGGCGCCCTGTTCGACGCGCGCGCAAAAACGACGATGACGCATGTGCCCTACAAAGGCGGCGGCCCGGCGATCGCCGCGCTGCTCGGCGGTGAAATCCAGGCGATGTTCTCGAATACCACATTGGCGATGCCGCACATCCGCGCCGGAAAGCTGCGCGCGCTGGCCGTTACCGGGCGTACGCGCCTGTCGGCATTACCCGAAGTGCCGACACTGACGGAATCCGGCGTGCCCGGCATGGAAATCGATGCCGGCTGGTTCGGCCTGTTCGCGCCGGCGAAAACGCCGGTCGAGATCATCAGCCGGCTGAACAGCGAAGTGCGTGCCGCGCTGGCGAAACCGGCGGTGCGCGAGCGGCTGATTGAGCAGGGCTTCCCGCCGGTCGGCAACAGCCCGGCGCAGTTCCGTGCCACGGTCGAAGCCGAACTCAAGGCCTACGCCGAGATGGTGCGGCTGGCCAAAATCCAACCGGAATAAATCATGACCACTTTGCCGCGCAAACTGCCGGCTGCATTGCCGCCGCTGCTGGACGAAGAATGTTTTGTCTCCGCGCGCGATGCCGGCATCAAAATCTATGTGCGCAACAAGCGCCTGGCATCGCTGCGTGATTATTCGCCGCAGCGCACGCTGCTCTATGTGCACGGCTCGACCTATCCGGCCTCCACCGCCTTTGATCTGCGGCTCGACGGCTGGTCGTGGATGGATTTCATCGCCTCGCGTGGTTTCGATGTCTGGCTGCTCGATCTGCGTGGTTACGGTCATTCGACGCGGCCGCACGAAATGGACGAGCCGCCGGAGAACAATCCGCCGGTCGTGCGCACCGATACCGCGGTCGCCGACATCGGCGCGGTGGTCGAACACATTCTGGCGACGCGAAAAATCGATGCGCTCAATCTGCTCGGCTGGTCGTGGGGCACGACGCAGATGGCGACCTACACGACGCAGAACCCGCAGCGCGTCAACAAGCTGGTGCTGTATGCGCCGCAATGGATACGCACCGCCGGTTCACAGTCGCCGCTCACGACGCAGGGCAAGATCGGCGCCTATCGCACGGTCGAGCGCCCGCAGATGCTCAGCCGCTGGCTGAACGGCGTGCCCGACGGCAAACGCGACACGCTGATTCCGCCGGGCTGGTTCGATGCCTGGGCCGATGCGACCATGGCCACCGATGCCGAAGGTGGCAAACGCAATCCGCCGGTACTGCGCGCGCCGAGCGGCACGGTCGCCGACACCATGGAAATCTGGTCGCAGGGCAGGACTTATTACGATCCGCAGAAAATTACCGTACCGGTGCTGATCACGGTGGCCGAGTGGGACCGAGACAATCCGCCGCAGCTCGGGCAGACGCTGTTTCCGCTGCTGGTCAACGCGCCTTACAAACGCATGGTGACGCTGGCCGAAGGCACGCACACCGTGATGCTGGAAAAGAACCGCATCGATCTGTTCAACGCGGTGCAGCAGTTTCTCGAGGAATAGCGCCGCGCCGTCGGCGCCGAGACGCGCTCAATCGTCGCGGTCGAGATTGTCGGTGCGCAGAAAATGCGCGGCCGCCAGCGCAGTCGTGAAGAGCAGCAGCGCGCCGGCCTGATGCGCGGCGCCGAGCGCCACCGGCACGGCGGCCAGCAGCGTGGTGATGCCGAGCGTGATCTGCAGCACCAATACCGTCAGCAGCATGTTGAGGCTCAGGCGCGTCGCGTTTGAAATCGGCAGCCGCTGCGTAAGCCAGCAGAACAGCGGCACGATGACGGTCAGCAGCCAGGCAATCATGCGGTGATCGAACTGCACGGTGGCGAGGTTGTTGAAGAAATTCGCATACCACGGATCGAGTTCGAAAATTTCCGGCGGGATCCAGTGGTCATTCATTTTCGGGAAGGTGTTGTAGACGCGGCCGGCGCGCGTGCCGGCGACCAGCGCACCCGACAGCGCCATGATGAAAATGAGGATGGCCAGCGCCGAGGCTTTGCGCGCGGCGTTTTGCAGGGCCGCCACCGGTTGCGCCAGACGCGGCCACAGCAGATCGAGCGCCTGCCAGAACATCGCCGCGAAAATCAGGAAAGCCAGGCCGAGGTGCGCGGCGAGGCGCAACTGGCTGACGCGCGGATTGTCGACGAGGCCGCTTTTCACCATGTACCACCCCATCGCGCCCTGCAGTCCGCCGAGCACGAAGATGCCGGCAAGCCGCCATGCCAGTGCGCGGTCGACATATTTGCGCGCAATGAAATACAGCAGCGGCAGCAAAAACACCAGACCGATGGTGCGGCCGAGCAGGCGGTGAAAATATTCCCACCAGAAAATGCCCTTGAAGCCGTCAAGCGTCATCGTATTGTTGACGAGCCGGTATTCCGGCGTTTGTTTGTATTTGTCGAAGGTCTGTTCCCATTCGGCGTCGTTGAGCGGCGGCAGTGTGCCGACGATCGGCTGCCATTCGACGATCGACAGCCCCGAATGCGTGAGCCGCGTGACGCCGCCGACCACCACCATCGCGAAGACCATGGCGCAGCAGAGCAGCAGCCATGCGGCGATCTGGCGTTGTGAGGATAGTGCGGCGGGCGCAGTGGCGGTCATGGCATTCGTTCTACGGAATCAAAACCACCGAACCGGTGGTCTTGCGGGATTCGACATCGGCATGCGCGCGCGCCGCCTCGGCCAGCGGATAGGTTTTGCTGGCGTCGATTTTGATCGTGCCGCTGCTGACCATGTTGAAGAGGTCGTTGGCGGTGGCAAGCAATGCTTCACGCGTGGCGGTGTAATCGGGCAGGCTCGGGTGGGTAATGTAGATTGAACCGAGTGCGCCGAGGCGGCGCGGCGCAATCGGCGCCGGATCGCCCGAGGCCTCGCCGAAAGAGGCCAGCACGCCGCGCGGGCGCAGGCAGTTGAGCGAGCCTTCGAAAGTGTCCTTGCCCACCGAGTCATAGACTGCGGCAACGCCTTTGCCGCCGGTGATTTCACGGACGCGCGTGACGAAATCCTCTGCGCCATAGACGATGACATGTTCGCAGCCGTTGGCCCGCGCCACATCGCCTTTTGCAGCGCTCGAGACAGTGCCGATGACCTTGGCGCCGAGATGTCTGGCCCATTGGCAGAAAATCAGGCCGAGACCGCCGGCGGCGGCGTGGATCAGGATGGTATCGCCGCGCTGCACCGGATAGGTTTCATGCAGCAGATAGCGCACGGTCATGCCGCGGATCATCATCGATGCCGCGGTGCGTTCGTCGATGGTGTCGGGCAGCGGCACCACGCGTGCCGCCGGCACGTTGCGCGCTTCGGCATACGCGCCGTCAGGGCCGGCGACGACGGCGATGCGCTGGCCGACGCTGAGGCCGGTGACGCCGGCGCCGAGCGCTTCGATCACGCCGGCGCTTTCAAGGCCCAGTCCGGACGGGAAAGACTTCAGCGCGTGGCCGCCGTTGCGGATCAGCACATCGCGGAAGTTCAGGCCGACGGCGGTGTTTTTCATGCGCACCTGGCCCGGGCCGGGGGCGGCATCCGCGACGTCTTCCCATTGCATGACGTCGGGACCGCCGGTGCGGTAGATTCGGATTGCCTTGCTCATGCGTTGGTGCTCCAGTGCTGTATTCTACAATATGTAGCGTTCACAGCACTGCCGCCCCGGCGGCGATAAAAACAGATTCGGAGGATCAGATGTTGCGCAACCTGCTGCACCGCCTGCCGGTGCTGAGTTTTGTTTTGTTTGCGGCGGCCGCGGCCGGTGCCGCGCAGGCGCAAACGCTGCAGACGCTGCGGCTGAACACGTTTCCGAATGCCACCAACCTCGCGCTCTACCTCGGCATCGCCAACCGTGTGTTCGAGCGCCGCGGCATCAAGCTCGAACTGGAGTTCACGCAGAACTCCGAGGCGCAGCGCGACGGCCTCGCCACCGGCCGCTTCGAGATTGCCTATTCTGCGGTGGACAACGCGGTGGCGATGGTGGAACTGGCGAAGCAGGATGTGATTGTCGTTAGCGGCGGCGACACCAGCATGATGGAATTCATGGTCCATCCTGATATCAAAACACTTTCCGATATGCGCGGCAGGACGCTGGTGGTCGATCGTCCGAACACCGCCTATGCGCTGCAGGCGAAAAAAATCCTCAAGAACGCCGGCCTCATCGAGGGCCGCGACTACGCGATCAAATCGGTCGGCTTCACGCCCGATCGCATTGCCGCCATCGAAACGCGCAGCGACAACGCCGCCGCCGGCATGCTCAATCCGCCGTTCTCGTTTGCGGCAAAAGACAAGGGGCTCAAATCCTTCGGTCGCGCGATCGATCTCATCGGCCCCTATCAGGGCGGCGGCATCTTCGTGCAGCGCGCGTGGGCGCGCGACAACGCGGCGCTGCTCGAACGCTTTCTTGCCGCCTATATCGAAGCCACGCGCATGGCGCTCGATCCGGCCAACCGCACGCAGGCGATCGAACTGATTGCCGCGCGCCTCAAGCAGGAGCCGAAAGTCGCCGCCCGCACCTATGATGAAGCCCTGTTGCAGCCGCGCTTCGGCATCGTGCCCGACGCGAAACTCGATCTCGAAGGCATGCGTGCGGTGCTGGTGCTGCGCGCCGAAATCGAAGGGCAGTGGGGCGGTGTGGCGCCGCCGATCGAGCGTTATGTCGATACCGGTTATTACGAGCGCGCCCTGAAGCTCGTCGGTGCGCGTTAGGTTGCGCTGTTGCGGAGACCCGAATGACTTCGCCAGCTGTCATCAAACAGGTGCGTGAATGGATTGCCACCGCCAGGCGCGTGGTGGCATTGACCGGTGCGGGCATTTCAACCGATTCGGGCATTCCGGATTTTCGCGGACCCAACGGCGTGTGGACGCGCAATCCTGCGGCGGAAAAACTTTCCGACATCCGCTATTACATGGCCGATCCGGACATTCGCAAGGCCTCGTGGCAGAGCCGACTCGAACATCCGGCATTCGGCGCCAGGCCCAATGCCGGCCATCGCGCGCTGGCCGATCTGGAGAAAAGCGGCCGCCTGCACGCGCTGATCACGCAGAACATCGACGGCCTGCATCTGGCCGCCGGCAACAGCAAGGCACGCGTGTATGAAGTGCACGGCAATCTGCACCAGTCGATCTGCATGTCCTGCGGCCACAAGGGGCCGATGCAGGCGGTGCTCGACCGCGTGCGCGCCGGCGAGGCCGACCCGCCCTGCCGCGACTGCGGCGGCATTCTCAAGAGCGACACCATATCCTTTGGCCAGCAGCTCGTGCCCGAGGTGATCGACGGCGCGCTGCAGGCGGCGCGCGAAGCCGATCTGCTGCTGAGCGTCGGCACCAGCCTGCGCGTGTTTCCGATTGCCAACGCGGTGCCGCTGGCGCGCGAGGCCGGTGCGCGCATCGTCATCATGAATGCCGAGGCCACGCAGTTCGACGACATTGCCGATGCGCGCCTTGACGGATTGATCAGCGAGGAATTGCCGCAGGTTTGCGCGGTCTGAACGGCTTGCAGTGCAACGGAGGGAATATGCGATGACTGAAGCGAAGGCAAAAACGCGCCGTGCATTTCTGCAGGGCGCCGGTGTTGTCGCTGCCGCGGCTGTCGCGCCGGCAGCGCGCGCGCAAAGCGTGGCGCCTGCGCCGCCGGCTGACCGAGGTCTCTGGATCAGCTGGTACGATGTCGCTGCCGAGGCACGTCCCGATTATCTGAACTGGGTGCACACCATCTATCTGCCGGCACTGCTGAAGCGGCCCGGCTATCTGTGGGCGGCCCACTATCAGACGGTCGAGCGCATGCAGACCCTGCGGCGTGAAAACGCCGTCGAGCATCCGGCCGTGGCCGGCGTGCCGCGCGGCCGCCAGTTTCTGCTGCTGGTCGGCGCCACCGACGCCAATGTGTTCGGTCAGCTGACGCCGCAGGCGCTGCACGCCGCGCTGCCCGAAGCCGACCGCAGGATGCTGGGGCTGCGCGCCAATGAACGCGTCAACGTGATGACGGAAGTCGGCCGCGTCAACGGGCCGGAGGCACGCAACTATGCCGACGGCGTCAGGGGCACACCGTGCATCCAGCTCGGCAGTTTCAACTGCCCCGTTGAAGACGAAGAGGACATGCTCGCCTGGTATGCGCAATCGCGCATGCCGGCGATGGAAAAGCTGCCGGGCTGCGTGCGCACGCGCAAGCTCGCCTCGGTGGCCGGCTGGGCGAAACACGCGATTTTTTACGAATACACCTCGCTCGATGCGCGCAACAAAAGTTATATGTCGATGGAAGACGGGCGCCCGGAAATGAAAGCCTGGGCGGACCGTGTCGTTGCTAAACTGGTGCACGCGCCGGGTTCGGCGAATCTCGCCACGCGCATCTGGCCGCCGATTGCCTGAGGAGGACGCATGAAATTCAAATCCTGTTTTGTTCTGGCGGTGACGTTTGCCGCAGCAACCGCGCAGGCGCAGCTTCCGGGGCG
>CAZVDN010000076.1:1610-4435 GCA_964625665.1 uncultured Streptomyces sp. | reverse complement strand
TCTATACCGTGCAGCTTGAGCTCGATCTCGAAGGCCCGCTCGATGGGGCGGGGCTGGAAGGGGCGGTGCAGGCTCTGCTCGCCCGCCATGCGGCTCTGCGGGCCGGCTTCCATCATCATGACCTGAGCCGTCCGGTGCAGATCGTGGTGCCGAACGCGCCGGGCGGCGGTCCCGATCTGATCGCGCGCCTGATCGCGCCGAAGCTGTCTGAAACCATCAGGCAAAGCGTCGTGGTGGACAACCGTTCCAGCAACAACGGCATCGTCGGCGCCGAGTTCGGTGCGCGCGGCGCGCCGGACGGTTCGGTGATCACGGTCGGCAACGCCGGCACGCATGCGATCAACGCCACGCTTTATAAAAAGCTGCCCTACGATCCGTTGCGCGATTTCATCGCAGTGAGTGAAGTGGCCAATGCGCCGATGGCGGTGGTGACCAGCGGCAAGCTGCCGGCCAGCACGCTGCGCGAATTCATCGCTGAGGCGAAAAAGGCGCAGGGCCGTTTCAACATTGCGGTGGCGGGCGCGACCGGGGAAATCGCCGGCAATGCGCTGAAGATGATGGCGCAGGTCGAGATGGGCAATGTCAACTACAAGGGCGGCGCGCCGGCGGTGACGGCGGTGATTGCCAATGAAGCGCAGATGACGCTGACCAACTATACGGCGGTGGCGACCCAAGTCGAGGCCGGCCGGCTCAAATTGCTCGCCGTCACCAGCGCGCAGCGCGCGGCGCAGATTCCCAACGTGCCGACGGTCGCCGAGAGCGGGCTTGAGGGTTACGACTTCAATCTCTGGTATGGATTGTTCGTGCCGGCGAAAACGCCGCAGGCAACGGTGCAGGCGCTGTATCGCGAAGTGGCGCGTATCGTTGCGCTGCCGGAGGTGCGCGAGCGCCTCGTGGCCACCGGACATGAAGTCATTGGCAGCACGCCCGAGCAGTTCGGCGAAAAGGTGCGGCGCGACGCCGAGAAATACCGGAAAATCATTCTTGAATCGAACATGCAGCAGGATTAGCCTGCTGCCGCGCCTGTCAACCATTCATGGAGAAAACGCAATGCTGAAGATCGACACCCACGCCCACTGGTTTCCGCCCGAATGGGTCGAGCTGATCAAGACCGAGGGCGCAAAGCACGGCGCCAAGGTCATGCGCAACGAGCGCGGCAACGAGGTGGTGCAGGCGCCGGGCATTGCCTTGAAGGGCAACTTCCTGCCGACCTACGTCGAACTCGCCGAACGCCTGAAGTTGATGGACGCGGCACGCGTCGACATGCATGCGCTGTCGCTAACGAGCCCCATGGTTTATTGGGCGCCGCCGGAATTCGGGCTCAAGCTCTCGCAGGTGTACAACGACGCTTGTGCCGCCGCGCACCTGAAATATCCGCAGCGTTTCGTCGGCATGATGATGGTGCCGATGCAGGCGCCCGAACTGGCGGTGCAGGAAATAGAACGCGCTGCGAAACTGCCCGGCATCCGCGGGGTCTACATGGCTACGCATGTCAACGGCAAAAACCTTGACGAGCAGGAATTCTGGCCAGTCTATGCCGCGTGCGAAAAACACGGCATGCCGATTTTCCTGCACCCGGTGAGCCCCGTCGGCACCGAGCGCATGCGCAAGTACCACCTCGGCAATTTCCTCGGCAATCCCTACGAGACGGGCATCGCCGCCGCCTCGCTGATGTTCGGCGGCGTGATGGACAAATTTCCGCACCTCGATGTGATGCTGCCGCACGCCGGCGGCACTTTCCCGCATCTGATCGGGCGCATGGACCATGGCACCACGGTGCGCGCCGAGTGCAAACACATGACCAAACCGCCGTCGTCCTACTTGCGGCGTTTTCACTACGACACCATCACGCACAGCGATTCGATCCTGCTCAACCTGATCCGCCAGGTCGGCGCCGACCGCGTGGTGATGGGCAGCGAGTCGCCGGCCGACATGAGTTACACCCAGCCGGTGCAGGTGATCGAGCGCATGAACGATCTCAAGGCCGACGAGCGCGAACTCATCGTCAGCGGCAATGCGGCGCGGTTGCTGAAGGTGGCGTGATGCCGGTGCGCGCGGCGGTGATCGGATTGTTCTGCGCATTGGCGATGCCGGTGGCAGCACAACAGTTCCCAACCAAACCGGTGCGCCTGATCGTCGGCTTTGCACCGGGCGGCGGCACCGATCTGGCGGCGCGTTACGTCGCCGGCGCGCTCACCGAGTTGTGGGGCAACACAGTGCTGGTCGATAACCGCGCCGGCGCCGGCGGTGCGGTTGCTACCGAACTCGCGGTGCGCGCCGCGCCCGACGGTTACACCGTTACGCTGTGCACCATCGGCCACGCGATCACGGCGGCGCGCGTCAAGCTGCCCTACGATCCGATCCGCGACGTGTCGTTCATTTCGATGGTCGGCGCGATGCCCAATCTGCTGATGGCGCATCCGTCGCAGCCGTTCAAGAACGTCGGCGACATCATTGCCTTTGCGAAAGCGAACCCCGGCAAGCTGAGCTTCGGTACCTCCGGTGTCGGTGCCTCACCGCATCTGTCGATGGAATTGTTCAAGACCATGGCCGGCATCAACATCGTGCATGTGCCCTACAAGGGTTCGGCGCCGGCGCTCGCCGACGTGATCGGCGCGCAGATTCCGCTGTCGATCGGCAATCTGCCCGGCGCACCGCTGGCGGCGGTGAAGTCCGGTCGCCTGCGCGGCGTCGGCGTCACCACGGCCAAACGCAGTTCGCGCGCGCCCGAGGTGCCGACGTTTGCCGAGGGCGGTGTGGCCGGCTACGACGTCGCCGGCTGGTATGGCATCTGCGGGCCGACCGGATTGCCGAAGGCGGTGATG
>CAZVDN010000076.1:0-1600 GCA_964625665.1 uncultured Streptomyces sp. | reverse complement strand
AACGAGGGCCTGGTCAAGGTGCTCGGTTCGGCCGAGATGCAGCAGAAGCTCGGTGATCAGGGCATCGATGTCGCATCGTCGACGCCGGAGCAGTTTCTCGCCTATGTGAAGGCGGAAATGGCGAAGTGGTCGAAAGTGGTCAAGGACGCCGGCCTCGTCGGTGAGTAACGGCGCGCAGTCGTGCGCGCGAGGTGAAGTGTTGAATATGGCTGTCGGTTTTTTGCGCGGGCGACCGGCCTGCTTCGGGATGGTTTTGTGGTTTGCGTTGGCCGCGCTGCCGGCCGCTGCTGCTGACGCGGGCACGGCGCCGCCGACCACCGAAATCGAGATCGCGGCCGAACGCGTCGTCGAAAATTTCCGCAAACTGATCGTCCTGCATGATGGTTCGGCGCGGGCCCGCACGCCGGCCGCGTCGCTCGCCGGGCGCATGCTGTTTTACCGCAACCGCGAACTGACGGCGCAACTCGTCGAAGCGCTTACGCAGGCGTCGCGCGAAGAAAACGCCCGGCGCATCGAGCGCCTGCTGGTGCTGTTTACCGCGCGCACCGACTGGTGGGACATCGACCGCATCGCGCTCCTCGGCGTGGTCAATGAAACGCGGCTGCGCCTGCCTGCCGATGATGCGCTGACGCAGCGCCTCGAGCGCAAACGCGATGAGATCAGCCTGATCCGCGCCGCCTACAACAATGAATTCACCGCTGCACTGGCAGCGCGCGCGACGAGCGTGGCCAGCGGGCCGCGCCGCGCCGGCTGGGACGGTTACGTCGCCGCATTACGCGAGCGTTATCCGCTGGCGCGCGTGATCGAGGAACTCAATCAGTCGCAGGCCGATGAGCCGGCACCGGTGCGCAGTGCCGCCACCGAAGCGGCAGCGCGTGACGAGTGGACCGACGGCGGGCTGCCGCCGAAGACCGTGCTGCTGACGTTTGACGACGGCCCGCACCCGAAATTCACCGCAGAGATTCTGCAGATCCTCGCGCACTACAACATCAGGGCGGTGTTTTTTCAGGTCGGGCAGAACCTCGGCACAGTGCGCGGCGGGCGTGCCGAACTGTCGCGCAATGCGGCGGTGGTCGCCGGCATCGTGCGCGGCGGACATGCCATCGGCAACCACAGCCATACGCATCCGCTGCTGACCAAACTGGCCGCCACGGCCATCGATGAAGAGATCGACACCACGCAAAGCCTGCTCGAGGCGGCCGCCCCCGCGCACGCGCCGCTGTTCCGCCCGCCCTATGGCGCGCGCAACGATCTGGTGCTGGCCGGCGTGGCCGAGCGTGGCCTGCGTTCGGTGTTGTGGAACATCGATTCGCGCGACTGGGCCGACCCGATTCCGCAATCGATCGCGCAACGCGTCATCGACGAGGCCGAGCGCGAGGGGCGCGGTATCATCCTGTTTCACGATATCCACGGCCGTTCGGTGCAGGCGCTGCCGATCGCGATCGAAGGGTTGCTCAAGCGCGGGTTCCGATTCGCGCGCTGGGAGTCGGGTGTGTTGACGAGCGAGGGGGCGCCGCTGGCGGCGAAATAAGATGGCTAAAGCCAAAAAACTGAAATCGAAAGCAACCCAAAAGGTGGCGAAACGCGCCGCCGTCAAAAA
>CAZVDN010000075.1:1978-12195 GCA_964625665.1 uncultured Streptomyces sp. | reverse complement strand
TGCTGGCGATGAAAGACACCTCCAACCCGGATGTCACCATCAAGGCGACCGGCTATCAGTGGAAATGGGGCTACGACTATTTGCACGAAGGCGTCAGTTTCTACAGCGCGCTGTCGACGCCGCGCGATCTGGTGACCGACAAATCTTCGGATGGCGCGAAGAAACGTGCTGAACACGCCAATTACCTGCTGGAAGTCGATAATCCCGTGGTCGTGCCGGTTGGCAAAAAAATCCGCATCATTACCACGGCGAACGACGTGATTCACTCGTGGGCCATGCCGGCGTTAGGCGTCAAGCAGGATGCGATCCCCGGCTTCGTGCGCGACACCTGGTTCCGCGCCGACAAGGTCGGCACCTATCGCGGCCAGTGCTCTGAACTCTGCGGCAAGGAACACGGCTTTATGCCGATCGTGGTTGAAGTCGTCGAGCAGGAAAAATACGACCAATGGATCGCCGAGAAGAAAAAGGTGACGGCGGCCAACGCAGCGGCGTCGGGCACGATGGAGCCCAAGGCTGTCTATGAAAAATACTGCGTTGCCTGTCACGGCGCCGGTGTTGCAGGTGCGCCCAAGCTCGGTGACAAGGCTGCGTGGGCGCCCCGCCTGAAGCAGGGCCAGGAAGTGCTTTACACGCACGCGTTGAAAGGCTTCAAGGCGATGCCGCCGAAGGGTGGTGCGGCCGATTTGCCGGACGCGCAGATCAAAGCGACGGTGGATTATCTCTCGGCGGCTGGCAAATAAGCAGCGCGCCGACCGGAACCCAATACGGATTTGCAGGAGAGCACAATGGAAGCAGCAACGCACACTGAAGCACACGGCCACGCCCACGGTCACGACGATCACGCCCATCACCCCTCCGGGCTGATGCGCTGGGTGACCACCACCAACCATAAGGACATCGGCACGCTGTATCTGATTTTCAGCCTGACCATGTTCTTCGTCGGCGGGCTGCTCGCCTTCGGCATTCGCGCCGAACTGTTCCAGCCCGGTTTGCAATACTGGGAGCCCGAGTTTTTCAACCAGCTCACCACCATGCACGGCCTGATCATGGTGTTCGGCGCAATCATGCCGGCCTTTGTCGGTTTCGCGAACTGGCAGATTCCGATGATGATCGGCGCGTCCGACATGGCCTTCGCGCGGATGAACAACTGGAGTTTCTGGCTGTTGCCGCCGGCGGCGATTCTGCTGGTGGCCTCGTTTTTCGTACCGGGCGGCGCACCCGCTGCAGGCTGGACCATTTATGCGCCGCTGTCGACGCAGATGGGCCCGGGCATGGACCTCGGTATTTTCGCCCTGCACATCATGGGCGCCTCGTCGATCATGGGTTCGATCAACATCGTGACGACGATCCTGAACATGCGCGCGCCCGGCATGACGCTGATGAAAATGCCGTTGTTCGTGTGGACCTGGCTGATCACCGCCTATCTGCTGATCGCCGTGATGCCGGTGCTTGCCGGTGCGATCACGATGGTGCTGACCGACCGCCATTTCGGCACCAACTTCTTCAACGCGGCCGGTGGCGGCGACCCGATCATGTTCCAGCACATCTTCTGGTTCTTCGGGCACCCCGAGGTCTACATCATGATTCTGCCGGCTTTCGGCATTGTTTCGCAGGTGATTCCGGCGTTTGCGCGCAAGCCGCTGTTCGGTTACGCCTCGATGGTTTACGCGACCTCATCGATCGCCATCCTGTCGTTCATCGTCTGGGCCCACCACATGTTCGTCACCGGCATGCCGGCGGCGGGCCAGTTGTTCTTCATGTTCGCCACAATGCTGATCGCGGTGCCGACGGGCGTGAAGGTATTCAACTGGATCGCCACGATGTGGAAGGGTTCGATGACCTTCGAGACGCCGATGCTGTTTGCCTGCGGCTTCCTGTTCGTGTTTTCGATGGGCGGATTTACCGGTCTTGTCTGCGCGATCACGCCGATCGACATCCAGATTCAGGAAACGTATTACGTGGTGGCACACTTCCACTACGTGCTGGTGGCGGGCTCGCTCTACGCGATTTTCTCCGGCACCTACTTCTGGCTGCCGAAATGGACCGGCCGCATGTACAGCGAAACGCTGGGCAAGTGGCATTTCTGGGCATCACTGGTGTTCTTCAACATCACGTTCTTCCCGATGCACTTCCTCGGCCTCGCCGGCATGCCGCGCCGCATCCCCGATTACGCGATGCAGTTTGCGGACTTCAACATGATCGCGTCGATCGGCGCTGTCGGGTTCGGCCTCTCGCAGCTGTTCTTCGTGGCAGCGGTGATCAAATGCGTCACCAGCGGCGAGAAAGCACCGGCAAATCCGTGGGAAGGTGCCGATACGCTGGAGTGGACGCATCTGCCGTCGCCGGCGCCTTATCACTCGTTTGAAACGCCGCCGGTCGTCAAGTAAGCGATGGAAACGGTGTCGCCCAAACTGAAGACTGCGCTGCTGCTTGCGGCGGTCGTATTGTTTTTCTTTGTTGCCGTCATCATCCGGCACTGGAAATGATTACGATCCCGCAATCCAACCAGCAGACGATGCGCAAGCTGTTTATCGTCTCGCTGGCGATGTTCGGCTTCGGTTTTGCGCTGATTCCGTTTTATCAGAAGATATGCGAGGTGACGGGCGTCAACCTGTTGTTGAAGCCCGCTGAAATCACCAACACGCAGGTTGATACGGCGCGGTTCGTCACCATCGAATTCGATTCAAACCTGCGCAGTTCGCTGCCATGGACGTTCAAGCCGCTGGAGACCAGCCTGCGCATCCATCCGGGCGAATTGACCACGGTGATGTACGAGATTCGCAATACCTCGACGCGCGTCATCACGGCGCAGGCGGTGCCGAGTTACGGCCCCAATGTGGCAGAACAGTATTTCAAGAAGATTGATTGTTTCTGTTTCACAAAGCAGACGCTGCAACCCGGCGAATCGCGGCAGATGCCGGTCGCTTTCGTGATCGAGTCGGGGTTGCCGAAAGATATCGGCACCATCACGCTGTCGTATTCGTTCTTCGAGGTTGAAGGCGCCGGCAAGAAAGCGGGCTGAAATGGAGGCGCCGGGAAAGCCCAAGGCGACGCCGTTGCAGGTGGCAAAAGCGGTATTTTGGTCGTTTTTCGGCGTGCGCAAGCGTGCTGAGTATGAGAAGGATGCGGTAACGCTGACGCTGAAGCAGGTGGTGGTGGCGGGGATTATCGGCGGTATTATTTTTGTATTGAGCCTTGTCATGTTGGTGCGTTTTATCACCCGCTGACGAGCTGTCATCTGGGATATCAGGGAGAGAGCATCATGTTGAACCAGTCTGCACATTATTTCGTTCCGGAACCATCGCACTGGCCGATCTTCGGCTCGGCCGCGCTGCTTTGCATGGCGTCGGGCGGTGTGCTTTGGATGAACGAAGCAACATGGGGAAAATTCGTGCTGATTTTCGGCCTGTGCCTGCTTGTTCTGATGTTGTTCGGCTGGTTCCGTCAGATCGCGGCTGAAAGCGAGGGCGGCAAATACAATAAACAGATTGACCTCGGTTTCCGCTGGGGCATGAGCTGGTTCATTTTTTCCGAGGTCATGTTCTTTGCCGCCTTTTTCGGCGCGCTGTTTTACATGCGCGTACTGTCGGTGCCCTGGCTTGGCGATCTTGAGCACAAGCTGATCTGGCCCGACTTCACGGCGCAATGGCCGACGGCCGGCCCGGGAATTTCCGAAAAATTCACGCCGATGGCGGCCTGGGGCGTGCCGGCGATCAATACGCTGATCCTGCTGACGTCCGGCGTGACCGTGACGATCGCGCACTGGGGCCTGCTCAAAAACAACCGCGCGCAACTGATCGGCGGACTCGCCCTGACCATCGCGCTGGGCTTGACCTTTCTCGGCTTGCAGGCTTACGAGTATCACGAAGCCTATGCTGATCTGAACCTCAAGCTGTCGACCGGTGCCTACGGCGCGACATTCTTCATGCTGACCGGATTTCACGGGTTCCATGTCACCGTCGGCACCCTGATGCTGATCGTCATCTTCGGACGTTCGATCGCCGGCCACTTCACTGCCGACCACCATTTCGGTTTTGAAGGCGTGGCCTGGTACTGGCACTTTGTCGACGTGGTCTGGCTGCTGTTGTTTGTGCTGGTCTACTGGTTATAGTCAACGGCGTTAAAGTTACCGGTGAACGCCGGACAAAAAACGCCGCAATCAATGCGGCGTTTTTTTTGAATCCTTCGTCGGCCCCGGACTCAAACCTTGTTCGGAAGAATGCCGAAATGAAAGCCCAGCATCAGCATGGCGAAAAGAAAGATCGAGAAAACGACCCGCCAGGTCAGGGCGCGGACCGTGCGCGTTGAAGTACCCCGGTACTTGACCAGAAAATACAGGGCCGATGCCATGCTGCCGATAATCAGCAGAACAAACAGGATAACGACGATTTTCATGTGCGCCAGTGTAGCCCAGCGCAGTTTGCGGTGCCAGCCATGAGTGGTGTGAGGAAGTGGTTGCCGACTGTTGCTGCGATTGCCGGCATTGCGTTGACCTCCGCACTGGGAATATGGCAACTGGGGCGCGGCAATGAAAAAGCGGCGCAGGTTGAGCGCCTTTCGTCGGGACAGAGCGGGCCGGTCATTGCCGTTTCCGCCGTCGAAATCAATGCGTCGGACGTTGCCTGGAAGCGGGTCGAAGCAGATGGACGATTCGCGGCCGAGTACACCCTGTTTATCGACAACCGCATATTGCACGGTATGGTCGGTTATCACGTCATCACGCCGCTGAAAATCGAAAATGGCGACCGTTATGTGCTGGTCAATCGCGGCTGGATCGCGGCGGCACCCGACCGCCGCACCTTGCCGAGGATCGTCACGCCCCCGGGGCTCGTGCATATCACCGGAACGGCATTGATTCCGAGCGAGCGCCAGTTCGAGTTGTCGACACGCGTGGCGGAGGGCAATGTCTGGCAAAACATGACGCTGTCGCGATTTCGGGCGACCGTCAATATTCCCATCCAGCCGATAGTCATTCAGCAGGACAGCGTTGTGGACGACGGACTCAAACGCGAATGGGCTGCGACCGGACCCAGCCCCGACCGGAATTTCGGTTACGCATTTCAATGGTTTGCGATGGCGGCGGCCATCCTGATTTATTACCTGGTGACCCATGTCAGAAAACGCGCCGCGTAGCCGGGCCAGCCTGTGGCTCATCATCGCGCTGTGCGCGGCGCCCGTAATCGCCTCATACGCCGCGTTTTACTTTTTTGTCCCGACTGCGCAGGTGAACTACGGTGAACTGGTTGGTACCCGGCCCCTGCCTGCGGCCGCGATGCAATTGACCGATGGTTCACCCTTCGGCATTGAGCGGCTGCGCGGCAAGTGGCTGTTGCTGATGGCGGACGGCGGCGCCTGCAACGCGGATTGCGCAAAAAAACTATTTACCATTCGCCAGCTGCGCCTCGCGCAGGGCCGGGAAAAAGACCGCATTGAGCGCGTCTGGCTGATCAATGACGGCGCGACTCCCGCCGCAGCGACGGTCGAACCGTTTGCAGGAACCTGGCTGGTGCGCGCGGCCGGCAGCGATTTGCTGAAGGCACTGCCGGCAGAAAACGGCGTAGAGCGCTTTATCTATCTGGCCGATCCGCTGGGCAATCTGGTGCTGAGGTATCCGCTCGACGCCGATCCGTCGCGCGTCATCAAGGACATCACGCGGCTGCTCAAGACCTCCGGAATCGGCTGAACAGGCCGCAGTTGAAGCCGAGCGGTAATTTTGTCGCCCCCGCCAGCGGTGATAAACTGCGCGCTTTCCAGCGGTAGCAATGATGACCTCGATTACCTGGCAGCAGACCACCACCCGCTTGTCGCAGTTCATGGCGCTGACCAAGCCCCGTGTGGTATCGCTGATCGTCTTTTGCGCCATCATCGGGATGTTTCTGGCTGTGCCGCCCGAGGCCATCGATGCTTTTTTTGCCTGGCGCGTGATCGCGGCAACTGTCGGCATCGCGCTGGTTGCAGGCGCTGCTGCCGCGTTTAACTGCATCGTCGAACAGAAAATCGACGCGATCATGGCTCGGACCCGTGGCCGGCCCCTGCCGCGCGGCGAACTGACCACAGCACACACGCTGGTTTTTGCCAGCATCGTCGGCGGTATCGGGTTGGCACTCCTCTATGCCGAAGTCAACCCGTTGACCATGTGGCTGACGCTTGCCACCTTTGTCGGCTACGCGATCATTTACACCGTGATTCTCAAACCGATGACGCCGCAGAATATCGTCATCGGCGGCGCCTCCGGTGCCATGCCGCCGGTGCTGGGCTGGGCTGCTGCCACCGGAGACGTCCCCTTCCAGGCATTGCTCTTGTTTCTGATCATCTTTGCCTGGACGCCGCCGCATTTCTGGGCGCTCGCGCTTTATCGAAAGAACGAATACGCCAAGGCCGGCGTGCCGATGCTGCCGGTGACGCATGGCGACAGCTTTACCCGTCTGCATGTCCTGCTTTACACACTGATTCTCATTGCCGTGACGCTGCTGCCTTTCGCCACGCGCATGAGCGGCGTTCTGTATATGGTGTCCGTGGTTGCGCTCGATGCGGTTTTTCTTTATTACGCCATTCGCATCTACCGTAATTACAGCGACCGGCTCGCGCAAACCACATTCCGTTATTCCATTCTCTATCTGATGCTGTTGTTCACAGCATTGCTGCTAGACCATTACATCGCGGTCTAGTGCGATGGCATTCCAGCGAACATTTTTCCGTAGATCCGCCCTGGTTCTGCTGCTGGCATTGGCGCTGGCCGGATGTGACGTGGGCAGTTCAAAGCCGGCATTCCAGCTCACGGACATCAGCGGCGCGGAATTCGGCCGCAATTTCAGGTTAACGGATCACAACGGCAAGCTGCGCACACTCGACGATTTCAAGGGCAAGGTTGTAACGATTTTTTTCGGCTATATATTTTGTCCGGACGTCTGCCCGACGACGATGGGGGAAATGGCGCTGGTCATGAAGGAGCTGGGGGCAGATGCGGCACAGGTTCAGGTGTTGTTCATCACGGTTGATCCTGCGCGTGATACCCCGGAGCTGCTGTCGAAATACGTGCCCGGATTTCACCCCACGTTTCTCGGACTCTACGGAGACGAAGAGGCAACCAAGCGCACGGCCAAGGAGTTCAGGATCTTCTACCAGAAGCAGCCCATGAGCGGCGGTGGCTATACGATGGACCACTCCGCGGGTACCTACATTTATGACAAGGCGGGGCGACTGCGGTTGTTTTCGCCCTACGGGCAGGGCCCGCAGAAGCTGTTGCACGATATCCGCTTGCTATTGCAATAAGCGGGTTGCCGCAAGCGTGACGGATTCAGTGCGAATCTGTTCGGGCGGGCGGCAATAAAAAACGGGCCGGTGTCTGCCGGCCCGTTTTTTTGCGATTGCTTTTGATCAGTCGGCAGTGCCGATAATGCCGCGCATTTTTTGCATGGCCTTGTTTTCGATCTGGCGGATGCGTTCGGCAGAGACACCGAATTCGGCAGCGAGGTCGTGCAGGGTGGCCTGATCGGTTTCGCGCAGCCAGCGCGCTTCAACGATCCGGCGGCTGCGCGGATCAAGACTCGCCAGCGCTTTCTCGAGCCCGTCACTGCGCAGGTGTGCCGACTGCTCGTTTTCGAGTATGCGATCGGGTTCAGCACGCGAATCAGCCAGATAAGCGATCGGCGCAAAACTGTCTTCGCTGTCGTCATTCAGCGGTTCGAGTGCGACATCCTTGCCGCCCAGACGGGTTTCCATTTCGACGACTTCCTCGGCTTTGACACCGAGTTGCTTCGCCATTGAATTCACTTCATCGGCGCCCAGCGTGTCGAGGCCGCTTTTCATGCTGCGCAGGTTGAAGAAAAGTTTGCGCTGGGCCTTGGTGGTGGCGATTTTGACGATGCGCCAGTTGCGCAGAATGAACTCATGCATTTCGGCGCGAATCCAGTGCACGGCGAAAGAAACAAGCCGCACGCCGCGTTCCGGGTCGAACCGTTTGACGGCCTTCATCAGGCCGATATTGCCTTCCTGGATGAGGTCGGCCTGCGGCAGACCGTAGCCCAGATAGCCGCGCGCAATCGAGACGACAACGCGCAGATGGGACATGATCAACTGGCGGGCGGCATCAAGGTCTTCGTGGTCGCGAAAGCGGCGCGCAAGGTCGGTTTCCTCCTGTTGCGACAGGATGGGGAAACGATTGACGCTCTGGATATAACTATCCAGGCTTCCGGTTGCGGACGGTATCGGCAAGGCGTAACTGGTCATGGCTTAGCTCCCTTAAGAACTATGTTAGCACTCCCGGGTTTCGAGTGCCAAATCGCCAATTGGTTCCCCACACCCGGATCAGACCGGACCTTGAGGCGGCCAATATATTACATAAAAACAAATATTTAATTAGCTTATGGTTCAATCAGCGCCAGATGCCGGCTGACCGATAGCCAGGCGCCGAACCACCCCAGGGCCGCCGGGGTGGCGAGCAGGGCGGCGCTGTCACCCAGCGACAGCCCATTGAGCTGCAGCAGGGACGCGTAGACATGGGACAGTTCCCCCAGGCCGCGGTTGGCGAAATAGGCGCCGGCACTGACGATCAGCAGGGCCGCAGCGCCGCCGGCCAGCCCCTGCAGCGCGCCGAAATACAAAAACGGCCGCTGGATGAAGGCATCGGTCGCGCCGATCAATTTGATGACTTCGATTTCCTCGCGGCGAGTCAGCACCTGCAGGCGGATCGTATTGAAGGTCACGGCCACCAGCGCGATGCCAAGCAGGGTGCCCAGCACGGCGGCGATCACGCGCGCGAAGCGCAGGCCTGCGTCGAGCCGGCGCGCCCATTGCGCATCGAGCTGCACATGGGCGATACGCGGCCACTGGCGGATTTCGTCGCGCAGCGCCTCAAGCGCCGCCGGCGAGCTGTCGGCAGCATCGATCACAAATGCGTCCGGCAGCGGGTTTTGCGGCAGCCCTTCGATTACATCGGCGAGTCCGCTGGATTTTTTCAGTTCGGCCAGCGCGTGGTCTTTGCTCACCAGGCGAAACGAAGCAACGCGCGAGTTTTGTTTCAGCCGCGATTCGATCTGCGCAAGTTCCGAGCGGTTGGCGTCGAGCGCCATGAAGGCGCTGATTTGCGGGGTTGCCGTCATCTGGTGCGAGGCCGCCTGCAGGCTCACCACAATCAGATAGAGTCCGACCGGCAGGCTGAGTGCAATGCCGATGACCAGCGCATTGAGGGCGCTGCCGAACGGCACCAGTGCGATGCGCTGCAGGGCGGCAAAGAACCCCGCGCGGTGTGCCGCCAGCCAGGCCCTCACGCATCCCCCCCGGTATCGAGCACGCCCTGTTTAAGCGATATGACGCGCGGCGACAACTGCGCCAGCAGGGACTGGTCGTGGGTGGCGATGATGGCCGTCACGCCGACCTGATTGAAGGAGCGGATCAACTCGCCGATTTCCAGCGCATAGTCTGCGTCGAGATTACCGGTCGGCTCGTCGGCCAGCAAAATCGCCGGACGGTGCACGATGGCGCGCGCCATGCATAAACGCTGCTGTTCGCCGCCGGACAGGGTGATCGGCATGGCATTTTCGTACTTCAGCAAACCGACCTTGTCGAGTGCCGCGCGCACACGCCGTGCCGCGTCGCGCCCCGGGTAACCGGATATCTGCAGCGGCAATGCGACGTTTTCGTAGACGTTGCGGTCGAACAGCAATTTGTGGTCCTGAAATACGAGGCCGAAACTGCGGCGCATGAAGGGCACCGCGCGCCGCGTCAGTGCACCGACGTTTTGTCCATTGACGATGATGCTGCCGCTGGTCGGACGTTCGATGGCCACCAGAAGTTTGAGCAGCGTGCTTTTGCCCGCGCCCGAATGGCCGGTGACAAATACGAGTTCACCGGCATTGATCGAAAAGCTGACATCCTGCAATGCCTGATGGCCGCCGGGATAGCGCTTGGAAACGCGGCTGAAGGAAATCATTGTGATCAGGGCCGGGGCATCAGGACAGTGGGCTCAGTATAGCGGGCGCGCAGGCTGTATACCGTCGGACGGTTTTTGATTTCATGCGCCGAGCAATGCATCGACAAACTCTTCGGCATTGAACGGTTGCAGGTCATCGAGGCCCTCGCCGACACCGATGAAACGCAGGGGAATAGGACGTTTGCCGTCGCTGCCCGAGCGCAAATGCGCGATGGCGCAGATGACGCCGCCCTTGGCCGTGCCATCGAGTTTGGTCAGCACCAGACCGGTTACGCCGAGTGCGTCA
>CAZVDN010000075.1:0-1870 GCA_964625665.1 uncultured Streptomyces sp. | reverse complement strand
CGCGCACCTGATTGACGGCATTCTGCCCGGTGTTGGCATCGAGTACGAGCAACACCTCGTGTGGGGCGCCCGGCATGGCCTTGGCAATCACACGTTTGACCTTCCTGATCTCCTCCATCAGATGCAACTGCGTCGGCAGGCGTCCGGCGGTGTCCGCCATGACGACATCGATATTGCGCGCGTGTGCGGCATTGACCGCATCGAAAATCACCGCGGCGGCGTCCCCCGACTGCTGCGTGATGACGGCGACGTTGTTGCGCTCTCCCCAGCTTTGCAGTTGCTCGCGCGCCGCGGCGCGAAAGGTGTCGCCGGCCGCCAGCAGAACCGACTTGCCGCTTTTCTGAAAATGATTGGCCAGCTTGCCGATCGAGGTGGTTTTTCCGGCGCCGTTGACGCCGACCAGCATGATGATAAAGGGCCGCTGCGCATCCACTGCAAGCGGCACGGCGATCGGCGCCAGCATGTCGAGCAGCGCGGTCCGCAGTGCGCTTTTCAGTTCATGCGGTTCGCGAAAACCGCCGCGCCGCGCTTCGTCGCGCAGGCGCTTGATCAGGAATTCGCTGGCGCTCACACCGACATCGGCCGCCAGCAGGGTCGTTTCGAGTTCCTCAAAAAACGCATCGTCGATTTTGCTGCCGGCAAACAGGTCTCCGAGATCGGTATTCAGGATCTGGCGCGTGCGCGCCAGCCCGTCACGCAGGCGCCGTCCCCAGCCGCCGGCCGCGGGTTCCTTCTCTTTGCCTTTGAGGAAACTAAACATGCGGTGCGCGGTCAATAGGCCTGGCATGGCGCTGTACTGCCGGCGCCGTGAATGGGTTCGATAACATAGACACTGTGGTTGTCCGGGTAGGCATAGACTGCGGATTGACGGCGCATTGACGGCACAATGTCCGCGCGCGGAATGAGCGCGGGTGCTGCAATTGACTTAAAATTCTAGCCGGAAAGCCGGTCGCGGGCTACCACTCAAACCAGGATCATGCATGACACAAACCTTTCGTGTTAACGCGATGCGCGCGCTTATGTGCGCGTTCGGCGTCTTGTCGGTGCTGGTCTTGCCGCCGGCGCGCGCGCAAACCGTGGAGCAGACGCTGGCCAACGGCCTGCGCGTCATTGTCAAGGAAGACCATCGCGCGCCGACCGTGGTTTCGATGGTCTGGTACAAAGCTGGCAGCGTCGACGAATTCAACGGCACCACCGGTGTAGCCCATGTGCTCGAGCACATGATGTTCAAGGGCACGCGCAATGTGCCGAACGGCGAGTTTTCCCGCCTGATCGCTGCCGCAGGCGGACGAGAAAACGCGTTTACCTCGCGCGACTTCACAGGCTACCACCAGCAACTGCACAAGTCGCAGCTCGAACTGGCGTTCCGCCTCGAAGCCGACCGCATGGCCAATCTGGTCATTTCCAAGGAAGAGTTCGACAAGGAGATCAAGGTCGTGATGGAAGAGCGCCGCCTGCGTACCGAGGACCAGGCACGCGGACTCGTCAACGAGCAATTAATGGCGACGATTTTCACTGCGCATCCCTACGGCCGTCCGGTCATCGGCTGGATGAGCGATCTCGAAAACATGACGCATACCGATGCGTTTGAATGGTACCAACGCTGGTACGCGCCGAACAATGCAATCATCGTGGTTGCAGGCGATGTGGTGCCGGGCGAAGTGTTTGCGCTGGCTGAAAAATATTTCGGCGCACTCAAGCCGCGCGCGCTGCCGGCGCGCAAGCCGCAGGACGAACCGGCGCAGCGCGGCATACGCCGCATTTCGGTCAAGGCGCCGGCGGAGCTGCCCTCGCTGACCATGGCCTGGCGCGCGCCGGTGTTGCGCGATGTTGAGAACGAAACCGAACCCTATGCGCTGGAAATGCTGGC
>CAZVDN010000074.1:2375-12390 GCA_964625665.1 uncultured Streptomyces sp. | reverse complement strand
CCAATGACTGATGCGGCTCGTCGGGGCTGACAAAAGAAACCCCGCCGAAGCGGGGTGTCCTGGTCTACTTCTTCGGCGCGTAGGCCGGGTCAACAAAGCGTGTGGCGGTGGGGCCGACGCCGGTAACCTGCACGATCACGCCTTCTTCCTTGATGACGGAGAAGTGGCTCACATTGGCCGGTTCCGTATGGTAGCTGCCCGCGGGCAGTGCTTTCAGTTTCGCCGGGTCCAGCTTGTCACCGTAGCCGACATACCAAGTGCCTGAAATCACCGTGTAGGTTCTGTCTTCCGGATGGGAATGCGCTTGCGAGGTGCTGTTGGCGGGAAATTTGACGCGCTCGACATACGGCCCGGATTTGGTCGAGTCACCGACCATGGGCGCGATTTCGTGGCCGGGCACGCGTCCGGGTTTCCAGATGAGTTCCTCAGTCGTAATTCTGACTGCGCCGGCGGGAAGATCGTCCGCAGCGCAGGCGCTGAAGACGGTCAGGCTGAGCGCGAGACCGGCAAGCAGATTAAAACGGGTCATATCGGGTACCTTTCGAGAAAGGCGCACCGGGTTGCGCCGGGGAGGCGGGATTGGAGGTGCGCAGATTGCATCCGCGCATCCACAGTCTTCCGGTTCTGATACTAGATCAATACGGATGGTGGCACAACGAACGCGGCCGCCAGCGTGAATGGGCAAATTGGAATGTCATCCGGAATATCCGCCCTTGGTCTTTCGCGGACCTGATGCCGCAACCTATGTCGGGCACAACTATTTTATTGGCGGTAGCGGCGGTTCCCTGCCGTCCGTGCCGAATTCATGCGCATTGATCATCATGGCGATCATCGCGTAGTGGCCGATCAGCGCGGTGAGTTCGACCGTGCCCTTGATGCCGAAGCGGTCGAGCACGCGTTGGTAGGTGGCGTCGCTGACGACATGTTTTTCGTGGGCTTCGATGCAGTAATCGTAGACGGCTTCGGCGTCCTTATCGTCGAACAGCGGGCGCTTGCCGTGGCGGATGGCTTCAATGACCGGATCGGGCAGGCCGCCCTTGCGCGCATGCGGTTCGTGCGCGATCCATTCATATTGGCAGCTCGTATGGCGGGCGGTGATGAGGATCGCCATTTCGGAGAGCGCCGGCGGCAGGCTGTTGTAATAGCGCAGCGTTTCGCCGACCTGCTGCCAGCGTTCGAGAAACTCCGGGCAGTGCAGCGCCAGTTGATAGGGCGCGCCGACGTGGTTGTCGCGGCTGCGGCCCTTGACGAAGTCATGCACGCGCTTTTGCTCCGGCGTCATCGTCGCTTCGGTGAGCAGGGGAATGCGCGGCATGGCGGTCTCAGCCTTTGGTGTAGCGCGTTTCCATCGCGCGGTAGTCGTCGATGCGGTTCAATTCGTTGATCTCGGTGAACAGCATCAGTTCCTTCAGATGGTTGGCGGTGGTGCCGTCGCGCTTCAGGGCCTGCAGGGCGCGTTCGACGCCGCCGGCCGCGGCGAACAGCACCAGCGGGCCGTAATCGACGAGCGCGGCGCCCATCTGCTGCAGTTTCGGGATCGGCACCAGCGGCGTCTTGCCGCCTTCGACGATGTTGATCCACGACGGTGCCTTGGTTTCATTGATGATGCGCTGGATGTCGGCTTCGGTGGTCGGCGCTTCGACGAAAATCATGTCGGCGCCGGCTTCGACGTAGATGTTGGCGCGCTTGATCGCGTCATCGAGGCCGTGAATGGCGATCGAATCGACGCGCGCGGTAATGACGAAATCCGGGTCGCGGCGGGCATCGACGGCGGCGCGGATTTTTTCCACCATCTCCGAAGGTTCGACGACCTGTTTGCCGGCGAGGTGGCCGCAGCGCTTGGGATAAACCTGGTCTTCGAGGTTCACGCCGGCGACGCCGATCGATTCGTATTCGCGCACCGTGCGATAGGTGTTGAGCGGATTGCCGAAGCCGCAGCCGCCGTCGCCGATGACGGGAATGTTCACCGCCTTGACGACTTTTTCGAGAATGTCGGTCATTTCCGTCAGCGTGACGAGCCCCATGTCGGGCATGCCGAGCAGGCTGGCCGACACGCCGTAGTCGTGCACGAAGGTCAGATCGAAGCCGGCGCGTTCGACGAGTTTGGCCGACAGCGCATCGTAGGCGCCGACCATCACGGCGATCTGCGGGCGTTTGATGAGTTCACGGTAACGGGTTGTCATTCGCATGCGAGTGCTCCACAATCGATAAGAAAACAGGCCGGTGAATTCTAGCAGATGGATTCGAACGGTCGCCCGACCCCCAGTCAAGGAGAGCAAGTGAAACGGTTGTTGCCTTTGCGCATGCCGGCCGGCGTGCTGATGCTGTGTTTGCCGTTTTTCGCGGCGGGACAAACCTACCCGGTAAAGCCGATACGCCTGATCGTGCCCTCGGCGCCCGGCGGCGGTGCCGATGTCACCGCGCGCATCATTGCGCCGGGGCTGTCTGAAATCCTGCGCCAGCAGGTGGTGATCGAGAACCGCGCGGGTGCCGGCACCATGATCGGCGGCGAAGCGGTGGCGCGCGCCGCGCCTGACGGTTACACCCTGCTGCTGGCGACGGCGCCGCTGTCGATCAATCCGGCGATGTATAAAAAAGTGCCCTACGATGCAACGCGCGATTTCGCGCACATCTCGCAGGTGGTGGCGCTGCCCAATCTGCTGATTGCTCACCCATCGGTGCCGGCGAAGAACATCCGCGAATTGATCGCTTTTGCCAAGACGCGCCCGGGCCAGCTGAGTTTTGCCTCGGCCGGCGTCGGCACCGCGCCGCATTTGTTCTTCGAACTGTTTCTCGACATGACGGGCCTGAAGATTGCGCATGTGCCATACAAAGGCGCGGGGCAGGGCGTGATCGACGTCATGGCCGGCCATGTGCCGCTGATGTCGCCGACGATCTTCGCCGCGCTGCCGCATGTGCGCACCGGGCGGCTGCGCGGGTTCGGTGTCACCACCGCCAAACGCGTCGCCGGTGCGCCCGACATTCCGACCATTGCCGAGGCCGGCGTGCCCGGTTACGAGGCGAGCAACTGGTTTGGCGTCAGCGCGCCGGCGAATACGCCGCGCGCAATCACGCAGTTGTTGTCGTCGTCGATCGCGCGGGTGCTGCAACAACCGGAGATCCGCGCGCGCATTGCCGATGACGGCGCCGAACCCGTGGGCAATACGCCGGACGAGTTTGCGGCCTATGTCAAAAGCGAAACCGTGAAGTGGGGCAAGGTTGCCAAACGCGCGGGCATCGAGCCCGAATGAGCGAACGGCGCGTGCTGCTGGTCGAAGACGATCCGTATCCGCGCGTGCTGCGCGTGGTACTCGACCCCAATGCACCGGACGATCTGCGCGCCGCGTTCGCGAATATGCTCGCGCATGAAATGCCGGATTTCCGCGAATGGTGTTCGCAGGTGCGCATCGAGGCCGCGGGTTTGTATCCCTGCGAGGTGCGCATGGTGGCCTCTACGGAAGAACTGCTGGCGCGTCTGCCCGAAGCCGATGTCGTGATGGTGGAATCGCTGGGCATCGGCGCGGCCGAACTGGCGCGCGCGCCGCGCCTGAAGGTGGTGCAGAAATACGGCGCCGTGCTCGACAACATTGACGGCGCGGCCTGCGCCGCGCGCGGCATCGCGGTGCGGACTCTGCATCGCCGCGCCAACGCCGCGTGTGCCGAGCAGGCGCTGGCGATGATGCTGATGCTCGCGCATCAGTTGCACCGCTTGAACGGGCTGATCAGTGCCGAACAACTGCGCGCGGCCGGCTACGCGCCGGCGGTCGATGCCGAAGCATTCGACAAACGCGTGCCGGGATCGGGCTGGGCGCGCGTCGCGCCGCTGGGTATTTTGCGCGACAAGACGCTGGGCATCGTCGGCTTCGGTGAGATCGGCCGCGAACTGGCGGTGCGCGCCGCGGCGTTCGGCATGCAAATCGTCTACACCCAGCGGCACCGTTTGTCCGAAGCGGACGAGCGTCGTTATGGCGCGCGTTACCTGTCGCTCGATGAACTGCTGGCTGCCTCAGCCTGGGTCAGCCTGCATGTGCCGGAGAACGAATCGACGCGCGGCATGATCGGCGCACCGCAACTGGCGCGCATGAAGCGCGGCGCGCGGCTGATCAACGTGTCGCGCGCGCGGCTGGTCGATCGCGAGGCGCTGATTGCCGCGCTGGAGTCCGGGCGTCTGGGCGGGTTCGCGCTCGACGCGCAATACGAAGAGCCGGGCAGCGCCGACGATCCTTTACTGCGTTTTCCCAATGTGATCCTCACGCCGCACACCGCCGGACAGCCGCGGACGCTGGGGCTGGCGGATTTCCGCGAGGCGATCATCGGCATCGCGCAGGCCCTGCGCGCCTGAATGGTGCACGGGCGCGGGCGCCGCTGCGGCATTTGCGGTTGCAAAGCGCGGCACTGCTGATTATTCTTCGGTATAAACCAATAAACAGGAGGAGCGATGATGGCCAGTGTCGTCGCGCACAGCGCAAAACAAAAATTCGAAGTCATTGCGGCGAACCCCGAGGTCGGCGCGGAAATCGTCGGCGTCGATCTGTCGAAACCGATCGACGATGAGAGCTTCGCCGCCATTCGCGATGCCTACTACAAACATTCGGTGATCGTGTTCCGCGGCCAGAAAATCACCGAACAGCAGCAGATCGAATTCAGCCGCAGGTTCGGCGATCTCGAAATCCATGTGTTGAAGCAGTTTCTGCATCCGCAACACCCGGAAATCCTGTTGATTTCGAACATCGTCGAGAACGGCAAGAACATCGGCATCGTCGATGCCGGCCGCTACTGGCACTCCGACCTGTGCTACAAGCCGGTGCCGAGCATGGGCTCGACGCTCTATTCGATCGAGGTGCCGCGCGATGAAAGCGGCAAGATACTGGGCGACACGCTGTTTGCCAGCGTTGCCTGTTCCTACGATGCGCTGCCGGACAAGCTCAAGCAGCGCGTTGCGGGCCTGAAGGCGCTGAACAGCCTCGAACACACCTTCGACCGCACGCGCAAGGACTCCGACATCCGCACCGAGCAGGTCGACACCCCGGAAATCAACCGCACGCGCGTCGCCGAAGAACAGAAGAAGCTCGTCGAGGCGATCCATCCGGTGATCCGCACCCATCCGGTGACCGGGCGCAAATGCATTTTCGTCAACGATTCGACGACCGTGAAAGTTCTCGGCGTATCGGACAGCGAAAGCGAAGACATCCTCGGCGAACTGCGTACGCGCTGCATCCGTCAGGATTTCGTATTTCGCCACAAGTGGCAGGTCGGCGACGTGCTGATGTGGGACAACTGCGCCACCCAGCACCAGGCGATCGCCGACTACGCGCTGCCGCAACGCCGGCGCATGCACCGCACGACGATTACCGGCACGGTACCGTTCTGACCGCGCCGGCTGCGTGCCGGCGATTCATTTCACTCGCAAGGAATCCGCATGACTCAGGGACCGCATTACCGTGAAGGCAAGTGGGCCGTCAGCCCGTACAACTACGATGCCAAGGTCAACGCCGGCAAACACATGCCGAAGAAGGTGCAGCTGCTCGACCTGACCCTGCGCGAGGGCCGCCAGGTCGAGGGGGTGTCGCTGCGCATCGAGGATGTGCTCGAATACGCGCGCCGTGCCGATGCGGTCGGCATCGAAGTGATCGAAATGCACCACGACGAACCCGAGGAAATCCGCCAGGTCAAAAAACTCGGTCTCAATCTGAAGATCCAGGCGCTGGTGCATCCGACCTCGTCGCTCAATCCGAAAACCTGCGCGGAGGAAGTCGAACACCTGATTTCCGACGGCGCCGACATCATCTGCCTGTCGGTGGTGGGCTCGGATTACAACTTCGGCCTGGTTGAGTCGATGGCCGGCATGAAAATGTCGCGCGAGGAATACCTCAACATCACCTGCGAGGGCGTGCGCCACGCCAAGAAGAAGGGCGCCTGCGTCAACGCCATCGTCACTGACTTCTCGCGCATGGACATCGAATGGCTGAAGACCATCACCGGCCGCCTGGCGGACGCGGGCGTCGATATCCTGCGCCTCGACGACATCTGCGCGCCGTGCAAACCGGCGGTCTATCAGCATCACGCACATGAAGTGAAGCAGACCATCGGCAGCATTCCGCTGGCGATCCACAGCCACAACGACTTCGATCTGGGGCTCGCCGGCCAGCTTGCCGCGCTCGAGGGCGGTGCGGAAATTCTCGAGGGCAGTGTCAACGGCATGGGCGAACGCGCCGGCGTGCCGAACATTGCGACCCTCGCCGCCACGCTGGAGATGTTCTACGGCTATAACACCGGCATCAAGCTCGATGCGATGCAGGAGTTTTCGGAATTCGTCGCCGACGTCTGGAACCAGCCGATCCCGCCGCACAACGCGGTGACCGGGCGCACGGCGTTTTCGCATTGCGTCGAGGTGCACTACGTGCTGCCGAAAGACGGTCAGTACGCATTCAATGCCTGGACGCCGAACGTCACCGGCCATGCCGAATTCGTGCCGATGTGCCATTACTCGGGTGTGTATGCCGTCAAGCGCAAGGCGCAGACGCTGGGCCTCGGCGAACTGACGACCGAAGGTGCGAAGGAAGTGCTCGCGCATGTGCGCAAGGAACTGCGGTTGCGCCGGACGCCGCTGTCCGACCGGTTGTTTACGGAGTTGGTGCGCGACGCAATGCGTTAGATTGAATCGCTGTCAGTTTCCCCGTGAAGAGGGAGAGGCGGCAATAAAGTAAATAGTCGGGGGAATTGAAATGATCCGTTTGATGACTGCAATCGCGGCGGCCTTGCTTCTCAGCACGGTCGCTCTGGCGCAAACCTATCCGTCGAAACCGGTGCGCGTGATCCTGCCTTATCCGCCGGGCGGCAGTTCGGACCCGCTGGTGCGCGCGATGGCGCAGCGCCTGAGCGATGCCTTCAAGGTCAACTTTGTCGTCGATAACCGGCCCGGCGCCAACGGCATCATCGGCACCGAGATGCTGGTCAAATCGCCGCCCGACGGTTACACCATCGCGCTCGGTTCGACCAGCACGATGCCGATGAACGCGGCCATTTACGCCAAGCTGCCCTACGATCCGCTCAAGGATTTTTCTTTCATCTCGAGTTTTTCGTTTACGCCGCTAATTCTGGTCGTCCATCCTTCAGTGCCGGTGAAGTCGGTCAAGGAATTCATCGCGCTGGCGAAGGCCAAGCCCAATCAGGTCGTCTATGCCTCGTTCGGCGTCGGCGGTGTCGCACACTTCGGCGCTGAGCTCTTCAGCCACATGGCCGGCATCAAAATGATTCATGTCCCTTACAAAGGCAGCGGCCCTTCGACCATCGATCTGCTGGCCGGACAGGTGATGGCTTCGTTCGACACCATGCAGAACGCCATGCCCTATGTACGCGCCGGCCGCATGCGCGGGCTCGGCATCGCCTCGCTCAAGCGCTCGACGGTGGCGCCGGAAATTCCGACCATCGATGAAGTTGGCGTGAAGGGCTACGAAGTCGGCACCATGTTCGGCCTCGTCGGCCCGGCTGGCATGCCGCGCGACATCGTCATGAAACTCAATGCCGAAATGGGGCGTGCCGTTGCGCATCCCGAGGTGACCAAGCTGATGGTGCCGGTGGGCACCGAGCCGATGCACAACACGCCGGAAGAATTCGCCGAAATCATCCGCAAGGACATGCCGAAGTGGGCGAAAGTCGCGCGCGACGCCAACATGCGCGCGGAATGATGTGAACGCATTGTCCGACCGCGTGGTGCTCGCCGCCGACGAGGCGCGCACCCTTGCCGCGCAGGTTATTCGCCGCGCCGGCTACAGCCGCGACGAATCGGAAGTTATCGCCGCCAGCCTGCTCGACGCCGAGCTTTGCGGCTATCCGGCGCTGGGGCTGGCGCGCTCGATCACCATTGCCGAAGACGAGCGCACGCAAGAGCCGCGCACGCCGGTGACGGTGGTGCATGAAACCGCAGTGTCGGCGCAGATCGACGGTGGCGGTTACGTCGGCGTCTATTCTCTGAACCGCGCAGTCGAAGTGGCGCTCGACAAGGCGCGCGCCAGCGGCTTCGCGCTGGTCGGCCTGCACAACAGCTACTTCAGCGGACGCAACGCCTATTACGTCGAGAAAATCGCGCGCGCCGGCTATGCGGTGATCCACACCGCATCAAGCGAGCCCTATGTCGCGCCGCTCGGCGGCCGCGAATGCGCTTTCGGCACCAATCCGCTGGCGATCGGCCTGCCGGGCGAACCCGATCCCTGTATTTTCGACATGGGCACGTCGGCGATCACGCGCGGCGAAGTCGTGCTGGCCTCAAGGCTCAATCAGTTGCTGCCGCCCGGCGTGGCCATCGATGCCGCGGGCTCGCCGACGCGCGATGCCGCCGAGGCCCTCAAAGGTGCGATCCTGCCGCTCGGCGGCACGCAGGCGCACAAAGGTTATGGCCTCGCGTTCATGATCCAGGCCTTCGGCCTCCTCGGCGGCACCGGCCGCACGCAGGGCCGCGCGCAGCATTTCGGCTTCATGTTCATGGTGTTCGATCCGGCGCTGCTGATGCCGCGCGAACAATTCGCCGCGCAACTCGCCGAGCTGATTGCAGCGATGAAGGCGACGCCACGCACGGCCGGTGTCGATGAGATCCGCATCCCCTCGGAGCGCGCGTTTCGCGAACGCGCGCGTCGTCGGCGCGAGGGCGTGGTGCTCGAACGCCGTTTGCATGAAAGGCTGCTTGCTTTGATTTAACGCAAGGCCGGGCCGCGGCCGCCCCGGCCGGTTTCGCATAAAATAGCCGGAAAAAAATACCAACAGGAGGAGCGCAGTGTCTGACGCCGTACATGATTACGATGTGTTGATCGTCGGCACCGGCAATGCCGCGTGCTCGGCCGCGCTCGCGGCCCTGGAAAAAACGCCGCGCGTCGGCATGCTGGAAAAAGCCACGCAACGCGACCGCGGCGGCAACAGCATGTTGACGGTACTGATGCGTTTTGCCTTCAACGGCGCGGAAGACTTGAAGCCGCTGATCCGCAACTATTCCGACGACGAAATGCGGCCGCTGCTCGAAGGCCTGCCGCACCGCACCGAGGCCGAGTTGTGGGACGAGATCATGCGCGTCACCAACAACCAGGCCGATCAGGATATGCTGCAGGTGCACGTCACCGAGTCGCTGAAGACCGTGCACTGGCTGGCCTCGAAGGGCCATGACTGGTCGCCGGCCACCATCCGCGACGACAATGTCGTCACCATGAACGGCGGCGGCGCCGGGTTGCAGAAGCGCAATTTCGCGATCCTCGAAAAAGCCGGCGTGAAAATCCATTACGAAACTGCCGCGCTGGAGCTCGTGCAGAACAATCAGGGCAAGGTCACCGGCGTGAAGGCGCTGACGCCGCAGGGCATCGCCACCTTCAATGCCAGGTCCGTTGTGCTCGCCTGCGGCAGCTTCGAGTCGAACCCGGAAATGCGCGCGCGCTACCTCGGCCCCGGCTGGGACATGATTCATTTGCGCGGCGTGCCGTTCAATACCGGCGACGGCCTGAAGATGGCGATGGACATCGGCGCCATGCCCTGGGGCAGCTGGTCGACCTGTCATGCATCGCCGCAGGACATCGCGCTGCCGAAATTCACCGTGCCCTCGGCGCATTCTCTGAAAGACAGCCAGACGCGTTACATGTATCCGTGGGGCATCATGGTCAACATGAACGCCGAGCGTTTCATCGACGAGGCCTACGACACGCGCGGCCGCACCTATGCAGCGATGGGGCGTTCGATCCTTGCCCAGCCCGGCGGCATTGCCTATCAGATCCTTGACGCGAAGATCCGCAAGATGAACCTCTACACGCCGAACTACCAGAGTGCGACGACGGTCAAGGCCGACACGCTGGAGAAACTCGGCGCAGAGCTCGATCTCAACCTGCCGAAGTTCGTCAAGACGGTGACCGAACTCAACGCCGATGGATCCGCCGCGCTGGCACTGCGCGCCGGGCTGGGAGCCACCACGATCGCCGCGGACCCGATGGGCCGGGTACTGGTCGCCGGCACCCGCGGCGGACAACTGCTGGTGTTCGGG
>CAZVDN010000074.1:0-2365 GCA_964625665.1 uncultured Streptomyces sp. | reverse complement strand
GAAGTTCGTCAAGACGGTGACCGAATTCAACGCCGCCGTGCAGCCGGGCAAATACAATCCGGACCGCCATCAACTCGACGGCAAATGCACCGCCGGCATCACGCCGCCGAAAACCAATTACGCGCTGGAAATCGACGAGCCGCCGTTCGAAGCCTTCCCGGTGCGTTGCGGCATGACCTTCGCCTTCGGCGGTCTGAAAATCGATCCGAAGACCAGTCAGGTGCAGCACGTCGCCGGGCGTCCGATTCCCGGCCTTTATGCGGCGGGCGAAATGGCCGGCGGCCTGTGGGTCGGTAACTACGCTTCGGGCTCCGGCATGATGGCCGGTGCGACCTTCGGCCGCATTGCCGGCAGCAGTGCGGCGGCGACGGCGATTGCATAAAAGCATTTCCGTTTTTTCGAGCAAGGAACAGCAGTGAACATCATCGTCACAGTCAAACAGGTCGCGGACCCGAACATTCCGCCGGCGCACATTCAGCTCGACCCCGACGGCAAACGCATCGTCTCGCCCTTCGGCGTGCCGCCGGTGATGAACGGATACGATGCCAACGCGCTCGAAGAAGCGCTGCGCCTGAAAGAAGCACACGGCGGCAGAATCACGGTGGTGGGGCTCGGCGACGATACCAGCCGCGAGTCGCTGAAGATGGCGGTGGCGATGGGCGCCGATTCGGCGATTCTCATCAACGATCCCGATCTGGTGAATGGCGACGGCGCGACCATCGGCCGCGCATTGGCCGCGGCGATCAAAAAAATCGGCATGCCCGATCTGGTGTTGTGCGGCCGCCAGGCCTCGGACACCGATGGCGGTCAGGTATTGCACTGGATTGCCGAAGCGCTCGATCTGCCGACCGTGGTGCCGGTGACGAAGATCGAAGCGGTCAATGGCAGCGAACTGACGGTGCACCGTCTGATTGAGGACGGTTATCAGCGATTGAAAGTCGAACTGCCGGCGCTGCTTGGCGTGTCGAGCGAAATCAACGAGGCGCGCCATCCGAGCGTGCGCGGCACGATGGCCGCAGGGCGCGCCATGATCGCCGGCTGGAAGGCTACCGACATCGGGCTTGCGCCGCAGACGCCGAAGGTCGAATTGCGCGAACTGCAGATCCAGCTGCGCACCACCAAGGCGGAATTGATCGAGGGCACATCGGGCGCGGAAAAAGGCGCCAAACTCGCCGACAAGCTGCACGAACTGGGGTTGATCTGATGGCGGGCGTACTCGTATTCGGCGACAGCGTCGGCGGCACACTCGCGCCGGCTTCTCTGGAAATGGCGGTGGCGGGCGCGGCGCTTGCGCAGGTGCTGAATGAACCGTTGCTTGGTGCGCTGATCGGCGACGGTCTCGATGCGGCCGCCGCCGAATTCACCGGCGGCTTCACCACGCTGCATCTGCTCGAGGGCAAACACCTGCGGCCCTATACGGCGCGCAGCGCGATTGCCGCGGCGCGTGCTGTGATCGATGCGTGCCAACCGTCGGTGGTGCTGTTCCCGCATACGCTGGAAACGCGCGAATGGGTGCCGCGTCTGGCGGCGATGCTCGACACCGGACTGGTGATGGACTGCACGGCGCTGGCCGCCGAAGGCAGCGATCTCGTCGTCAGCAAGCCGGTCTACGGCGGCGGCGTGGTCGGACAGTATGTCGTGCGCGGCGCGACGCGACTGGTGACGGTGCGCACCGGCGTGTTCGAAGGCCGCGCCGGCGCTGCGTCGGCGTCGGTGAACAAAATTGCCGTGGCAGAACCGGCCTCGGGCCGCGTGACCCTGATCGATGAACAGAAGGTGCAGGCGCAGGGCGGCGTGCGCCTGAAAGATGCGACGACCATCGTCTCGGGCGGCCGTGGTCTCGGCGGCCCCGACAACTGGCATTACATCGAAGAAGCCGCGGCCGCGATCGGCGGCGCCGTCGGTTGTTCGCGGCCGGTGGCCGACTCGGGCTGGGTCTCGTCGGCGCATCAGGTCGGCTTGAGCGGCACCAGCGTCAAGCCGGCGCTCTACATCGCCGTCGGCATTTCGGGCGCGGTGCAGCACCTTGCCGGTATCAGCAATTAGAGCACGGTGGTGGCGATCAACGTCGATGGCGACGCCGACATGTTCACGCGTGCGAACTACGGCGTGATCGGCGATTACAGGGAGGTGTTGCCGGGGTTTGTGGCGCGCGCGAAGCAGTTGCGGGGATAGGATTCATCTCCTCTGGATTTCGGTATCTCGTTAAAGTTTCGCCGGTATTTTTTTGTTTCAAATTCGCCGGGGGCGGCCCGGCGGCCGGTTACTTTCTCTTGGGCGGCCAAGAGAAAGTAACCAAAGAGAAGGCCGCCCCGGTTCGCCGGTCCTTCGGACTTCCCTGCGCTGCTCGCCGCGTCGGGCGGCT
>CAZVDN010000073.1:10010-12676 GCA_964625665.1 uncultured Streptomyces sp. | reverse complement strand
CGCCTGCACCATCGCGGCATTCAGGCGCTCGACGATGACGCGCGGCATGCCCGCCGGCCCCATCAAGCCGAAGCCGCTGGTGACGACATAGCCGTCGAGGCCCGACTCTTCCATGGTCGGCACGTTCTGCGCCGAAGCCGAGCGCCGCTTGCCGGTCTGCGCCAGCATGCGCAGGCGGCCGCTTTTCGCATGCTCGATCACGCTGGCGATGCCGGGATACGCGATCTCGATCTGCCCCGCCATCACATCGACCAGCATCGGCGGCGTGCTTTTATACGGCACGTGCACGACGTTGACCTTGCCAAGCAAATTGAACAGCACGCCGGCCAGGTGTGTGTTGGTGCCGGGCCCGGCACTGCCGTAATTGAGCTGGCCGGCGCGCTTGCGTGCCAACTCGAGCAGGTCCTTCACATTCTTCACCGGCAGCAGCGGATGGATCACCATCGCCTGCGTGGATTCCACCACCAGCCCGACAGCCGTGAAATCCTTCAGCGCATCGTAGGGCATGCTTTTCATCAGCGCCGGGTGCATGACAAAACCGGAACCGACCAGGCTGACGGTATAACCATCGGGATTCGCCTTCGCCGTGGCGGCCGAGCCGACCAGCCCGCCGCCGCCGGCACGATAATCGGCAACCACCTGCTGACCCAGGGCCGCGCCCATCGGCGTGGCAATCGCGCGAAAGAAAAAATCCGTGTTGCTGCCCGGCAGTGCGCCGAGCACGATGCGCACGGGCTTCGAAGGATAGGCATCGGCGGCCAACGCCGCAGTGCCGCCGCACAGGAGCATGCCCGTCGCCAGCAGTACGCTGGGAAGGCGACGGGTGAACCCGGCGCCGCCATGCTTGTTGATTTTGATTATTGTAACCATCGCTTAACCCATCGTCGCGCCGGCGTTGACATTAAGATTCAGCCCGGTGACATGGCGCGCTTCGTTCGAGGCCAGAAACAGGCAGGCGTCGGCGCTGTCCTGAGGCGTGACCAGACAGCGCAGCGGATTGGCCGCGGCTTTTTTCTCCCGGGTCGGCAGGTCCCACACTTTTGTCACGCGCTCCGTCAGCGTGGTGCCGGGGGACACCGTATTGACGGTGATCCCGTCCGGGCCGAGTTGTTTGGCCAGATGTTTGCTCAATGCGATGACGCCGGCTTTCGAGCAGGCATAGGCGATGTTGGAGTTCGTCGCGGGGTTCGGGCCAAGGCCGGCCTGCGAGGCCATGTTGATGATGCGCCCGCTTTTCTGGGCGACCATCACTTTGGCGACGGCGCGGATGCAGAGAAAGGCCGATTTCAGATTAAGGTCGATGATCGCGTCCCAGTCGTCCTCGGCGAAATCGGTGACCGGCGCCTGCGAATGCCAGCCGCCGACGCCGTTGATCAGCACATCAATGCGACCGTAGCGCTCCATCACCGCCTTGACCATCGCTTCGACATCGGCTGCGCGCGTGACGTCGGCCTGGACCACCAGTGCCTCGCCGCCCGCCTTGTTGATGAGGTCGGCGACGCGCTGCAATTCGACGACTGTGCGCCCCACCACAGCCACCCTCGCGCCCTCGCGGCCGAAGGTCACGGCGGTTGTTTCACCGATACCGGCGCTTGCGCCGGTGACAATGGCCACCGCGCCGGCCAATCTGCCTGCAGACATGCAACTCCCCTCCCAGATATTGGCGCAACCTTTTGCTGTCGCGCGGCGCCCAATGCTCGGCGCAGCACGCATTATGCTACGAGTGCCGCTGTTCATTAGGGCAGCGCAGCGAATGCCCACGGCCGCGCCCATGAAGCCGGTGCATCCCGCCGATTGAAAATTTCCGGCCGCGCGCGGCGCAATCAGCGCTGCGTGGGTGTTCGTGTTGGCGATTCACAAAACGCATGGCGCCGCATTGCAACAGTTTGATATCTATACAGATTCAGGCCCGGATGCGGCGTTGTGCTATGCTTTGCGCCCTTTAAAGCCGCCCGCAAGGGCAGGCCCCGTTTCAATGGAGACCACCATGCGCATGGAAGTTCACGTTCACGGCACCGCATTTCTGTGCAAGGGCGTGCACCTGAGCCAGGTTGAAGATGCGTTGCGCCCGTGGCTGGATTATCTTGAAGTCGATGCCATCACCAAAGTGCAGAGCATGGAGCGCGAGGAACCCGGCATCCAGTTTGATCCGAAAGAGCAGGCGCTCGACATGTGCTGGACCGGCGAAGTCGGCCGCAGCTTTCATCACCGCCTGAAGGAAGCCTTCACCGCGCTCGGCCCGCTGACCGATTACGCCTCGGAAATCACCGTTACCTATTATCAGGACAACGGCAAGGAAGAATTCCAGCAGGTCTTCATCGGCCCCAGCGCCGAAGCGATCCATGAAATCCGCCGCCAGTGTGTGGAGGAAGACCTCATCGGCCTCATGTCGGCGCATTTCGACAAAGGCCGCGTCGACCGCGTCGTCGGCATCGTCAATCAGATGTTCGACGAAGACTGGAAAAGCCGCCCTGCTGCCGACAAACAGACGGCTGCCGCGCCGGCGCTGTCGCCGCATCCGCGCAACCGGCATTTGCACTAAATGCTGTGAAAGAGTGAACGAGTGAAAGGGTGAGCGACCCAGCGCGGCGTTTCACGGATCACAGGACGACATTGTCGCCCGCTTACCCGTTCACCCCTTCACTCTTTCACTTCTTCACCCCTTC
>CAZVDN010000073.1:5903-10000 GCA_964625665.1 uncultured Streptomyces sp. | reverse complement strand
GACCACAGAGAAAAGTCGTTCGCTTCATCCTTCCTGTGTGCGCTGCTGTCTCCGTGGCCGAAGTGTTCGACCTTTGAGAAATCAATGGACGACATCGTTAAACAGGCGATGGCCAAATGGCCGAACGTTCCTCACGTTTATGGCTGGCTGAGCCTGGACCGCCGCGGCGTCTGGCGCATCAAGGGCGACGCCGTCACCAACGAAGTCATTGCCGGCTTCATCAGCCGCAACTACGCGCACGATGACGACGGTCGCTGGTTTTTCCAGAACGGCCCGCAGCGCGTATTCGCCACACTCGATTACACGCCGTTCGTCTACCGCATCGTCTGGAACGCCGATCCGGCCGCGCTGCTGCAGATCGAAAGCCATACCGGCGCGGCGGTCGAACAGATCGAATCGGCATGGATCGATGACACCGGTGTGCTGCTCCTCGTCACCGGCGCTGGCGTCGGAATGCTTGATGACCGCAATCTCGAATTGCTGCCGCCCTGCCTCAGCGACCGGCACGGCAGGCCGCTTGACGAAGAATCAATTACCGCGCGCATGGAGGTGCTGCAGAGCGGCAACGAGGCCGATCTGTGCCTGAACCACGCCGGCCGTCGCATACCGTTTCACGCTATCGCCTCGGACGGGGTTGCGGCAAAATTCGGCTTCGTGCCGAAACCGCAGCAGCCCGCCGGCGAAGAGCCCTGCAACTAGAACGCAAAAGGAAAACCATGAACGCCGATGAAAAAGAACTCCGCACCAAGATGCTCAAGGCCTGGCAGTTTCTTTTTCAGCGGGGCTTCATCGAAGGCTTCGGCCACATCAGCGGTCGCCTGCCGGGATCGGACACTTTTCTGCTGACACGCCATTCGCTGGGACTCAAGGCCGCTTCGAGCGACCTCATCACCGTCGATCTCGACGGCAACAAGCTGGCCGGTCGCGGCGACATTCCAGGCGAATATCCGATCCACTCGGAAATTTACCGCGTGCGCCCCGACGTCTGCAGCATCATCCACTATCACGGCATGCACGCCACCGCGTTTTCGACCAGCGAACTCAAATACCGGCCGATTCACATCATGGGCACCCTTTTCGCCGACGGCGTGCCGATTTACCCCGATCCGCGTCTGGTGCAGAACCGTCAGCGCGGTGAAGTGCTGGCCAAAACCATCGGCGACCATCGCGCCGCCTTGTTGCAGGCGCACGGCGTGGTCGTCACCGGCGGCAGCGTCGAGGAATCCGTGACCGCCGCGTTTTTCATCGAGGAAAACGCGCACCGCGCCTATATTGCCTGCTCGATGGGCAAGCCGATCTGGATCGACGACCAGCTGGCGCGCGACGCGATGGGCGAACTGCTGAAAAGCCGCGGCCCCTTCCGCCGCGTGTGGGCACTGGTCGAAGGAGAAACCAAATGACGCGCCGCGCTGTGGTGCTGGGCCTTGCAGCAGCGGCATTGGCCGCATCGCCTGCGATCGCGCAGAACTATCCGTCCAAGCCGATCCGCCTGCTGCTGCCGTTTGCCGGCGGCACCGATGTTGTCGGCCGCCTCATCGCCCTCAAGCTCTCGCCCGCCCTCGGCCAGCAGGTGGTACCCGATCCGCGTCTCGGCGCCGGCGGCAACATCGCCCACGATGCCGTGGCGAAGGCGGCGCCGGACGGCTACACGCTCCTGATGGCAGCACCGCCGGTGGTCATCAACCCGAATCTCAATCCGAAATCGGGTTTTGATCCGGTGCGCGATTTCGCCGCAGTGGCAGTGCTCGGCTCGATCCCCAATGTGCTGGTGGTGCACCCCTCGGTGCCGGCAAAAACGTTGGGCGATCTGATCAAGATCGCGCGCAGCCAGCCGGGCAAACTCACGTACGGCTCGGGTGGCGTCGGCTCGGTCAATCAACTGGCTGCCGAGCTGATGAAGTCGCTGACCAAAACCAGCATCCTGCACGTGCCGTACAAAAGCGCGACCGTCGGACTCGTCGGCGCGATGAGCGGCGAAGTTGATGTCGTGATTGTCGCCAGCTCCAGCGTCGTCCCGTATATCAAAGAAAACCGTATCCGTCCGCTGGCGATCCTCGATGCCAAACGTGTGGCGTCGCTGCCGCAGGTGCCAACCAGCGCGGAGTCCGGCATGCCGCAACTGGTGGCGGTCAACTGGTACATGGTGCTGGCGCCGGCCGCAACACCGCGCGCCGTCATCGAGCGCCTGAACTCCGAATCGGTCAAGGCCATGGCTCAGGCCGACACGCGCGAGCGTCTCGCCGCGATGGGTGGTGAACCGGCCTCCGCTACGCCGGAACAGGCAACCGAGTTTCTGAAAAACGAATACGAACGCTGGGGCCGGGTCATCCGTGACGGCGGCATCAAGGCGGATTAAGGAGACATCCATGAACCGCTCCCTTCATGCATTGACGGCCGCCGCGCTGACTGTCGCTGCCGCGCACGCCGGTGCCCAAGCCTATCCGTCTAAAGCCATACGCATCGCCATGCCCTTCGGCACCGGCGGCACCGATCTGGTGACGCGCTGGATCGCGCTGAAAATGGCGCCCGCTCTCGGCCAGCAGATCGTGCCGGAACCGCGCACCGGTGCCGGCGGCAATATCGCGCATGAGTTCGTCGCCCGCTCGCCGGCCGATGGCTACACGCTGCTGATGGCCGCACCGCCTTTCGTCGTCAACCCGACGCTCTACGCCAAAACACCCTACGACCCTTTCCGCGATTTCACGCCCATAACCCTGTGCGGCTCGGTCCCGTCGCTGCTGCTCTCGCATCCCTCTGTACCGGTCAAAACGCTGCGTGAACTGATCGCGCTGGCGCGCGGCAATCCGAACAAGCTGTCCTACGCCTCCGGCGGCATCGGTTCGACGCCGCATCTCGCCGGCGAACTGCTGAAGTCGCTGACCAAAACGCAGATCGTGCACGTGCCCTACAAGGGCGGCAATCTCGGTCTGGTCGGCGCAATGAGCGGTGAAGTCGACATCGTGATCGGCACGATGTCGGCGGCGTCGGCCTCCTACGTCAACGATGGCAAGATGCGCGGGCTCGCCGTCCTCGACGGCAAACGCGTGAAAACGATTCCGCAGGTGCCGACCTCGGCCGAAGCCGGCCTGCCCCAGTTGATTGCAATCAACTGGTACGTGCTGATGGCCCCGGCCGGCACGCCGCGCGACATCATCGATCGCCTCAATGCCGAGGTCAACAAGGTCATGCTGTTGCCTGACACACGCGAACGCCTGCTTGCCGTCGGCGGCGAACCGGCAACCGGCACCCCGGAGCAGGCCGCGGAGTTTCTGCGCACCGAATTCACCCGCTGGAGCCGCGTCATCAAGGACGCCGGCATCAAGGCCGAGTAAGACGGCAGCCACACAACCGTATTTTTTGACAGGACAAATCGTGAACGTCCGCAGCACCGGAATCCGCATTGGCATCATCGCGCTGTCATTGACGCCGGCACTTGCGCCGCCGCCGGCCGGCGCACAGGCCTATCCGGCGAAACCGGTGCGCATCGCCATGCCGTTCTCGACCGGCGGCACGGATCTCGTCACGCGCTGGCTCGCGCTCAAACTCGCGCCGGGGCTCGGCCAGCAGATCGTGCCCGAACCGCGCACCGGCGCCGGCGGCAATCTGGCGTTTGAAGCCGTCGCGCGCGCCGCCCCCGACGGCTACTCGCTGCTGATGGCGCCGCCGCCCTTCGTCATCAATCCGAACCTTTATGCGAAAGTCGGCTACGATCCGCTGCGCGATTTCGCACCCGTCATGCAAATCGGTTCGATCCCCTCACTGCTGTTATCCCATCCTTCGGTGCCGGTGAAGACGCTGCGCGAGCTGATTGCGCTCGCCCGCGCGCAACCGAACAAACTTTCGTACTCTTCCGGCGGCATCGGCTCGACACCACACCTCGCCGGCGAACTGTTCAAGTCCCTGACAAAAACGCAGATTCTGCACGTGCCGTACAAGGGCGGCACCCAGGGACTGGTCGGCGCGATGAGCGGCGAAGTCGATATCTCCATTGCCACCATGTCGGCAGCCTCGGCGGCATACATCAACGACGGCAAAATGCGCGGACTCGCGATTCTCGACACCAAACGCGTCAAGGCGGTACCGCAGGTCCCGGCCGC
>CAZVDN010000073.1:0-5893 GCA_964625665.1 uncultured Streptomyces sp. | reverse complement strand
CGGGCCTGCCGCAGTTCACCGCCATCAATTGGTACATCGTCGCCGCGCCGGCAGGCACGCCGCGCGAAATTATCGACCGGCTCAATGTTGAACTGACCAAGGTCATGCTGCTGCCAGAGACCCGTGAACGTCTGCTCGTAGTAGGAGGCGAACCGGCGACCGGCACGCCCGAGCAGGCCGCTGAGTTCCTGCGCACCGAATACGCGCGCTGGGGCAAGGTCATCAAGGAAGCCGGCATACGCGCGGAATAATGAAGGCACTGGCCGAATTTCCGGTGCCGCTGCGCCGGCAGATCCGCAACGTGTTGTGCGACATCGACGACACGCTGACCAGCGACGGTCGTCTGACCGCTGCCGCTTACACGGCGCTGGAGTCTCTGCATCATGCGGGATTGCGCGTGATCCCCGTCACAGGCCGCCCCGCCGGCTGGTGCGATCACATTGCGCGCATGTGGCCGGTAGACGGTGTCGTCGGTGAAAACGGCGCGTTTTACTTTCGCTACGACCACGCCGCGCAGGCGATGCGGCGACGCTATGCCGAGGACGACGCGACGCGGGAGGCCAACCGCACCAAACTTTCCGGGATCGGGGCACGCATCATCGCAGCAGTGCCGGGCTGCGCGATTTCCGCCGATCAGCACTACCGCGAAGCCGATCTCGCCATCGATTTCTGCGAAGACGTGCCCCGCCTTGCCGATGACGCAATTGCACAGATTGTTGCATTGATGCAGGAGAGCGGCTTGACCGCCAAGATCAGTTCGATCCACGTCAACGGCTGGTTCGGTTCCTACGACAAACTCGGCATGACCAAAACGCTGTTCGCCGAATGTTTCGGCATTGATCTCGACAAGGACGGTGACGAAACCGCGTTCATCGGCGATTCGCCAAATGACGCGCCGATGTTTGCCTTTTTCAAACACGCGGTGGGTGTGGCCAATGTGCAGGCCTTCGCCGGACGCCTCGATGCCGCACCCGCCTGGGTCACCCGCGAAAAAAGCGGAGCCGGATTCTGCGAATTCGCCGCCGCGCTGCTGGCGGCGCGCTGAGTCGCGCCTAGAGGATGCGTTTGCGGATCGCCGTCACCGCGATTTCGGCGGCGATGACCACCGCAAAGATCGCCAGCAATACCATCGCCACGCGGTCCCACTGAAAAAGATTCATTGCCGTATCGAGCGCCATGCCGATGCCGCCTGCGCCGACCAGACCCAATACCGCCGACTCGCGCACGTTGATGTCCCAGCGGAACAGTACCACCGACCAGAACGAGGGCTGGATCTGCGGCCAGTAGCCGAAGCTCAATACCGACAGCCACGGGGCACCGCTGGCTTCGAGCGCCTCGACGGTGCCGCGATTGGCTTCTTCGACCGCCTCGCCGACGAGTTTGCCGACAAAACCGACCGAGCGGAATGCAATGGCCAGCGTGCCGGCCAATGCGCCGGGGCCGAACACCGCAACGAACAACAACGCCCACACCAGAGAATTCACGGAGCGGCTCGACACCAGCAGCAGGCGCGCGGTGTGATTCAGCAGACGGTTGGGCGCGATATTGTTGGCAGCCGCCAGGCCGATCGGAAAGGCGATGATTACCGAAATGATCGTGCCGAGCGTGGCGATGTGCAAGGTTTCAACCAGGGCTTCATGCACACCCTTCGGATAATGCGAAAACGCGATCGGCCACATCCGGCGCAGCAGATCGGCCATCTGCTCGGGCGCGTCGAGCAAAAACTCCGGGATCACCTCGACCGTCCGGACCGAGACGACCACCGCCGTGACTACTGCCAGATAGACGGCAAAACGCGCCAGCCGCTGCATCGGCGTAAAACGGCGCCACTCGCGGGCCTCGATTGTGCCGGCACTCACGCCCTACTCCTCGTCCACGCGGGTGCGTTCGACGAAAATCGCGCGCACCTTGTTGGCGATGATCTCGCCGGCGAAGATCAGCAGAATGATCGACAGCAGCATTGCGCAGACAAAATCGTAATCGAAGCGCTGGAAGGCGGCGAACAAGGCACCGCCGATGCCGCCGGCGCCGACGATGCCGACCATGGTTGAATTGCGCAGATTCGAATCGAGCTGGTAAGTCGAAAAACCAAGGAATCGCCCGAACACCTGCGGCAGCACGCCGTAGGTAATGACGTTCATGAACGGCGCACCGGTGGCACGCACCGCTTCGACTTGTTTGAGTGAAATCTCTTCGATGGCCTCCGCGAACAGTTTGCCGACAAAACCGATCGATGCCACCGTCAATGCGGCAATACCGGACATGGCGCCAAAACCGAGCGCTTTTACAAACACGATGGCGACAATCACCGGATGAAACGACCGGCACAGCGCAATCAGCATGCGCGACGGCCAGGTCACCCACACGGGCATGAGATTGCGCGCCGCCAACAACCCGATCGGCAGCGACAGCAAAATCCCCAGCGCCGAGGCGAGAATGGCGATTTCGATGCTTTCGGTCAGCCCTTTCAACAGAATTTCCCAGCGCGAAAAATTCGGTGGCAGCATGCGGCCGATGAAGCGCGCGCCATTGTCGAGACCGATCATGAAACGCGCCCAGGTGAAATCGAGCAGCGAACAGGCGTAAACAATGTAAAAACCCAGCGCGAGCCAGCCGGCACGCGCCCACCAGTTCGGCGGAAATGCCACGCGCGGCGCCGTCGCCATCACTTCAGCCAATCCTCGCCGCCGTAAATCAATTTCAGATGGGCATCGTTGAGGCCTGAAGGCGGGCCGTCATAAACCACCACGCCGCCCGACATGCCGATCACGCGGTCGGAAAAACGCCTGGCCAGTTCAACGTCGTGCATGTTGACGATGACCGGGATGTTTTTCGCACGCCCGAGATCGCTGAGCAGCGTCATGATTTCGACCGAGGTCTTCGGATCGAGCGACGAGGTCGGCTCGTCGGCCAGCAACAGGCGTGGACGCTGCATCAGGGCGCGCGCAATGCCGACGCGCTGGCGCTGCCCGCCGGAGAGACTGTCGGCCCGCTGATTGGCGAAGCCTGCCAGCCCGACCACGTCGAGCAGATCGAAAGCGTCATTGATGTCGGACTGCGGAAAACGGCGCAACCAGGCCTTCCACGGCGCTACATAGCCGAGGCGGCCGCTCAGCAGGTTTTCCATCACGGTCAGACGTTCGACCAGGTTGTATTCCTGGAACACCATGCCGATCTGGCGCCGCGCCAGACGCAATACGCGTCGGGACAAGGCCACGATGTCCTGATTTTCAAAGATGACCGCACCGGACGTCGGCTCAACCAAGCGGTTGATGCAACGGATCAGCGTGCTCTTGCCGGTGCCCGAAGGCCCGATGATTGCGGTAAAGCCGCTGCCGGAGAAATCGAGACTGATGCCGCGCAGCACCGGCTTGCCGCGCACATATTCCTTGGTCAGATCGCGGATGCTGAGCGCGGCGTTCTCCATGCGGCTACTTCTTGCCGGCCTTTTCCTCGGCCGCTTTCTTGCGCGCCGCTTCCTCGCGCGCTGATTCCTTTTCATAGGCTGTGCGGTTAAACGATTCGCCCGAACCTTCAGCGACTTTGCGCACAACCTCCCATTCCTTCAGGTAGGTGACCGGCACAAAACGATCGGCACCGTCGAAGGTCTTCACCATTTCCGGCGTGAAGCGGTAGTCGTAAAAGCACTTCAGCATCTGGTCGCGGAACTTCGGTTCAAGATCGTAGGCATACGAGAACGACGATGTCGGAAATTTCTGGCTGCGGTAAATGACGCGGAAGTTGTCTTCGTTGATCTGGCCGCGTGTGCCCATGCGGTGGTAAACGTCGGACGCCACCGCCGCCCCGTCATAGTCGCCGGAATTCACGCCCATCACCGAGGAATCGTGTTTGCCCGAAAACAGGATCTTGTAGTCCTTGTCCGGGGTCAGTCCCTGTGCCGGAAACAGCGCCAGCGGCGCCATGTGGCCGGAATTCGAGGACGGCGACGTGTGTGCGAATTTTTTGCCCTTCAGGTCGGCGAGCTTCTGGTAAGGACTGTCTTTCTTGACGATGACGATCAGGTTATAGCCCTGAAATTCCTTTTCGTTGCCCTTGACGGCAAACGGCACGGCGCCGGCGATGTTGACTGCAAACGCCGTCGGCCCGGTCGAAAAACCGCCGACATGCAAACGGCCCGAGCGCATGGCTTCGATCTCGGCGGCATTCGACTGCACCTGAAAAAACACGACCCGCTTGCCGGTGCACTTGGCCAGATGGTCGGTAAACGGTTTGAAGGCCTGCTCGTAAACCGCTGGGTCTTCAACCGGCGTATAGGTAAACACCAGTGTATTGGGATTCTTGAAACGCTTTACGTCCTTGGGCGGATCGGCAACGAGGTCCTTGTTCTCGTCACAATACTGCACATCAAGATCACCGCGGTTCTTGCAATCACTTTGTGCGTGGACCAGCCCGAACGCCAGCGACAACATCGCGAACAAAACACAGCGCATCCACAGTTTTCCGGTTTTCATCCTGCCTCCTGAATTCAACAGTCCCGCGCAACCGGCGGGCCGTTGTTTAGATTGGTTTCAGCGGACACTCTACTGAGCGTACCACCGGGGGTCAAGCACGTGTTTGGCCCGTCAGCGCACGCGCCTGGCGGTGAAATTCTCCTCGATATTGTCCTGATAATAGCTGCCGGGGGACGGCGCGTTGACGAAACGCCGGTGCACCTCGTCCGAGACGCCGGAATACTGGACGATGCTGCCACTGCTGAATTCGATTTCAAGCACCCGGTTGCGCGAATCGAAACCGACCGAGCGGATGTTGCTGGCACTGATACGTTTGCGTTCCATGGGCTCTCCTGCCTGCGCCGTCTGCGACGAGAAAAGCGCATGGTAATATGCCGCCAAACAAACGTTAAGCGTGCCTTCATTGCACGCCGGGAGGATCAATCATGCGCGTGCCAACTTCCACGACCGTTGCAATCGCCGTCCTGACGGCCTCCGTCTGGAGCACCACCTGCCCGGCACAAACGGCAGCGACTTATCCGACAAAACCGGTCAAGGTGATCGTCGGCTTCCCGCCCGCCTCTGGCGCCGACATCATGGCGCGCGTCATTGCGCAAAGGGTCGGTGACGCACTCGGGCAGCAGTTCCCGGTCGATAACCGTCCGGGGGCCGGCAGCAGCATCGGCGCCGGCATCGTCGCCAAGTCAGCACCGGACGGCTACACGCTTTTTATCGGCACCATCGCCAATGCAATCAATGCGTCGCTCTACGCCAAGCTGCCTTTCGATTTCGCGCGTGATTTTGCGCCGATTGCCCCCGGCGGCTCTTCACCGAACATGCTGGTAGTGCATCCGTCGGTGCCGGTGCGCACGGTGGCCGACGTTATCAAGCTTGCCAAATCGAAACCCGGCCAGATGAGTTTCGGCTCGAGCGGTGTCGGCACCCTGCCGCATCTGGCGGCAGAAATGTTCAACGGCATGGCCGGCCTCAAGATGACACATATCCCCTACAAGGGCAGCCCGCAGGCCACTTTCGACCTGATCGCCGGCCAGTTTGAAGTGATGTTCGGCATCGGCTCAGCCGTCATGCCGGAAGTCAAAAACGGCCGCCTGCGTGCCATCGCAGCTACGACAACGGCACGCCTGCCTGCTATGCCCGATCTGCCGACGGTGACCGAATCCGGATTGCCCGGCTTTGAAGCGGTGACGTGGTTCGGTTTTGTTGCACCGGCCGGTACGCCGCGGGATATCGTCACAAAACTCAATGCGGAAATGACGCGTGTTACCGCCCTGCCCGAGGTGCGACAACAGCTCGCCGCACAAAGCATCGATGCGATGAGCAGTTCGCCTGAACAGTTTTCGAATTACATTCGTGACGAAATCGCAAAGTGGGCCAAAGTTGTCAAGATCTCCGGCGCACGCGCCGAATAGCATTCAGCCCGG
>CAZVDN010000072.1:8396-12770 GCA_964625665.1 uncultured Streptomyces sp. | reverse complement strand
CCCAGCAGCATCAGCGCGTGTGACGCCAGCATCAGGCTCCCCTCCATGATTTCCGGCACGACCTCGGTCGCCCCCGCTTCACGCAACCGGTCGAGATCGGTATCGTCGAAAGTGCGCACCACCACCGGCAGATCGGGACGCGCGCTGCGCACATGTTCAAGCACGCGCAAAGCAAGCGCCGTGTCGGCCACCGACACCACCAATGCGCTCGCCCGCATCACCCCCGCGGCAACCAGCACCTCGCGCCGCGCGGCGTCGCCGAACACGACCTGCTCGCCGGCAGTGGCCGCTTCCCGCACGCGGTCCGGATCGGCATCCAGCGCAATAAACGGAATCTTTTCGGCGCGCAGCAACCTTGCAAGACTTTGCCCGCTGCGCCCGTAGCCGCAGATCAGCACGTGGCTTTTCACCGCCATCGAGCGCACCGCCACCATGTGCAGCTCCATCGAGCGCGCCAGCCAGTCCGCGCCGCTGACGTGGCGCGCCAGGTTTTCACTGCGCTCGATGATGAACGGCGCAATCAGCATCGACAGCACCATGGCCGCCAGCGCGGACTGCAGCATCGGCGCCGGCACGAAATTCAGCGGGGCAGCCAGCGACAGGAGCACAAAACCGAATTCGCCGCCCTGCGCCAGATCGAGACCGGTGCGCACCGCCGCTCCGGCATCGCTGCCGAACAGGCGGCCCAGAGCCGCAATCAGGATTGCCTTCAGACCGATCAGCAGCACCAGCGCGCCCGCGACCCACAAGGCGTGTTCGGCGAGCAACGCAAGATCGAGCCGCATGCCGACGGTGGCAAAGAACAGGCCCAGCAGCACATCGCGGAACGGCTTGATGTCGTCTTCGACCTGATAGCGGTATTCGGTTTCAGAGATCAACATGCCGGCGACAAACGCGCCCAGCGCCAGTGACAGCCCGGCCTCCTCCGTAATGAACGCCAGACCGAGCGTGATCAGCAAAACGTTCAGCACAAAAAGTTCAGAAGACTTCTGCGTCGCCACCAGATGAAACCAGGCGCGCATCGGGCGCTGGCCGAAATAGAGCAGGATCGCCAGAACAACCGCAGCCTTGACGAGCGCGAGCATCAACAGGGGGGCCATCTCAGCGGGTGAACCGGCCAGCGCAGGCACGAGTATCAGCAAGGGCACCACGGCAAGGTCCTGAAACAGCAGCACGCCGATGACCTGGCGCCCGTGAACCGAATTGAGTTCCAGGCGGTCGGCGAGTATTTTGCTGACGATCGCCGTGGAAGACATCGCGAACGCGCCGCCGAGCACGACGCCGGCGCGCCAGTCCGCGCCCGCAAGAACCGACAGCCCGGCGACCACGCACAGCGTCAGCGCCACCTGACTGGCCCCCAGCCCGAACACGATGCGGCGCATCGTCATCAGTTTCGACAGGCTGAATTCGAGCCCGATGCTGAACATCAGGAACACCACGCCGAATTCCGCCAGCGCGCGCGTGTCATCGTTGTCGGCGATCAGTGCGAGACCGTGCGGGCCGATCAGCAAGCCGACCAGCAGATAGCCGAGCATGGCCGGCAGCTTGAGCTGGCGGCAGAGAATGACCACCAGCACTGCGGCGGTCAGAAAGATCAGCACGGCGTGCAGCGAATTTTCCATGAACAGAATCCGGGGTAACGCTTTGAATAATGCCCTATCGCTGGCGAATTGCAACCGCAACCGGCGGCCGGCGCCGACGGTTTGCTATACTTCGCCGCATGAGCCAGCACGACGCACAACCCACAGCCGCTGCCGCGGGCGCCACGCTTGCGCTGGCACGCGAGGTGCTCGAAATCGAAGCGACCGCGATTCGCGGCCTGATCGAAAAACTCGATCAGCAGTTCCAGCGCGCGGTCGAAATCATCCTCACCTGCAAGGGGCGCGTCACCGTCAGCGGCATCGGCAAGTCGGGGCACATCGCGCGCAAGATCGCCTCCACCATGTCGAGCACGGGCACGCCGGCCTACTTCGTGCACCCGGCGGAAGCCAGCCACGGCGACCTCGGCATGATCACGCGTGACGATGTGTTCGTCGCGCTCTCCAATTCCGGCGAAAGCGCCGAACTGCTGGCCATCGTGCCGCTGATCAAACGCCAGGGTGCGCGCCTGATCGCCCTGACCGGCAACGCCGAATCAAGCCTCGCGCGCCAGGCCGACGCGCATCTTTATGCCGGCGCGGAAAAGGAAGCCTGCCCGCTGAACCTGGCACCGACCGCCAGCACGACGGCTGCGCTCGCGCTCGGCGATGCGCTGGCGGTTGCACTGATGCAGGCCAAGGGCTTCAGCCGCGACGAATTTGCGCGCTCGCATCCCGGCGGCGCACTCGGGCGCAAGCTGCTCACCCACGTGCGCGACGTCATGCGCGCCAACAACGATGCGCCGCGGGTCGCCGAGACGGCGACGCTGTCCGACGCCATTCTCGAAATGACGCGCTCGCGCATGGGCATTACCGCGGTGCTGGGGTCGGACGGGCGCGTCGTCGGCATCTTCACCGACGGCGACCTGCGCCGCACGCTGCAAAAGGGCGTGAAAGTCGAAGGCACGCGGATTGCCGACGTCATGTCGCGCGGCCCGCGCACCATCACCGCGGAAAAACTCGCCGTCGAGGCCGTGCAGATCATGGAAGACCAGAAGGTCAATCAGCTGCTGGTGGTCGACGATCAACAGAAACTGGTCGGCGCGCTCAACATGCACGACCTGTTCAGGGCCAAGGTCATTTAGCACAACCGCCGGCGGCGCAACGGGTGCCGCGCCGGCCAACGGAAAGTCCGCCTATGCAGAATGTCCATGACAGGGCCCGCGGCATCAAGCTTGCCGCATTCGACGTTGACGGCGTATTGACCGACGGCGCGCTCTACCTCACCGACGGCGGCGAGGAGATCAAGGCCTTTTATTCGCTCGACGGCCACGGCATGAAAATGCTGCGTGAATCCGGCGTCGAACTGGCGATTATCACCGGCCGCACTTCGCGCATCGTCGAATTGCGCGCGAAAAACCTCGGCATCGAACTGGTTTATCAGGGCGTCGAAGACAAGGCGCGCGCCTTTGCCGAACTGCTCGCCGCGCGCCGGCTCGACGCCGAGGCGGTTTCATATATGGGCGACGACGTCGTCGATCTGCCGGTGCTCACGCGCTGCGGCCTTGCGCTGTCGGTGCCTGAAGCGCCGCTGTTCGTCCGCCAGCACGCGCACTATGTCACCCGCGCCGGCGGCGGCCGCGGCGCCGCGCGCGAAGTCTGCGAACTGATCATGCATGCGCAGGGCACGCTCGACAAGAAACTGCAGACCTACCTGAAATGACCTCGCGCCTGACGGCATGGTTCCCGGTGGCCCTGCTGGCGATACTCGCCGCCGTCACCTTCTGGCTCGACCGCGAAGTGCAGCCGCCGGAGGCGGCCGCCGACAGCAAAACGCGCCACGATCCGGACTATATCGTCGAAAATTTCTCCGCCACGCGCGTCGGCCCCGACGGCCGGGCGCAGCATACGCTGCACGCCAAACGCATGGCGCACTACCCCGATGACGACACCACCCACCTCGAAGCGCCGCGCCTGGTCAGCTTCCGCGGCAAGGCCGAGGCAGTGACGGTCACCGCAAAAAAAGCCCTGTTGTCGGGCGACGGCGAAAACGCCTACCTGTCCGACGAAGTGCGGCTGGTGCGCTCGGCGCGCGACAAAAACAGCGAACTGATTGTCGAAACGACCTGGCTGCACGTCATGCCCGAAGCCCACATCGCGCAAACCGACCGCGAAGTGAAAATTTACGATGCCAATATGCTGATTACCGCGGTTGGCTTAGAATTGAACAGCGAAACCCGCATTTTGAAATTGCTCTCCAACGTTCGAGGCAGGTATGAGAAAAAACGACCGGCGCGCTGAACCCCTTCAGGCGGCGCCACTGGCGAACCGATGTGTCCTGCTGGCCCTGGCCTGCGCGCTGTATGCCGTCGTTCCCGCGCATGCCGAACGCAGCGACCGCAGCAAACCGGTCAACCTAGAAGCCGACCGCGTCACGGTCGACGAATCCAAACAGACAGCGACCTTCGAGGGCAATGTCGTGCTGACGCAGGGCACGCTGATGATCCGCGGCGACCGCATGATCGTGCAGCAGGATGCGGAAGGCTTCAAGACCGGCGTCGCGCAGGGCAATCTGGCAAGCTTCCGGCAAAAACGCGAAGGCCTCGACGAATACGTCGAAGGCTTCGCCGAGCGCATCGAATACGACAGCAAGGCCGACAAGGTGCAGATGTTCAACCGCGCGCACCTCACCAAAGGCAATGACGATGTGCGCGGCAACTACATTTCCTACGACGCGACCACCGAATTCTTCCGCGTCACCGGCGGCGGCAAGCAGGCCGCCACGGCCAGCAACCCC
>CAZVDN010000072.1:7494-8386 GCA_964625665.1 uncultured Streptomyces sp. | reverse complement strand
CGTGCGCGCGATCATCCAGCCGAAGAGCCGTGAAAAAGCCCCGGACGCGCCGCCGCTGCCGCTGAAACCGGCCACCGACGTCGCCAATCCGCGCGAACCCTCGCCCGGCGCGGCGCGTTGAACGCGCCCCAGCCGCAGCCTTTCCTGCCGCAACGCCCTGTGCGCCTCATACGATGAGCGAACTCAAAGTCGTACAGATCAAGAAGCGCTACAAGTCGCGCGTGGTGGTCGCCGACGTATCGCTGGAAGTCCGAAGCGGCGAGGTGATCGGCCTGCTCGGCCCCAACGGCGCCGGCAAAACGACCTGCTTTTACATGATGGTCGGCCTCGTGCCGCTCGACGACGGTGAAATCTATCTCGACGACAAGCGCCTGACGCACATGCCGATCCACCGGCGCGCGCTGCTCGGCCTGTCCTATCTGCCGCAGGAGGCCTCGATCTTCCGCCGGCTGAGCGTAGAGGAAAACATCCGCGCGGTGCTTGAACTGCACGAAAACGACCCGGCGCAGATTGCCGTCCGCCTCGACGACCTGCTGCGCGATCTGAACATCGAGTCTCTGCGCAAAAACCCCGCCATCAGCCTGTCGGGCGGCGAGCGCCGCCGCGTCGAAATCGCCCGCGCCCTGGCCACCAATCCGCGCTTCATCCTGCTCGACGAACCGTTCGCCGGGGTTGATCCGATCGCGGTCATGGACATCCAGAAAATCATCACTTTCCTCAAGGATCGCGACATCGGGGTGCTGATTACCGACCACAACGTGCGGGAAACACTGGGGATTTGCGACCGCGCCTACATCATCAACGGCGGCACCGTGCTTGCCTACGGCAAGCCGGACGAAATCGTTTATAATGAAAGCGTGCGTAAAGTCTATCTTGGAGAGCACTTCCGGCT
>CAZVDN010000072.1:4497-7484 GCA_964625665.1 uncultured Streptomyces sp. | reverse complement strand
CTGTAGTTCAGGGCGCCGGACGCTCATTGCCCCGACGCCCAACCCTACCGCCCCGAGCCTCCTTATCAAATTGCACTGAGCCCTCCGGTCTCATGAAGCACTCGCTCCAGCTCAGGCTTTCCCAGCATCTGACGCTCACGCCTCAGCTGCAGCAGTCCATTCGTCTGCTGCAACTGTCGACCATCGAGCTCAATCAGGAAATCGAAAAATTCCTGACCGAAAACCCGCTGCTCGAACGCGAAGACGGCAGCCCCAACGAGCCGCTGGGCGGCACGCCGCCGCCGGATCCCGGTGAAACCGCGCAAAGCGCGCCCGCGCCTTCGGACGAACCGGCGCAAACCGCCGGCGAAGACAACGGCAGCAGTGACAGCAGCGGCGACGGCAGCGAGTACAACGGCAACGAACTGAACTACGGCACGCCGCGCGACGATGAAAACGACGAGGCCGGCTCGTCGCAGCTCGCCGCCGAAGAACAGTCGCTGCGCGCCTATCTGGTTGCGCAATTGCCGCATATCAAACTGTCCGAACGCGACCAGCAACTGCTGACCCTGCTGATCGACTCGCTCGACGACGACGGCTACCTGCATCAGGACCTCGACGAACTCGCCGCGCTGCTGCCGGAAGAACTCGAGGTCGATGTCGATGAACTGCACGTCGCGCTGCGTCATCTGCAGAACCTCGATCCGCCCGGCATCGGCGCGCGCACGCTCAACGAATGCCTGCTGCTGCAGCTCGAGGCCATGCCGGAGACGACGCCCTACCGGGCGCACGCCATCGACATCGCGCGCAACCACCTCGAGATTCTAGCCGCGCGCGACTTCGCCAAACTCAAAAAGCTGCTGCATTGCGACGACGCCGTGCTGCGCGGCGTGCAGCACCTGATCGTCGGCCTCAATCCGCGCCCGGGCAGCAATTTCTCCTCAGGCGAAGCGCGCTACGTGGTGGCCGACGTCATCGTCAAAAAGGTCAAGGGCGTCTGGCTCGCTTCTCTCAATGCCGAGGCCATGCCGAAACTGCGCATCAACCGGCTCTACGCCGACATCCTGCAGCGCAACCGCGACAGCGGCCACAGCCAGCTCGCCAGCCAGCTGCAGGAAGCGCGCTGGCTGATCAAAAACGTGCAGCAGCGCTTTGACACCATCCTGCGCGTCTCGCAGGCGATCGTCGACCGCCAGCGCCACTTTTTCGAGCACGGCGAAGTCGCCATGCGTCCGCTGGTGCTGCGCGAAATCGCCGACACCCTCGATCTGCACGAATCGACCGTGTCGCGGGTCACCACGCAGAAATTCATGCTGACGCCGCGCGGCATTTTCGAACTCAAGTATTTCTTCGGCAGTCACGTTACTACTGAAACAGGCGGCTCGGCGTCGAGCACCGCGATCCGCGCGCTGATCAAGCAGCTGGTAACCGCGGAAAACTCGCAGAAGCCGCTGTCGGACAGCCAGATTTCGGAAATTCTCGGCCAGCAGGGCATCGTCGTCGCCCGCCGAACCGTGGCGAAATACCGCGAATCCATGCAGATCCTGCCCGTCAACCTGCGCAAATCGATCTGATTCACGTAGCACCCCTCCAACCCAAAGGAGCAATCATGAACCTTCATCTCAGCGGTCACCACCTCGAAGTCACCGATTCGATGCGCGACTACATCACCGGCAAACTCGACCGCGTCAAACGGCACTTCGATCACGTGATCGACGTCAACATGATTCTGTCGGTGGACAAGCTTGTGCAGAAGGTCGAAGCCAATGTGCATCTTTCGGGCAAGAACATTTTTGTCGAAAGCCAGGACGGCGACATGTACGCCGCGATCGACAACCTTATCGACAAGCTCGACCGCCAGATCATCAAGCACAAGGAGAAACATTCGAAACGCCGCGGCGGCGCCGTGCCGCAGCCCGAGGCCGAATGAACCTGATCGCCAAACTGCTGCCGGTTGCCAACGTGCTGCTCGACCTCGAGGTCGGCAGCAAGAAACGCGTGTTCGAGCACGCCGGCCTGCTGTTTGAAAACAACCACCACATCGCGCGCAGCCAGGTGTTCGATAGCCTGTTTGCGCGCGAGAAACTCGGTTCCACCGGTCTCGGCCAGGGTGTCGCCATCCCGCACGGCCGCATCAAGGGCATCAAGGACGCGATCGGTGCGCTGGTGCGCATGCGCGAGCCGATCCCCTTCGACGCGCCCGACGGCGCGCCGGTCGGCCTGATCTTCGTCCTGCTGGTGCCCGAACGCGCCACCGATCTGCATCTGCAGATACTTTCCGAACTGGCGCAGATGTTCAGCGACCAGTCCTTCCGCGAGCGCCTTGCGGGCGCTGCAACCGCGGAAGACGCCCACCGTCTCATCAGCGAATGGCAGCCCGATGCCTAAAATCAGCGCCGCACAGCTCTACACCGACAACCGCGAGAAACTGCACCTCGACTGGGTTGCCGGCCGCAACGGCGGCGGACGCGAACTCGACAACGAACACCTGCGCGATTCGCGCGAAGGCCTGATCGGCCACCTCAATTTCATCCACGCCAACTGGATCCAGGTCATCGGCCGCACGGAGTTCGCCCACCTCAACAGCCTCGACCCCGAGGCACGCCAGCGCACGCTGCAGCAGATCAAGGCCTCCGAACTGGCCTGCCTGATCGTCGCCGACGGCGAAGCCGTGCCCGCCTACCTGACGCAGCTCGCCGATGCGATAAACACGCCGCTGTTCACCACGCCGCTCGAAAGCATGGAGCTGATGTGGATGCTGCGCCCCTACCTCGCACGCGCGCTGGCGGTATCGACCACCATGCACGGCGTCTTTCTCGACGTGCTCGGCATGGGCGTCATGCTCACCGGCGACAGCGGCGTCGGCAAAAGCGAACTCGCGCTCGAACTGATCAGCCGCGGCAGCGGCCTGATCGCCGACGACGTCATCGAGCTCTACCGCATCGCCCCCGAAATGATCGAGGGCCGCTGCCCGCCGCTCCTGCGCGACTTTCTCGAAGTGCGCGGCC
>CAZVDN010000072.1:1401-4487 GCA_964625665.1 uncultured Streptomyces sp. | reverse complement strand
GCCCGCGCAAGAGCCTGAAGCTGATCGTGCATCTGGAAAAACCCGCCGGCAGCGATGCGCCGCCGGTCGAACGCCTGCCGCTGAAGCCGGGCGTGCAGGACATCATCGGCGTCAACATCACCAAGGTGACCATCCCGGTGGCCGCCGGCCGCAACCTTGCCGTGCTGGTCGAGGCCGCCGTGCGCAACCGCGTGCTGCAGCTGCGCGGCATCGACAGCACGCATGATTTCATCGAGCGCCAGTCGCAGCACATGAACGGCGACGGGAACTGAACGTCCCCCGGCCGGCTCTGACCTGACATGCAGCTCATCATCCTCACCGGGCTTTCCGGGTCAGGCAAAAGCGTGGCCCTGAAGGCGCTCGAAGACAGCGCCTACTACACCAGCGACAACCTGCCCGCGCTGCTGCTGCCGGCACTGGTCGATTTTCTCGCCGGCGCAGGTTACGAGCGCGTTGCCGTCAGCATCGATGCTCGCAGCGGCGACACGCTCGGCCAGTTGCCGCGGCAGGTGCGCGACCTCAAGGCGCGCAACATCGATGTGCGCGTGCTCTTTCTCGATTCCAAGACCGAAACGCTGATCAAGCGCTTTTCCGAAACGCGGCGCCGCCATCCGCTGTCGAACAACGACCTCACCGTCGCCGAGTGCATCGAACGCGAGCGCAGCATGCTCGCCGACCTCGGCAGCCTCGCTCACCGCATCGACACCAGCGACCTCAACCCCAACGCGCTGCGCGCCTGGGTCAAGGACGTCGTCGAATTCGACCAGTCGGGCATGACACTGCTGTTCGAATCGTTCGGCTTCAAGCACGGCGTGCCGCTCGATGCCGACCTCGTGTTCGACGTGCGCTGCCTGCCCAATCCGTTTTACGATCCGCGCCTGCGGCCGCTCACCGGGCGTGATCCCGAAGTGGTCGAATTTCTCGCCGGCAATGCCGACGTGCAGAGCATGCTCGCCGACATCCGCGGCTTTGTCGAAAAATGGCTGCCGAGCTTCATCGCCGACAATCGCAGCTACGTCACCGTGGCCATCGGCTGCACCGGCGGCGAACACCGCTCGGTCTACTTTGTCGAAGAGCTGGCCCGATACTTCCGCCGTGACAGCCGCGTGCTGGCCCGCCACCGCGAACTGAGCTGAGCATGGATACGATCAACCCGACCACCTGTTTCATCTTCCCGCTCAACACCGTGCTGTTTCCGGGCGGGCGTCTGCCGCTGCGCGTGTTCGAGCAACGCTACATCGAGATGACCAAGCAGTGCATCGCCAACAACCTGCCTTTCGGCGTCTGCCAGATCAAGGAAGGCCGCGAGACCGGCACGCCGGCGGTGCCCGAAAGCATCGGCTGCCTCGCGCGCATCGTCGAATGGGACATGCCGCAACTCGGCGTCTTTCAGTTGCAGACCGAAGGCACGCAGCGTTTCCGCATTCTCAGCTCGGAAGTCGCGCGCAACGGCCTCATCTCCGCCAGCATCGAGACCCTGCCGAATGAAGACCAGGTCGCGCCGTCTTCGGCCCTTTGTTCGGAAGTCCTCAAAGCCATCATCGAAAAAGTCGGCGCCGAACATTTTCCGTCGCCGCAGCGCTTCGACGACGCGGCGTGGATCGGCTACCGCCTGTCCGAAATCCTGCCGATCGACCGCGATACGCGCCAGCGCATGCTGCAGCTCTCGGACCCGACCGAACGCCTCGCCCAGCTCGAGCAGGTGCTCAACGCGCAGGGCGCACCGCGCCCCGGCCGCTAGTCAGCACCCTTGGCACCCGGCGCATCCTCGCCGAAGTAACCGGAAAACTCCGCGGCATAACAGGCCGGAGAACTGTACCCCTGCGACGGCGCTGCCGTCCGCCGCGGCAAGCCGCGCCTAGACAGCAACGCGCGGAAACGCGCGCTGCAATCGGCCGCCGTCGATTTTTCAAGTCGCCCGTCGATCACGGCATGCACGCCCGCCTCGGTCACCACAAAATCCATGGCGATGTCGTGCGGTTGCGGAAAGATCGTCGGCAAACGCGCAAACTCAAACGCAATGCCCACCGCCACCGGCCGCTGCGACAGTGCCGCCAGCGTGCGGTCGAAATAGCCGCCGCCGTAACCCAGCCGGTAACCCTGTTCGTCAAAACCGTTCATCGGCACAAACGCCACATCGGGCGCCAGCAGATCGGTGCCGTCCGGATAGGGAATGTCGTAAACCCCTTTGCGCATCGGCGCGCCGGGCCACCATTGGCGGAACTGCAGCGCTTGCGCCTTGCCCGCCACGACAGGCAAGGCCGCCGTCGTGCCGTGCTCACGCCAGGCGCGCACCGCAAAGCGCACATCGAATTCGTGCTTGAACGGCCAGCAGAAGGCCAGCACCGCGTCCGCCGGCAAAGCAAACGCCTGCGTGAGATGCGCGTGGATCGCCGCGCTCGCATCGCGATGTTCGGCCGGCGTCATGGCAACCCTGCGCGCAACAAGGTCTTCGCGCGTCGCGCGCCGCCACACCTTGATTTCGCTCCACGCTTTTGCCGCCGTTGCCATATTAAAATCCATCCATGAACATGACCCGGGCACTCTACTCCGCTTTGCGCATTGTGTGCGCGGCCTTTGGTCTGGTTGTTGCGCTGCCCGCCGCGGCCGCCGACACGCCGCAGGAAATTCTCGCGCCCTCGTGGTTCAAGCCGACGTTTCTTGATTTCGCCGAAGACGTACGTGAAGCCGCCGCCGCCAAAAAACACTTGATGATTTTTGTCACGCAGAACGGCTGCCCCTGGTGCAAAAAGCTGGTCGAAGTGAACTTCCGCGACAAGACCATCGTCGAGCGCATGCAGAAGCAATTCGACTCGGTCGAGGTCAATCTCTTCGGCAGCAGCGAAACCGTCTGGACCGACGGCACACGCGCCACCGAAAAAGCACTCGCCGCCCGGCTCAAGGTGCGCGCCACGCCGACGCTGATGTTCCTGGACGAACGCGGCGCCGTGGTGCTGCGGCTCAATGGCTACTACGAACCCGACCGCTTTCTGCTCGCGCTCGATTACGTCAGCAACCGCGAATACCGCAAGCAACCGGATTTCCAGACCTGGCTGAAATCGCGCGGCGCATCTGCGGAAGAACGC
>CAZVDN010000072.1:0-1367 GCA_964625665.1 uncultured Streptomyces sp. | reverse complement strand
TATTCGAGCGCTGAAAGAATCCGCCGCACCGGCGCCGGCAACGCCGCCCCCTGCGCATCTTCAAGACTCAACCACATCGCGCCCGGCGACGCCGCCTGCAGCGCAGGCTTTTTCACCGTCACGCGAATCGGTTCGATCGCCAGCAGAAAATGCGTAAAGCCATGCGCAACCTCGGGCAGGGCTTTCTGCGCCGCCACCGTCACGCCATAACGCGCCGCACACGCGACGACACTTTCTTTTTCACCGACCTCGGGCAGGCTCCACAAGCCGCCCCAGATGCCGCTGCCCGGCCGCTTCTCCAGCAACACCTGCCCGGCATGCAGCATGACCAGCATGCGCGTGCGCCGTTGCGGCAACACTTTGCGCGGGCGCGGCGACGGATAACGCACGATCGCGTTTTCTTTGCGCGCCACGCAGCGCGACGCCAGCGGACAATCGTCACAACGCGGTTTGGTGCGCGTGCAAATCCCCGCGCCCAGATCCATCAGCCCCTGCGTATAGGCTTCGACATCCTTCGCCGGTACCAGCCGGTCGGCGTGTGCCCACAGCGCATCGGCGACCGCCGTCTCCCCCGGATAACCGGCCACGCCGAAACAGCGCGCGAAAACGCGCTTCACATTGCCGTCGAGAATGGCGTGGCGCGCGCCGAAGGCAAACACGCAGATCGCCGCCGCCGTTGAACGCCCGATGCCCGGCAGTTCAAGCACCGCCTCGAAATCATCAGGAAAGCGGCCCGCATGCTGCGTGGCGATCTGCTGCGCCGCGCGATGCAGATTGCGCGCGCGCGAGTAATACCCAAGCCCGCTCCACAGCGCGCGCACATCGTCTTCGTCGGCCGCCGCCAGCGCGGCCAGATCGGGAAAGCGTTTGAGAAAACGCGCGTAATACGGAATCACCGCCGACACCTGCGTCTGCTGCAGCATGATCTCCGACAGCCAGATGCGATAGGCATCGCGCGTGTTCTGCCACGGCAGACCGTGGCGCCCGTGCATGCGCTGCCAAGCCACCACCGCGGCGGCGAAACTGCCGTCGTCAGCACCCGCTTTGCGACTGTTCCGGGCTTTGGCGCTGCGCGCGGGCATGCATGCTCTCGAAAGATTGGGCGGAAGGGCTGCAGACTGGAGCGGGTGAAGGGAATCGAACCCTCGTATGCAGCTTGGGAAGCTGCCGTTCTGCCATTGAACTACACCCGCGGGATGCAGGGCGGATTTTACGCTACTACCAGACCTCCCTCAAACTCGATCAGGGCGGGTCAGAATGGCTCAGGCAGGCACTTCAGTAAAAGATGTATATGGATGGGGAGTGTGGAATTTTACTGAGAGGCCAGCCCACGCAAATCGTCCAGTTGCGATTAGGTCTGTGCTCCT
>CAZVDN010000071.1:0-12781 GCA_964625665.1 uncultured Streptomyces sp. | reverse complement strand
TGTTGACAGCGATGAACCGGCTGAAAAGCTCGCGCACCTGCTCAAGAACGCAAAGGCCGGCTGCTTTGCCGAAGGCTTGATCACCCAGCAGGTGCCGCTGGCGAGTCGCATTGAAGTCAATGGCAAGCCATTTCACATCGAGGGTGTTACTGAGAAATAACAACCGCAGCTGCTCGGTGGTGGCGATCAGTCGGCCTGGAGACCGGTGCCACGAACCACGGCGGTGATTTTTGCAATATCGTCGCGCACAAAGACGGTGAATTGTTCGATGGTGCTGGTTTGAGCTTCAAAGCCCGACTTGCCAATGGCTTCGCGCAACTCGGGCGTATTGACGACGGCCACGATCGCAGCATTCAACCGGCTGATGATTTCGCGCGGCGTCGCCGCCGGCGCACTCAGGCCGATGGCACCGATGTATTCGTAGCCGGGCAGCGCGCTCTCGGCGATGGTCGGCACTCCGGGCAGCACCGGCGTGCGCTTCGCACTGGTCACCGCCAGCGCGCGCACGCGGCGCTGTTCGATCAGCGGCAGCGCCGCCGGCACACTCGGAAAACTCAGGTCGATCTGACCCGAGGCGTTGGCCACAGTCGCCTCAGACGATCCCTTGTAGGCGATGTGTGTCATCTTCAGGTCTGCACGCTGATTGAAGATCAGCGCGGCGAGATGGTTGACGCTTCCGACCCCGGGCGAGCCATAGTTGAGCCGTCCGGGCCGCGCCCGCGCCAGCTTGATCAATTCGCCGGCGTCTGTCACAGGAACCGAAGGATGCGCCACCAGCACGAACGGCCCCACCGCCAGCAGGCCGATATGGACAAAGTCGTTTTCGAGGTCGTACGGCAATGCAGCCTTGCGCAACGCCGACTGCGACATTGTCGACGAGGCGAGCAGCAGCAGCGTATGCCCATCCGCCGGCGAACTCGCCACACGCTCGGCAGCGAGCGCCGTACTCGCGCCTCGCCGGTTTTCCACGACAAAGGGCTGGGGAAAATGCTCGGCGAGTTTTTGTCCCACAAGGCGCGCGATTACATCGGTGGAACCGCCGGGACCGAACCCCGTGACGATACGCACCGGCTTCAGCGGATAGGATTGCGCGAACGCAGCGCTGCTTGCAAAAGCCAATGCGGCAACCGCACCGCAATTAAGCGAAAAACACCCGCAAAAGCGCCCGCTCTGCAGCCTCGTCATTGCCATCCCTGCATGCCCGACTAGTCTGTCAATCGCCCAAACCGGCGAACAGCGGCGTGCTGAGGTAACGTTCGCCGAACGAGGGAATAATGGTGACGATGAGTTTGCCTTTGCTCGATTCGCGTTTGGCGACTTCGAGTGCCGCCCACATCGCCGCCCCCGATGAAATGCCGACGAGAATGCCTTCCTCCTTCGCCAGACGGCGTGCCATCGCCATGGCATCGTCGTTTTTCACACGGACGACTTCGTCATAGATTTTGGTATTGAGTATTTTCGGCACGAACCCGGCACCGATGCCCTGCAAGGGGTGCGCGCCGGCCTGACCGCCGGACAACACCGGTGACGCATCGGGCTCGACAGCGATGCATTGGAACGACGGCTTTTTCGCCTTGATGACTTCCCCGACGCCGGTGATGGTGCCGCCGGTGCCCACGCCTGAAATCAGGATATCGGCCTTGCCGTCGGTATCGCGCCAGATTTCTTCGGCAGTCGTGCGGCGATGTACGTCCGGGTTGGCCGGGTTCTCGAACTGCTGCGGTATGAAGTAACGCGGATCGGCCGCCGCCATTTCCATCGCTTTCTTGATGGCGCCGGGCATGCGTTCGGCGCCCGGCGTGAGGATCAGCTCGGCGCCATAGGCCCTCAGCACCATGCGCCTCTCCTTGCTCATGGTGTCGGGCATGATGATGGTGCACTTGTAACCGCGCGCCGCGCACACCATCGCGATGCCGATGCCGGTGTTGCCGCTGGTCGGCTCGAGAATGATGGTGTCGGGTTTGATGCGGCCGGCTTTTTCCGCGGCCTCGATCATCGACAGGCCGATGCGATCCTTTACGCTGGCGCCGGGATTCTGGAATTCGAGTTTGGCCAGCACTTCGCCGGCACAGCCCTTTGTCACTCGGTTGATGCGCACCAGCGGCGTGTTGCCGATGAGTTCGGCAATATTCGAGGCGATTTTCATGACAGGCTCCCGGTTGAATTGCCGGCATGATGCCGGCTTATTGCAGGCTTATTGCATTTCGATTTTCGTATCGCGCGCAATCTTGCTCCACTTCGCGATATCGCGCTTGAGCATCGCCGCGAATTCCTCGGGCGTGTTGCTGACCTGCGTGGCGCCGAGCGCCGCATACTGTTCGCGCAATTCCGGCGAAGCAACCGCCTTGACGATCTCGGCGTTCAGCCGGCGCACAATGTCGGCCGGCGTGTTGGCCGGCGCGAAAACGCCGTACCACGAAACCAGTTCAAAACCCGGCAGCGCCGCTTCGGCGATGGTCGGCAAATCGGCCATCAGCGGTGAGCGCTTGAGCGAACCGATGCCCAACGCGCGCAGGCGCCCGTTGCGGATCATCGGCGCAGAGGCGGAAATCGAGTCCCAGGTCATGGTCAGGTTGCCGGCAATGGTATCGCCGGTGGCCAGCGGCAAACCCTTGTAGGGCACATGCGACATTTTGATGCCGGCCATCAGGCTGAATTGCTCGAAACCAAGATGCGAGGAACTGCCGATACCGGCCGAGCCATAGTTGAGTTCGCCAGGCCGCGTTTTGGCGAAGGTAATCAGTTCCTTGACGCTGCGCACCGGCAATGACGGATGCACGAGCAACACGAACGGCGCCTCTGCGACCAGCGAGACCGGCGCGTAATCGCGGATCGGGTCGTAAGGCAACTTTGCATAGACCACCGGATTGGTCGAGTGTGTTCCGGTGGTTCCCAGCAACAGCGTGTAGCCGTCGGCCGGCGCCTTCGCCACCGCCTCACTGCCGATGATGCCCGACGCACCGGCCCGATTATCGACAACAAAACCCTGGCCCATCTGGTCGGCCAGTTTGCGCGATACCAGACGCGCAAAGATGTCGGCCCCGCCGGCCGCAGGAAACGGCACGATCATGCGCAGCGGCTTGTTGGGAAATGACTGCGCGTGTGCCTCGCCAATGTGAAAAACGGATGTGAACAGCACTGAAACTGCGATGGAAACCACATGCAAAACGGTATGCGACAAGGACGACCCCCGGATTTTTATGCTTGTTTTGAATGCGTAGCGACGATGTGCCCGCCACGCCCCTCCTCTTTGCGTCTGCTGGCAGCCCGCCCTGCGGCAGATTACCGACGTCTTTGATTGAAACCGAAGCTAAAGCCTGCCCCCAGCCGCGTCAAGTCGAATAGACCGCACTTGAGTAAGCACCAACCAAGCGGTTATCTGGCGCCAGCCTATGCCTTCAGATCCTCTTCAAAACGCGAAAACGGGCACCGCAGATCCGATTCAAATCACTGTATTTTTTAAACTTTTAAGCGAAATCAGGTAAAACGTTGACCATTAATTGAACATTGTTCATAATTCACTCAACGTTTATATTGCAGCGCACACAAAATCATGACCGTCGCCGACCGTCGCGCCCGAGAGCGCGAGCAACTCCGCCAGAGAATTCTCGATACCGCGCGCGAACTGTTCATCGCACACGGCTATGAAGGGGTGACGCTGCGGAAAATCGCCAACGCCATCGAATATTCACCGGGCACCATCTACGGCTATTTCAATGACAAGGACGAGTTGCTGCGCGCGCTGTGCATGGCCGACTTTGAGGCTTTCGAAAAAAGCCTGCCGCGCGAGTTCGCATCATCCGACCCGCTCGACGCCATGCGTGCCATCGGCGCCGCCTACGTGCGCTTTGCGCTCGGCCACCCGAACCAGTACCGTCTGATGTTCATGACGCCGAAACCGGCGGTGATGAACGAATTCGACGAAGAGGTCCTCGCCAAACGCGGTGACCCCGCGCGCGACGGCTACGCCCTCCTGCTGCACGTGGTGCGCACGGCGATCGACGGCAACCTGCTGCGCGACCGCTTTAGCAATGCCGAAGTGGTGGCACAAACGCTGTGGGCCGGCGTGCACGGCATGGCCTCGCTTGAAATCGCCATGGCATCCAACCCCTGGCTGCAATGGGCGCCGCGCGAAGAGCGCATCAATGCCATGCTCGATGCGATGGTGAACGGCCTCGCCGCCGGCGGCGCGGAGCCGGCATGAATTCCATCGCACTGAAAATGCTGATGGGCGACAAGCTGAAATACTTCGGCCTGATCGCCGGCATCGCCTTTGCCACCATGCTGATCCTCCAGCAGTCGTCGATTCTGGTCGGCTTCGCACGCCAGACCGGCGCCTTTATCCGCGATACCGCGCAGGCCGATCTCTGGATCATGGACCCGCAGGTGCGTTTCTCACAGGACCAGGTGCCGGTGCGCGGCACCACGATACAGCTCGCGCGCGGCGTAACCGGCGTCGACTGGGCGCTGCCGCTCTATCAGGGCTTTCTGCGCGGCAAGATGCCCGACGGCACACGCTTCACGATGATACTGGTCGGCCTCGACGACGCGACGCTGATGGGCGCGCCGCCGGTGATCGCCGACGGCACGCTCGCCGACCTGCGGCGCGACAAAGCGGTGTTCATCCAGGCGGACAAACCGGAAAAGAAACTCATGATGAAACGCGGCGGCGGGCGCCCGCTCGCCGTCGGCGACCGCTTCTCGGCCAACGATCAGGAAGCCGTCGTCACCGGGACTTATCGCGGTCGCGAATCGTTTTTCTGGGAACCGGTGATCTACACCACCTACTCACGCGCCCTCCAATACGCGCCGCCCGAGCGCAACTCGCTTGCCTTCATTCTGGTCAAGGTCAAGCCGGGCCACGATGTGCAGACCGTCAAGGCCGCGCTTGAAGAACGCACCGGCCTCGCAGTGCGCACCAACGATCAGTTCATCCAGCTCACCGCCGACTACATCCTCAATACCACCGGCATTCTGATCAACTTCGGCCTCGCGGTCGCGCTCGGCATCATGATCGGCTCGCTGGTCGCCGGACAGACCTTCTATAACTTCACGCTCGACAACCTGCGCCACTACGGCGCCCTCAAAGCGATGGGCGTCTCCGACGGCCAGTTGATGCGCATGGTCCTGCTGCAGGCCGGCACGGTGGCGGTGCTCGGCTACGGCATCGGCGCCGGGCTGGGTTCGGGCATGGGCTGGATGGTCGCCTCACAGGGTCTCGCCTTTTCGATGCCCTGGTATGTGCCGACCTTTGCCTTCAGCGCCATCCTCTCGGTGTGCGCACTGGCCGCGTGGCTCAGCCTGCGCCAGGTTTTCAAACTCGAGCCGGCCATCGTCTTCAAGGCCTGAATACGAATATGACTGCAAACGCGCAAACCTCCGCCGTCGCCTGCAATGCCGTGACCAAAGTCTACGGTGAAGGCGATACCGCCGTGCACGCCCTGCGCGGCATTGATCTCGACATCCGCACCGGCGAACTGATGATGCTGGTCGGCCCATCGGGCTGCGGCAAAACAACGCTGATCTCGATCATTGCCGGCATCCTCGACAAGAGCGACGGCGCCTGCCGCGTGTTCGGCGACGATCTCTCGGCAATGAGCACCGCCGAACGCACGCTGTGGCGCCGCGAACGCGTCGGTTTCGTGTTTCAGGCCTTCAACCTGATGCCCGCGTTGACCGCCGCAGAAAACGTCGCCATCCCGCTGCTGATCAACGGCGTGCCGCATAAACAGGCACTGGATCGCGCCGAAGAAATGCTGGCGCGCGTCGGCCTCGGCAATCGCCGCCATTCGCTGCCCTCGCAACTCTCGGGCGGCCAGCAGCAGCGCGTCGCCATCGGCCGCGCGCTGGTGCACGCGCCGCGCCTCGTTGTCTGCGACGAACCGACGTCCGCCCTCGATCACGAAACCGGCCATCAGGTCATGGAAGTGCTGCGCTCGGTGGCCGCGGTCGATGACCGCGCCCTCGTGGTGGTGACGCACGACGCGCGCATTTTTGAATTTGCCGACCGCATCGCCCATATGGATGACGGCCGCATTACCGATATCACCACGGGCAGCACCCGTCGCGAGACCGCGCTGGCCTGACCTTACAGATTGTTTTACCGGAGCCCACCATGAAATTACCGCGCCTTTCCCAATGGATCGTTCCCGTGCTTGCCGCCGCAGGCCTGTCAGCCATGCTGATGACGGTCGCCGCCGGCGACAAGACCTTCCCGGTCGCCGCGCCGCTGTCACAACCGGCCCGTCCGCCGTTCACCGACACCGTGTCCGGCGCCGGCATTGTCGAAGCCAGCACGCAGAATATCGCCGTCGCAGCGCCCTTGTCCGGCGTGATTACCCGCGTCAACGTCGTTGCCGGCCAGCAGGTGGCGCAGGGCGCGCCGCTGTTCACACTCGATGAAAAACCGCTGGCGGCGGAAATCGTCTCGCGCGAAGCCAGCGTACAGGTCGCCGTCGCGCGCGTCACCGAAACCGAAGCGCAGCTCGCCGAGGCGAACGACCAGCTGGCCAAAGTGCGTTCGCTGAGCGATCCGCGCGCCATCAGCAAGGAGGAAATCGTGCGCCGCGAAACCGCCGCGAACGCCGCCGCCTCGCGCCTGAAACTCGCGCAGGCCTCGCTGGCGCAGGCGCGCGCGCAGCTGAAACAGACCCAGGTCGATTTCGACCGACTGACCGTGCGCGCGCCGGTCGCCGGCGAAGTGCTGCAACTCAATGCACGCCCCGGCGAATTCATCCGGCCCGGCGAAGGCACGGCGCCGGTGATCCTCGGCAACACGCGCACGCTGCATGTGCGCGTCGACGTCGATGAAGCCGACGCCTGGCGCTTCAAAAGCGGCGCCAAAGCCGTTGCCTATCTGCGGGGCAATGCAGCGATCTCGGTGCCGACGACCTTCGTGCGCATCGAACCCTATGTGACGCCTAAACGGTCGCTCACCGGCGCCAGCAACGAGCGCGTCGATACGCGCGTGCTGCAGGTGCTGTTCGCCTTCGACCGCGGCTCGTTGCCGGTCTTCGTCGGCCAGCAGATGGACGTTTTCATCGAAGCCACCGCGTCGGCCGCCGCGCAAACGCAAAAGCCGCAATCATGAGCCGTGCCTTTCACGCCGCCGCGGTCAGCGCGATACTGCTGACCGGTTGCGCCACCGGCAGCAAATACGTCGAACCCAAACCGGCGCTGCCCGCTGCCTACAGCGTGAGGCTGCCCGACAGTAAAACGGCGCCCGCGGCAACATCGCAGGAGCTCGCGCAATGGTGGCGGCTGTTCAACGATCCGCAGCTCACGGGCATTGTCGAACGCGCGCTCGACGCAAACCGCGATGTGCAACTGGCGCTCGCGCGCATTCGCGAAGTGCGCGCGCTGCGCAGCATCACCGACGCGCGTTCATCGCCGCAGATCGGGTTCACCGGCTCGGCGGCCCGCGACCGGCTGTCGCAAAACGGCCGCCAGCCCACGGCCGCGATCCGCAATCCGGCGAACATTTATCAGGGCGGATTTGACGCGAGCTGGGAAATCGACGCCTTCGGCGGCGTGCGCCACGCGCGCGATGCCGCCGCGGCCGAACTGGAACGCAGCGAATTCGACCGCGCCGCGGTGGCCGTGAGCGTCAGCGCCGAGGTTGTCGCAACCTATCTGCGGTTGCGCGGCGCGCAGGCACAAATTGCCGTGATCGACGATCAACTGGCAATTGCCGGCGAATCGATCGCCATTGCGGCGGCGCGCGTCAAATCCGGCCTCGTCAGTGAACTCGATCTGCTGCGCGCGCGCGAACTCGCTGAAACGCTGGCGGCGCGCCGCCCTCTCGTGCAATCGGAGATCGATGTCGCCATGCGCCGGCTCGGCATCCTCAGCGGCGCGCAGGCGGCCTCGCTGGTCGCCGAACTGTCGGCGCCGAAACCCCTGCCACGCGCGGTGCCGCAACTGCCGGCCGCAGTGCCGGCGCAATTGCTGGCGCGCCGCCCCGATCTGCGCGCGATCGAACGCGCGCTGGCTGCGGAAAATGCGCGCGTCAACGTTGCCGAAGCCGATCGTTACCCGAGCCTATCGGCCAATCTCGCGCTCGGCCTGCTTTCACTGGCCACAGGCAATTTCGCCACCGCAGCCAGCACGGCATGGAACGCCGGCGCGCGCATTTCCGCGCCGATCTACAGCGGCGGCCGGCTCAATGCGGAACTGAATGCTGCGCGCGCGCGTTATGAGCAGGCCGCCATCCGCTACGAAGGCACGACTGCGCGCGCCGTCGAAGAAGTCGAAGCGGCCGCGGTGCGTTACAGCGGCACGCGCGCGCGCCAGGAAAAACTCGCTGCGGCACTGGGCTTCGACGAAGACGCGCGCAATCTTGCCGTCATACGCTATCAAAGCGGGCTGGCCGATTTTCTCGAGGTGCTCGATGCGCAGCGCCAGTTGTTCAGCGTGCAGGCCGAGGAAGTCATCACGCGCGAGGAAGCGCTCAGCCACCTGGTCGCACTCTACAAGGCACTCGGCGGCGGCTGGGACAGCAGCGCCCGCCCGACCAGCGCGGCCTCGCGCTGAAACGTTGTTGACGCTACCGCCGCCGCACAACGGCGGCGGGCTGCGTCACAGCCGCAACAGCCGTTTCGCGTTGCCACCGATGATCAGGTCGCGCTCGCGCGTGTTCAGCGCACCGAGCCGTTCGACGACATCGACGGGGCGCTCGAAACCCATATCGGCCGGATGATCGCTGCCGAGCACAATGCGGTCGGCACCGACCTGACGGATCAGATTGGTGAGGATCTCGTCGCTGTGCGCAATGGTGTCGTAATAGAAACGCCGCAGATAGGTTGACGGCGGCTTCTTCATGTGGCGCGTTTCGGGACGGACCGTGGTGCCGTGGTCCATGCGGCCGATCAGCGCCGGAAACGGGCCGCCGGCGTGCGGCAGCACCACTGCGAGTTCGGGATAGGCATCCATCACGCCGCCAAACACCAGGGACGCCGCCGCAATGCCGGTTTCATAGGGATTGCTGAGAAAATTGATCAGGTAGTAATTGCGCACGCGTTCGCCGCCCAGCGGCGCGAGCGGATGCAGCAGCAGCGGCAAATGCAAGGCCTCGGCCTTCGCGTAGACCGGCCAGAATGATTTGTCGTCAAGGTTTTTGCCATTGATGTGCGTGGCCAGATAAACGCCGCGAATGCCCGGCAGCGCGGCGGCGCGTTCGAGCTCGCGCACCGCAAGCTCCGGTGCCTGCATCGGCAGAGCGGCAAGCCCGACAAAACGCGCCGGATATTTAAGGTGCGCAGCTGACAGCGCGTCGTTGTAGGCCTGGCAGATCCGCGCGCCGAACGCCGGCGGCGCCCAGTAGACCATCGGGTTCGACAGCGACAGCGCATGCATGTCGACACCCGCTGCGTCCATCGCTTTCAGGCGCGCCTCGAGATCGAAGCGGCTCGGCTCGAACACCTGCCTCAATCCGGGCATGTTAAAGGTCACATCGCCGCGCGCATTTTTACCGATCTGCGCGCCGTTCGCCGCGCCTTCACGCGCCAGTAACTCAACGAATTCGGGCGCCGCCCAGTGCGCGTGCACGTCAATCGCCGGCACGCTGTAGCCGCGCAAGGTGCGCGACGGCGGTGTCAACGCGCATCCCGTCAGCATGGAACCGGCTGCAGCCGTCAGGCCCAGCATGAATTTGCGACGATGTTCAAGCATGAATCTCCCCCTGGTGGTTGCGGCGCGCGCCGGACAGTGCGCGATGCGTCGCGCGATGTTTCGGGCATTGGTGTTTCCCCGAACGCTACTGCCGCCCGGACAACCGCGTCAAGCAAATCCACGCAGCGATCAGGGTTTGCGCCGACCGACGCAGCGGCTATGCTGGCGCCTGCCCTTCCAACGCCGGACCCGATCATGCATTTACTCGAACAAGCCGCCGTCTTTCTGCTTACCGCCGTGCTCATGGTGCCTTTGTTTCAGCGGCTCAAACTCGGTGCCGTGCTCGGTTATCTGGCCGCCGGCATGGTCATCGGCCCGTGGGGCCTCGGCGTCGTCAGCGAAATGCAATCGACCCTGCAGTTCGCCGAATTCGGCGTCGTGCTGCTGCTTTTTCTGATCGGCCTTGAACTTGACCCCGCCCGACTGTGGGCGCTGCGGCGCACGGTATTCGGCCTCGGCGGCGCACAGGTGGCGCTGACTGGCGCGGCGCTGGGCACGGTCGCGTTGCTGGCGGGGCTGTCGTGGCAGGCGGCGCTGATCGCCGGACTCGGCTGCGCGATGTCATCGACGGCGCTGGTGATTTCATCACTGGCCGAGCGTGGGCAGCTGATCGCGCGCCACGGTCGCGAAGCATTTGCGATTCTGCTGTTTCAGGACCTCGCGGTCATCCCGCTCCTGGCATTGCTGCCACTGCTCGGCGGCGAACACGCGCAAGGCGGTGCCAATGGCATGGCCGCCCTCAAAGGCATCATCGCCATCGGCATCGTCATCGCCGGCAGCCGCATCATCGTACGCCCCGCGCTCAAATTCATCGCGCGCCACAGCAGCCGCGAAGTCTTCACCGCGGCAGCCTTGCTGCTGGTGGTCGGCACCTCGCTGGTCATGGAAAAAATCGGCCTCTCCATGTCTCTGGGCGCCTTTCTCGCCGGCGTGCTGCTTGCCGACTCCGAATTCCGTCATGAACTCGAAGCCGACATCGAGCCGTTCAAGGGCCTGCTGCTCGGCCTGTTCTTCATGGCCGTCGGCATGAGCGCCAACCTCGGCCTGCTACTGACCGCGCCGCTGCTGGTATGCGGGCTGGCACTCGGCCTCATGGCGGCCAAGTTCGCAGTGATGTATGCGATCGGCCGCGCCATCAAGGCGCCCAATGACAGCGCGCAACGGCTGGCGATATCGCTGGCGCAGGGCGGCGAATTCGCCTTCGTGCTGTTTTCGGCGGCAGGCGCGCTCGGCGTGATCGACACCCGCGTCAACGAAATCCTTGTCATGGCGGTCACGCTGTCGATGTTGCTGGCACCGTTCGCGTTCGTCGCACACGAAAAGCTGCTTGAACGCTGGCTCGCGCGCAGGAGCGAACCCGAATACGACAGCATCGACGGCCCCGGCAATCCGGTGATCATCGCCGGCTACGGGCGCTTCGGGCAGATCGTCTCGCGCGTGCTGCGCATGTGCGGCATCGCCACCACGGCACTCGAAGCGAGCTATCAGCAGGTCGATTTCGTGCGCAAATTCGGCAACAAGATTTATTACGGCGACGCCTCGCGCCTCGACCTGCTGCACGCGGCGAAGACCGGCGATGCCAAACTCTTCGTGCTGGCCATCGACGACGTCGAAACCTCGGTGAAAACCGCTGCGCTGGTGCGCAAACACTTCCCGAATCTGCCGATCCTCGCCCGCGCGCGCAATCGCGTGCATTACTTCCGGCTGCGCAATCTCGGCATCAAAACCATCTACCGTGAAACGTTTTTATCGAGCCTCGAAGTCGCGCATCAGGCGCTGCTGCGCACAGGACTTGGCGTGTCGGCCGCACAGCGCGCGGTGGCGCTGTTCAAAAACCATGACGAAACCCAGCTCGAAGCGCAGTACGCCATCCAGCACGACGAGGCGCAACTGATCCAGACTGCGCAGCAGGCGGCGGCGCAATTGCAGGAGCTGTTCGAAGCGGATGCCGCCGGCTTCGAACGCAGCAGTGCAAACGCCCCGTAAGAACTATTTGCCCGGTCGGTCCGGCCCGCGCGTCTGCGTCTGGATTTTGTAAACGCCTTCGCGCGCCGTGATGTAGAGCACGCTCTTGCCGGGCCCGGAGAACGCCACATTGGTCGATTTGCGCGGCACCGGAACATTGCCGAGATAATTTCCTGCCGGATCGAAAATCTGGATGCCGGTGACGCTGGTCACAAACAGGCGGCCCGCATGGTCAATGGCAAGTCCGTCGCCGCCGGAATCTTCGCCGGCCGCGATGTTCTGCATGCGCGCATAAGGCCTGCGGTTGGCCAGCCTGCCGTCGGCCTGAATGTCGTATTGCCAGATGGTGTGATCGACCGTATCGCAGACAATCAGCGTTTTGCCATCGAGCGATATCGTCAGCCCGTTGGGCCGCACCATGCGGTCATCGGCTACAACGGCATTTTTTGCGCCCGGCGCCAGATAATAAACGTGCACCTTGCGCCCCGGCACCACGGGCCGCGGCCCCGGGTCGGTGAAATAAATACCGCCCTTTGCATCGATGATCAGATCGTTCGGCTGCAGCATCGCATTGACACCGTCGCCACGCGTGATTTCGCTGATGCTGCCGTCTTTGTTGAACCGGCGAATGCGTTTGCCGGCGGCCTCGATGCCGTAGAGATCGCCGTTGCGGTCATAGGCGAGGCCGTTGGTTTCACCGGTCTTCTCGTAGACCATGGTGATAGTGCCGCCAGGATCAAGGCGATGAACGCGCGAGGCGCGCAGGTCGGTGAACAGCAAACCGCCGTCGGCCATCGGCAGCGGGCCTTCGGTAAACTGAAAATCCTCGCGCACGGTTTCGAGTTTTGCATCGGACGCGATGACGCCCGACAAACCGCCCTGCGACGACAAGCCGGCGCAACCGGCACAGAAAAATGCTACTGCGGCCAGCGCCGCCACTTTCGCGTTCATCTCTCCCCCTCCCCCGTTTGACCACGGTTTTATCTTGTTGCCGGATTGTTCGGCCGCGCGGCGCCGGCGTCAAGCGCTGGCGCCGCGTTGATGATAGGCTTGCATTCATCGACGGCCGGGATCGAACAATATAAAACCACCGGCCGCAGCCAAGGGAGGTAACCATGAAACGCACACCCACCGCGTCGCAACGCGA
>CAZVDN010000070.1:8501-12853 GCA_964625665.1 uncultured Streptomyces sp. | reverse complement strand
ACGACAACAACACGCACATCGTGCTCGGACGCATCGTCCACGCCCACGTCAGCAAATCGGTATGGAAAAACGGCCGCATCGACCCGCGCCTGCTCGACCCGGCCTGCCGCCTCTCCGGTTCGGCCTATGCGCAGCTCGGTGAAATCGTCAATGTTGCGCGCCCGGAATGGTCCGCCCTCAAGGGCACGCCGAAGGGCACCGCGTTGATGCCGCGCATCGTCAAACGCAAATAATCCGCGCAACGGAGGAGATCAACATGAACAAGAAATTTTTATGCGCTGCAGCGGCTGCCTGCGCGCTGGCATTGCCGGTGCTCGCGCAACAATATCCCAACAAACCGATCCGCCTGATCGTGCCCTTCCCGCCCGGCGGCGGTAATGACATCGTCGCGCGCACCATCAACATCAAGCTGCCCTCGCTGCTCGGGCAGAACCTGATCATCGACAACCGCGCCGGTGCCGGCGGCAACCTCGGCGCCGAACTCGCCGCCAAGGCGCCCGCCGACGGCTACACGCTGTTCATCGCCAACAACTCGCTGATCACCAATCTCAGTCTCTACGCGAAGCTCCCCTATGAACCGTTCAAGGACTTTGCGCCGATCGCCATGGGCGCGACCTCGCCCAACATGATCGTCGTGCATCCGGCGCTGCCGGCGCGCAATGTGAATGACCTGATCACGCTGGCGAAAGCCAAGCCCGGCGAGATGACCTTCGCCACGCCGGGCCCCGGCACGCCGACGCATCTGGGCGGCGAACTGTTCGCCTCGCGCACCGGCATCAAGGTGCTGCAGGTGCATTACAAGGGGGCCGGCCCGCTGATGGTCGACCAGATCGGCGGCCACGTCGTGGTCAGCTTTACCGCGCCCATCGTCTCCAAACCGCACGTCGATTCGGGCAAGCTGCGCGCACTCGCCATCACCACCGAGAAGCGCTGGTCCGGCATGCCCAATCTGCCGACCGTTGCCGAATCGGGTTATCCGGGCTTCGACGTCTTCGCGTGGTTCGCCTTCTTCGCGCCGGCCAACACGCCGCGCGAAATCATCAACCGCGTCGCCGGCGATATCGCCAAGGTCCAGCAAATGCCGGAGATCCGCGAAAAGCTCGCCAGCCAGGGCATCGAAACCGGCACCACCGGCACGCCCGAAGGATTGGCCGCGTTCCTGAAAAAGGATTTCGAGTTGTGGGACAAGCTGATCAAGCAGCAGGGCATCAAGCTCGAGTAGGAATCGGTAGCGTATATCGCAATACGCAATGCCCTCCGCGCATTGACGACGCGAGGTTTTCAAGTTTCCCCTTGAGAGCCGCCGAGCAGCGCAGATACATCGGGGGAAGTCGGCGAGCACTGTCTGAGCCCTCGCTTGCGAGGGCGAGTTGCGCAGCCGCCCGATTTATCGAGCAGCGCAGGGGAGCCCGTAGGGCCGGCGAACCAGGGGCGGCTTTCTTTGGTTACTTTCTTTGGCCGTTCAAAGAAAGTAACCAGCCCGCCGGGCTGCCCCCGGCGAATTTGACGCACCGCTTCTACCAATACGAAGTCTCCCTTCTCGCTCAAGGGGAGAGGGAACCTTCTAAGTCTCGCCGTCCAGGCGAGATAGGTAAAAATCCGACTACTTGAACAACAGCGGAATGCTGCACGCGAACAACATGCCGCAGATCAGCTTGCGGAAAGCCTGCTCGCTGAGTCCGACCTGGATGCGGTCACCGACATAAATCGCCAGCAGCATCAGCGGGAACGCGGCGGCGAACATCAGCCAGGAATCGCGCGTGAATTCGCCGACGGCGTAGTAGCCGACGCCGCGCACGATACACAACAACAGCAGCATCGCTGAGGTCGTGGCGCGGAACACGTCTTTGGCGGCACCGCGGGCATCGAGATACATGGCAAAGAACACGCTGCCCATCGAGCCGAACATGGTGCCGACCAGCCCCGACAGCGTGCCGGCCACGGGCTCGATCACACGGCGCGCCCAGAGCGGCATCGCAGCGGCGCGCATGACGCCGACCAGCGCCTGCACTGCGTAGAGCAGCACCACGATGCCCAGTCCGCGTGCGAGCGCGCGTTCATCGAGGAATTTGAAGTAATACAGGCCGACCGCAATTCCTACCGCACACCACGGCATGAAAACGACGACGGCGCGCAAATCGATATGCCGGCGGTCGCGCCAGAGGAAAGCCACTGAAGACGAAAAACCCAGCAGGGTCCACACCGGCACCAGCACCTTGATCGGCAGTACAAGGGCCAACAGCGGCATGCCAAGCGCACCGCCGAAACCGGTGCTGCCGCGCAGCCCGTAGGCGAGCAGCATGACTGCTACACAGTAGGCAATTTCCAGGGGGCTGAGATCAGCCATCGACAGCCAGTTTGTAAGCGCGGATCAGTTTGCCGAGGCGTTCGACTTCGGATTTGACGTAGGCCTGAAAAACCTCGGGCGTATCGCCGACTGTGATGTAACCAAGATCATTGAGCCGGCGCAGCACCTCGGGATTGCGCAGCGAGGCAATGATGGCCGCGTGCAGGACCGCAACGATCTCTTTGGGTGTTTTCGCCGGCGCCATCACGCCGTACCAGGTGCCGAATTCATAACCGGGCACGCCGGCCTCGGCGACGGTCGGATATTCGGGCAGCGACGGCACACGTTTGGCCGTCGATACCGCCAGCGCGCGCAGGCGGCCCTGGCGTGCCTGCGGCAAGGCGGTCGCCAGCGGCAAAAAACTCACCGAGGTTTCGCCGGAGACCACTGCGGTCACCGCTTCGGCGCCGCCGCGATAGGGCACGTGCACGATATTGATGCCGGCCATGCCCTTGAAAAACTCGAATGACAGATAAATCGTCGAGCCCGCGCCCGACGATGAATAATTGATCGCGCCGGGCCTGGCCTTCGCCAGCGCGATCAGCTCTTTCACCGATTTGGCCGGCAGCGAAGGATGCACGACCAGCATGTTCGGCGACTGCACGAGCTGCGACACCGCGATGAAATCGCGCGACAGTTCATACGACAGATTCCTGTAAAGGCTCATGTTGGCAGCCAGCGGCATGCCGGCCTGCATCAGCGTATAGCCGTCGGCCGGTGCGCGCGCCGCGAGTTCGGCGCCGATGTTGCCTGCCGCGCCGCCGCGGTTATCGACGATCACCTGCTGGCCCAAAGCCTGCCCCATGCCCGGCACGACAATGCGCGCCAGCGTGTCGGCGCCGCTGCCGCCGGTAAATGGCACCACGTAACGCACCACCTTGGTCGGGAAATTTTGCGCGAATGCACCGCACGCCGTAAACGCGTATGCAACCAACCCTATTGCCCACGGGCCCGTGGCCCGGAAGAAGCGCAGCGTATTCAGGGATGAATTCATTGCACGTTCTGCAACAACAAAAACAACCCGCCGAGTATGGCTGTGTTGTTGAGCAGCATGATGCGGCCGATATTGCGCCGCATCGGATCGGCCACCTGCCAGAAACGGTGAAAAATCGCCGTTGCGGCGATCGTGAAGACGATCAGGAACCAGACGCCGATATCGGCATGCCAGCCGGTGAGAAGCAGCGCGCAACCGGAAAACTGCAAAAAAATGCCGAACCAGAACGCCAGCGCCGGCAGCGGGGTATGCGCCGCCGCCATGCGATCGATGTGGTCTTTGATTTTCTGCGGCGTCATGTTGCACAGCCCCGCGACCAGAAAAAACAGCACGATCAGCAGCCGCCCTGCCAGATCGAGCACCGTGGTGTCCTGAAACATGCCTGCGTCCCCCTGTGGATGGCGGTTACGTGCTGTCGCCGCCGTTTGTTACAAAAGTTTACATCTTGTCGGGGCCGGAAACCGTGCGCCGCGCGTTAAATAGTCACGGCTGCGTGTTTCCCGCGCGGCGGCAACCAGGAGGCGCACATGAAAAACATCATCCTCGCATCGGCAACCCTGCTGACGCTGGCCGGCTGCGCCGACCTGCCCATGGTTGACCAATCATCGGAGTATTACCGCCCGTCGCGCGTTGCGGTCTACGCGCAGCCGATGGACAGCTACTATCGCCCCGCCCCCGCCTATTACGCACCCGCCCCCGTCTACATCGAACGCACGACCGTGGTGCAACCGACACGCATCGTGCGCGAACCGGTCATCATCCGCGAACCGGTGCGAGTAGTGCGTGAGACGCCGCGATTCGGTCACGAAACGGTCCGGATCAATCAGGAAGCCCCGCGGATTCATCAGGAACCGCCGCGGATTCATCATGAGCCGCCCCGCGTCAATATCGAAGCGCCACGCATCCACCAGGAGCCGCCCCGCGTCAACATCGAAGCGCCGCGCATCCACCAGGAACCGCCGCGCGTCAATCAGGAGCCACCGCGCATACGCGAGGAGCCGCCGCGCATCA
>CAZVDN010000070.1:8123-8491 GCA_964625665.1 uncultured Streptomyces sp. | reverse complement strand
GCGTGTGAATGTTGCGCCGACACGTGTCGCCAACACGCCGCCGGCCAATGCGGCGACCACGAACGCCCGCCGCACTGACGGTGACCGTTCGCGCGGCGAGCGCCAGTAACCAGCGGCGGCATGACAAACCCGCGTTCGCCCTGAGCCTGTCGAAGGGCGAATTACCAACCGCCGGCACCGGGAATTCGCTCCGATTCATGGTTCGATGTGCTCAGCATGAACCGGAGCGAATGAATACGTTTGCCTCCGCGCCTACTCGGCGCGGATATTGCGCTCCTTGATCACGCGGCTCCACTTGTCCATCTCGCTGCGCAGATGTGCGCCGGCTTCTTCCGGCGTGCTGGCAATCACATCGACGCCGCTTTTCG
>CAZVDN010000070.1:0-8113 GCA_964625665.1 uncultured Streptomyces sp. | reverse complement strand
GCTCCTGCGTGGTGATGACCTTTTTCAGACGGTCGTTCAGCAGCGTAACGATGGGCCGCGGCGTGCCCTTGGGCGCCATGATGACGTGCCAGGTGAGGAATTCGTAGCCCGGCACCGTCTCGGCGATCGTCGGCATGTCGGGCATGTTGGCGCGCCGCTTCAGGCTGGTGATCGCAATGCCGCGCAGCCGCTTGCTCTCCACATAAGGCAGGGTTTCGGCCACATTGGAAAACGTCACGGTGATCTCACCGCTCATGGCGGCGATCAGGCTCGGTCCGCCGCCCTTGTAGTGCACGGCGACGATGTTGCACTTGCCCAGATAGTTGAAGAACTCGCCGGCGATGTGCGGATTGGTGCCGATGCCGGCCGTGCCGTAATTCAGCGTGCCGCGTTTGGCATTCGCCAGCGCCAGCAGTTCTTTCGTGGTGCGCACCGGCAGCGAGGGATGCACGCCCAGCATCGCCGTGGAGGCTGATAAAAGAATGACCGGCTCGAAATCGTTCTGCACATCGTAGGGCACGCGGCTTGCAAGATACAGATTCGTCACAAACGGCAGCGTATTGATCAGCAGCGTATAGCCATCGGCCGGCGCGCGCGCGGCGAGTTCGGTGCCGATATTCCCCGAAGCACCAACGCGGTTGTCGACGACCACCTGCTTGCCCAGTGATTCCGAGAGTTTCGGCGCAATCAGGCGCCCGATCACGTCGACGCTGCCGCCCGGCGGAAAAGGCGTGATCAGGCGGATCGCTTTCTGCGGGTAGGCATCGGACTGCCCTGCAGCCATCGCGGGCAGCAGCAAGGCGCCGCACAGCAGCACAGCAATGTTTGGTTTCAGCATGGTCACCTCCGTGGATGCGGAACTATACCGTATCGCTCGGGCGCTGCGATGCAGCAGGTGCAGTGCAATCAGGTTCTTCCGAAGAATTGGCGCGGGCGGTGCCTTCGGTTATGCTGGGACACTGAATTCCTCAAAAATGCCCCGCGCATTTTTTTGGATTTTCCTCATCAGTCCGACCCACTGAACCAAACGCGCAACAGGAGCGCAGTCGTCATGCGATGGTCAAAATCCAGGCCCTTGGACGAAAAATGGTACCGTACGCGTGAAATCGAGAGCGGGCGAAAGGAAATTATCGAGTCCGACCAGCAGTGGGCCATTGAGAAGGGGCTCGACGCCGATTTCAAGCATTCGTTCAACTACTACTTTTCGGTCGATGGCGGATGGCGCATCCAGAGAAACATTCCATATCGCTTTTTGTTTCCGGACTCACAGGCCCTTGTCGCACATGGATATCCGGTTGAAATGCTCGACGGACTGAATGCAGACGAACTCCATGCCAAGCTGCAAAAAGTTCAGCATTGGGTGGTTTTTCTTGAGGAGCGCCTCAACGACTGTGAAATGGCCATCGATTATCAGCTCGGCAGCATCAAAAGCCTGCGCGAGAAGAAGCCCGACAGTTACAGGGAAAAAATCACCGCATGCGCGCAGAAAATCCTGGGGTTACGGCAAGAACATCAGGAGCTCGTCAGCCGACTGGCCGTCGAGGAAGAAATTGAGTGGCACGGCATGCCGTGCGTTGCCGACCTCATGCATGGAAGCGACGATGCGTTGATTGCCCGTTTTCTCGATGACGCGCACTAATAAATGCTCCGGCGGCCCGGCAGGCTGGGCGCCGCCTGAACAAACTCGCCGGAGTTGATGCAATGCGATATCTGCCCTGCTTCACCGCCCTCTGCCTGATATCACTTGGCACCCACGCCGCCGACGCCCTCGACCTCTTCCTGTCGAACGATCCCGTTGCAGTGGCGACCAGTGCCTTCAACGCCGGCGACAGCCGTCAGCTGGTAGTGCCGGTGTGCCGGCCGCAGATCGATGAAGCAATGCCCGGCTGGCCGCTGAGCGGGCCGACGCCGCCGGCATTCTGGTCTGCGCTGGAGAAGGCGCAACGCCCGTTCCGCTGCGCCGATCTCGGCGAGGACGCGGATGAGGTATTGCAACTGCGGCTGCTGCAATATGCCGAGCAGTACAACAAAACGCTGCTGGGCCTGGAGAAGTAAGTCCGCGCGCTGTCGGCGCGCGACGACCTAAGAGAGAAATACCGGCTGCCCGCTGGCCATCGACTGCACGATGGCTTCGAAGGCGGCGACGGTTTCGACCATCTGCGGCGGCGTGATCGGGTAAGGCGCGCCGCCACCCGCGGCCAGCGCAAAGGCTTCGAGTTCAGCGCGCAGGGAATCGGCCGTCTCGAAGCTCATGCGCTCGGCCGCGGCACCCGTCCTGCGCAGGACCAGTTCGGTGGCGCCGATCGCTTCGGCCGAGCCTTTGGTGCCGAAAACATGCGCGCGCCAGTAAAGCGGTGTGGCACGGATGGTGGAGAGCGTGCCGGACACGCCATTGGCGAATTCGAACAGCACCGACACGGTGTCGAGCACATCGGGCGGCGGGCGCCGCGCCAGCAACTGGGCCTGCACGCGTTTCACCGGTCCGATCAGGCCGACGAAGGCATCGACCATGTGGATGCCGGTGCCGGTCATGCCGCCGCCCGGCGCCTCTTCGGGCGAGGCGCGCCACGACGCGAATGCCGTGCGCGAGGTTTCGTTGCTGTTGTGGCCCTCAATATGCAGGATCTCGCCGAGTTCGCCGCTGGCGACGATGCGCGTCAGCGCCTGCATCGACGGCCAGAAACGCTTGTCGTGGCCGACGGCCAGCACGACGCCGGCCTTCACGCAGGCATCAACGACACGCTGCGCGTCAACGCGTTTGAGCGTCAGCGGTTTTTCGCAATGAACGGGTTTGCCGGCGGCCGCAACCGCCGTGATCTGCGCGGCATGCTGCGAATGCGGCGTGGCCAGCACAATGACATCGATGGCCGGGTCGGCCAACGTGGCCGCAAAATCGTCCGACAGTGCGAGACCCTGTTCCGCCGCAAATGCACGGGAGGCTTCTGCGTTGCGCACTACAGCGCGAACGAAGCGCAGGTGGTCGCTTTTGCCCTGTACCGAGACAACGAGTTTGCGGCCCCAGTTGCCGAGGCCGACGATGGCTGCGTTCAGCACTGCAGCGTTACTCCGGCTTGATCCCGGCGTCCTTGATGACCTTGGCGAAGCGCGTGTTCTCGCTGCGAATAAAGGCGGCGAACTGTTCGGGGGTGCTGTTCATCGGCTCGATGCCGGCCGAGGTCAGGCGCTCCTTGAGTTCCGCCGAGGTCAGCGCCTTGACGAGTTCGGTATGCAAACGCGCGACGATGTCCTTCGGTGTGCCGGTGGTGGTGAGAATGCCGTACCAGATCGGCACTTCCAGCCCTTCAAAGCCGGCCTCTTTGGTGGTCGGCACATTGGGCAGCGCAACCGCGCGCTTGTCCGACAGCACAGCCAGCGCGCGCACCTTGCCGCTTTGCACCTGCGGCGCCGAAGCCGGCACCGCCATGATCAGCACGTCCACGTCGCCGCCCATCAGACCGATCAACGCGAGGCCCGAGCCTTTATAAGGCACGTGCACGATGTTGGTTTTGGTCAGGCTCTTCATCAGTTCCGGCGCCAGATGCGTGGTGGTGCCGACACCGCCCGAACCATAGGAGAGTTTGCCCGGGCTCTTGCTGGCGATCTGAATCAGGTCCTTCAGCGTTTTCGCCGGCACGCTCGGATGCACCAGCAGCACGTTCTGAATGGTCGCCACCAGCGACAGCGGCTGCAGGTCCTTGAACGGGTCGTAATTGAGTTTCGAATAGAGCAGCGGGCCCAGTGCGATCAGCGGCGAGGTCAGCACGATGGTGTAACCGTCGGCCGGCGATTTGGCCGCCAGTTCGAGGCCGAGATTGCCGCCCGCGCCCGGACGGTTGTCAGCCACGACCTGCTGGCCGATCTGGTCGGACATTTTCTGCGCAATCGCGCGGCCCAGGAGATCGGTGGGGCCGCCCGGCGGAAACGGAAAGATCATGCGGATCGCTTTGGCCGGATAAGGCTGCGCCGCGGCCATGCCGCCCGCGCCGATGGCCGCTGTTGCCAGCATGCCGCACAAGACCGTACGTACTGAAATTTTCATCGCACTCTCCACTGAACTGCGGTCAAAAACGAGGCGGCCATTATAACCACGCGGCCGTGCACTAAGGCAGCGGCAGCAATGGCACCTGGTCCGGTGCCACCTGCTGATCGAGCGCGGCGAAAATCACCGAGGTCATCGTGTAGTTCGACATCAACGCCACCATGTGCACGAGCCGGCGCTGGCCGAGCACTTTCAATGCCTGCGCATAAGTGGCCGAACTTACTTTTTTGGCACCGAACAGCTCGCGACCAAACACAATGATCGCCGCTTCGGTTTCGGCCACGCCGTCGAGCGGCTTGCGGTCCTTGATGATGTCGATGAGTTCGGGATCGAGCCCGGCGTCGAGCGCATGCATTTCATGCGCAGTCCATTCCTTCTGGCAGTCATTGCCGCGCGCGGTGACGAGGATGGTCAGCTCGCGCAGCGGGCGGGCCAGGCCGAATTCACGGTTACGCAGGCTCCAGTTGAGTTCGCGCACATGCTCGATGACTTCCGGCAGATGAAGCCAGAAGCCGGTCGGTCCGCGCAGGCTGGCGCGCAGCTTGCTGCCTTCTGCGGTCATCGCGTCATAGGCGCGCTGACCCGTCTCATCGAGGTCTTCGCGCCTCACCGGCGGCAGGCGCGACGATGAATCGCGGTTGACGTCGGGCGGATAGGCCCGCGTGGTCGGCGTATCCGGTGTCGGTTCGTTGCCCCAAACGCGCGGTTTCATATTGAGTCTCCGGTTGCAAACGCGGCGAGTGTAGCATCGCCGATTGCACGGAGCGCGCGCGCATGATTCAATCGCAGCCTTTCCACTGCCCGCCCCGCGCTCCGGCTCCGTCATGCACAAACTCATTTTTTGGCTGTTCGTCGCGGCAGCGTTTTTGGCCGGCGTAACTGCCGCACCGGCGCAGACCTTTCCGGCGAAACCGATCCGCATCATCACCTCGGGCGTCGGCGGCGCGGGCGACGTCGGCTCGCGCATCGTCGCGCAGGGTATCTCGCCCCTGCTCGGCCAGCAGGTCATCGTTGACAACCGCGCCAGCGGACCGATCCCTGTCGAAGTCGCGATGAAAGCACCGGCCGACGGTTATACGCTGCTCTTCTACGGCAGCACCGTGTGGCTCGGCCCCTACCTGCGCAACAATGCGCCCGATCCGCTGCGCGAATTCGCACCGATCACGCTGGCCGCCACCGCGCCCAACATTCTGGTCGTGCATCCCTCGCTGCCGGTAAAAAACGTAAAGGAACTCGTGGCGCTGGCGAAAGCGAGACCCGGTTCGCTCAATTACGGCACCACCGGTATCGGCTCGTCGCCGCACCTCGCCGCCGAGTTGTTCCAGGCGATGGCCGGCGTGCAATTCGTGCGCATAAGCTACAAGGGCGCCGGCGCCGTGTTGACCGATCTGATCGGCGGGCAGATCCAGCTCACCTTCGCCACCGCCAGCTCGGTGACACCGCACCTGAAGACCGGCCGCCTGCGCGCGCTCGGCGTCTCCAGTGCACGCGAATCCGTGCTGCTGCCCGGCCTCACCACCATTGCCGCCGCGGGCCTGCCCGGTTATGAATCGAGCTCATTGCAGGGCGTGTTCGCGCCGGCCGGCGTGCCGGCACCGATCCTGCAGAAGCTCACGCAGGAAATCGTGCGTTATCTGCACACCGCCGACGCGAAAGAAAAATACCTCGCGGTTGGTGTCGAAGTCGTCGGCAGTTCGCCCGAGCAGTTCACTGCGGCGATGAAAGCAGAAATGGCGCGGATGGGGAAAGTCATTCGCGATGCCGGCATCCGCGAAGACTGACCGTCACATCCGTTGAAACGCATCAACCTGCCAATCTGAAAGGCCCTCATCATGCCCACCGGCACCGTCCGCCTGCATCGCGTTCTGCGCACCAACCCCGACAAAATCTATCGTGCCTTCCTCGACGCCGCTGCCCTGTGCAAATGGCTGCCGCCCTACGGCTTCACCTGCACGGTGCATCAACTCGACGCCAAAGTGAATGGGGGTTTCAGGATGTCGTTCACGAATTTTTCCAGCGGTAACAGCCACTCGTTCGGCGGCGAATATCTGGAACTCGTGCCCGGCGAACGCCTGCGCTACACCGACCGCTTCGACGATCCGAACCTGCCGGGCGAATTGCAGGTCACGGTCACGTTAAAGAATGTGTTGTGCGGCACCGATGTGAGCATCGTGCAGGAAGGCATACCCGACGCGATCCCGGTCGAGATGTGTTATCTCGGCTGGCAGGAATCGCTGGCGCAGCTCGCGCAACTGGTCGAACCGGAGATTCCGGGCTGACACCCGGCAGCACTGCTGCAATGAAACCGCAGATCACCCTGCTGACACTCGGTGTCGACGATCTAGAACGCGCAGTGGCGTTCTACCGCGACGGACTCGGTTTTGCGACGCAGGGCATCATCGGCACAGAGTTCGAAAACGGCGCGGTCGCCTTCTTCAATCTGCAGTCCGGCCTCAAGCTCGCGCTGTGGCCGCGCAAAAGCCTCGCCGCGGACAGCGGCCTGCCGCTGCAGGCGAGCGGCGCGCTCGAGGTCTCGATCGGCCACAATGTTTCATCACAGCAGGAAGTCAATGCGGTTATGCGTCTGGCGCAGGCGGCTGGTGCCACCATCGTCAAGCCGGCGCAGGCCACCTCTTACGGCGGCTACGCCGGCTATTTTCAGGACCCCGACGGCCACCTGTGGGAAGTGGCCTTCAATCCGGGCTTCGACGCGCAAGGCTGAATCAGAACTTGCCGACAAACGCCTTGTTCAGCTCCTTGACGTTTTTGACGCCACACTGCTGCATCGCGGCGCGCGTCTCGATGCGCATCAACTCGAGCACGCGCTCGACGCCGGCCTGGCCGAAGGCGCCGAGGCCCCACAGGTAGGGGCGGCCGATGCCGGCGGCGGTGGCACCCATCGCCAGCGCCTTGACGACGTCGGTGCCCCGACGGAAACCGCTGTCCACCAGCACCGGCATGCGGTCGTTCACCGCGTCTATCACTTCCGGCAGTGCTTCGATGGTGCCGCGCCCGCTGTCCTCGCCGCGGCCGCCGTGATTGGAGACAATCAGCGCGTCGGCGCCGTAATCGACGGCGAGCTTGCCGTCTTCGCCGGTAAGAATGCCCTTGATGACAATCTTCATCTTCGTTTTGTCACGCAACTGGCGGATGAAATCCCAGGTCAGGTTGTCGGCCTGCATGCTCGCGACATTTTTCAGATCGATGCCGTCGTAGTTGGGACGGCGCTCGCGGTTTCCGCCGCCACCGCCGCCGCTGGCTGATTCATGACACTGCACGCAGTTGCGGTTGTCGGTGCGGCGCAGGCGGAACAGCGCTTCCTGATTGCGGCCGCCAACGCGATCGACGGTGACCACCACGGCCTGCGATCCGGCATTCTCGGCGCGCTTGACCAGCGCCCACGCCACCTCACGGCTCGAAGTTGCATAGAGCTGAAACCAGACCGGCGCGCCGCGCGCGGCGATGATCTCGTTGATCGATACCGTCGACCCCGTCGCCAGCATTTCGAGATGGTTGCCGACTTTGGCAGCGCGCGCGACCGCCAGTTCGCCGTCGGCGTGATAAGCACGGTTGCCGCCGGTGGGCGAAACGAAAATGGGGCTGTTGTATTTGATGCCGAAAATCTCGACGCTGGTGTCCATCTTCGACACGTCATTGAGACGGCGCGGCCGCAGATAGTATTTGAGGAAGGCCTCGCGATTGGCGCGCAGCGTGACGTCGTCGTCGATGCCGGCAGCCATGTAACCGAAGTGCGCGGGTGGCACGTTGGCACGCGCCACCGCCTCGAAGTCGAACACATTGATGGCTTCCTTCGGCGAGCCGATCAGCTTGTCGAAGGTACGCGGCGACCACATGACCGGATCGGGCAGGCGGTTGGGCGCCGAGACCGCCGGGCCGTCGGCCGCAAAAGGGCTGACGCCGGGCGCCGCGAGCAGCGGGCTGGCCGACATCCATTTCAGAAATTGACGGCGGCGTGCAACGATTTCGTCGTGTGATGCCATGGTGTACTCCTCCCGGGTTATGGTTTCAGCATCGCAATGCGATGCGCAAATTTTGCGACCTGCAGGTCGTCTA